>NZ_QRTA01000004.1:0-171016 GCF_003457875.1 Collinsella sp. AF28-5AC | reverse complement strand
CGGCTGATCCGGTCCGACCGGGCCGCGCGGCAAGGAGATATATTGCCAGACCGCGAAGCCCTGTGGGACGTCAATTCCACTCTTCACAAGTCCTACACAACATATCGCTTTCTATAGCTAATAGAAAGACTGGTGCGGATCTTCCGCACGTATCAGATGATGACCCTTTGGTTCAGGAATATATAGAGATCGGTCACCTGTAAGTGTCTATCTACCCGCGCTTTTAGCAATGTAAACCGCGCTTCAGATAAAAAGAGGGAGCGCCGCGCACAACGCGACACTCCCCTAGCGATTCAAGAGAATCTATTAGGCCTCGAGAGCCTTCTTGGCGATGGTAGCCAGCTCGTTGAAGGACTCGATGTCCTCGTAAGCCATCTGAGCCAGGACCTTGCGGTCGAGCTCGATGCCGGCAACCTTCAGGCCGTGCATGAACTGAGAGTAAGAAATATCGTTCAGGCGAGCAGCAGCGTTGATACGAGTGATCCAGAGAGAACGGATCTCGCGCTTCTTGTTGCGGCGATCACGATACTGATACTGCAGGGAGTGCTGGACCTGCTCTTTAGCATGCTTGTAAGTACGCGAAGCGGCACCGTAGTAACCCTTCGCACGGTGCATAACGGTACGGCGCTTCTTCTTGGCGGCAACAGCGCGCTTAATACGTGCCATGTTCTATCAACTCCTAGACGGTAAAACGAAAAACGGGAACGCGAACTTAGGCGAGACGCGACTTGATGACCTTGCGGTCGGCAGCGGCGATCTCGGTCTCCTGACGGAAGCCACGCTTACGCTTGGTGGACTTCTTGCTCAGGATGTGGCTCTTGAAAGCCTTGGCGCGCATAAGCTTGCCGGTACCAGTCTTGCGGAAACGCTTCTTGGTGCCGCTGTGGGACTTCATCTTAGGCATGAAATACTCCTTAATCGGTTACAGAACACTAGTTACTTGCTATCGCTTGCCGCTTTATCCTCATCGAAGGCGCCCTTAATCGGGGCGAGCAGCATAAGCATGTTACGGCCTTCCATCTTAGGCTTGGACTCGACCGTAGCGTAAGGCTTGAGATCCTCGGCGAGACGCTCGAGAACGTTAAGGCCCTGCTCCGGGTGAGCCATCTCACGGCCGCGGAACATGATGGTGATCTTAACGCGTGCGCCCTTCTTGAGGAAACGCAGAACGTGGCCCTTCTTGGTCTCGTAGTCGCCAACGTCGATCTTGGGTCGGAACTTCATTTCCTTGACCTCGACCTTGGACTGGTTCTTACGAGCAGCCTTGGCCTTCATGGCCTGCTGGTACTTGAACTTACCGTAGTCCATGACCTTGCAGACCGGCGGCTCCGCGTTGGGAGCGATCTCGACCAGGTCGAGACCCTGATCGTCGGCGACGCGCTGGGCATCGCGGATGGCGAACAGGCCGAGCTGAGAGCCATCGACGCCAATCAAACGACACGAAGATGCAGTGATCTCGTCGTTGATGCGGGTGTCATCAGACTTAGCTATTTTCCCTACCTCCATTCATAAAAAAATAACCCGGCGCTTCTCAGCAACCAGGTCGTACACATAGACTTCCTCGATTTGAGGAAGGGAATCTAAGTTGTATGACCAGTCAGCTGCTCATTGGCGCCAAAAGGTGGGAACCCTCAGGTTCCTCTTTAGGGCATTGTGGGAACAACGCCTTGCGAATAATAACACGTACAGCGCGTTATCACATTACGTACACGAAAAAGGGACCTTGACCCCCTTGAACACTCGCTTGCATGTATGGTGCTCGAGGCGAGACTCGAAGGGCCTTCGCTTCGCGAAGCCCCGGGCTTCGGGCGCGTGGCGCCCTCGCCACGCTCCGCTACAAACAGGCCACAGGCCTGTTTGCTTAACGCTTCGCGCGCTCACGCGAGTTCGGCACGAAAAAGGGGGCCGCAACCCCCTTGAACGCTCACTTGCATGTATGGTGCCCGAGGCGAGACTCGAACTCGCACGTTGTTGCCAACGGTGGATTTTGAGTCCACTGCGTCTGCCAATTCCGCCACTCGGGCACGCAATGCGTGAGTTAGTTTATCACAGCTTTCTACCGATTAGTCCGAAAATGGAACTTCGAGCATTTCGATGAGTTCGACCGTGCGGAGCATCTCGCGCCGACGGCATCCGCGACCGTCGACCGAAGCCTCACCCATCTGGTTATCGTAAGGGTCCTCGCGCATGCCGTCGAAAGAGGGCTCAAACTCTGCCTGGAATCGATTGTTGGCCACCATACGCCACGGGTCGAGATTGCCAAAGTAGTGACGGCGGCGCCACTCCTCCCCCATCCTGCGAGCAGAAGATCCAAATGACACGTCGGCGTTGAGCCAACCGGTCTGCGGCGTATAGAACTCTGCCCAGTCGTGCGACCCCACCGAATCGGGCGCAACGTACAGGCCGCTCTGCCAACGGGCAGGCACGCCCGCGATACGGCACATGGTGATAAACGTGAGCGCCATAACGCCGCAATCGCCGCGGAGCGAATGCGCGCAGTCATCGACAATAGATCCCAAAAGCAAGTACGGCGGCTGATAGCGATAGTCGATATGCTGCGTCAGGTAATCATAGATAGCACGGGCGCGATCGAGCGGATCCTCGAGTCCGTCAACAACACCGGCCGTCAGCTGCAGCAGATACGGCGTGAATGCAATGTGCGGACGGTCCTCGGAAATATCCTCGGGCAGAGGCGCGTCCATACGCGGATGAACCGGAAGTGTGCCACCGTAGACATCACAATAAGCAGCATCGATGTGATAGCGATAGGTCGCCGAGAATGAGCGCTCACTCGAAGAAGACCACGAGACGGTACGCGCCGAAGCGTTCGCGGGAGCAACAGCACCCTCCGGCGTCATGTCGAGAATGTCGACCCGAGACTGCTGGCGGCAGGTGGCGGCAACGGGAAGCCAAGCGCGAACGGTCTCCCCCTCTAGAGCGCCGGGGACAGACACAGACGCTTTAAGCGTAATGACGCGAGCCAATCCGTTTTGCGACTCCATCTCCTTGAGCATCTCGTTGCGCAGTGCAATTCCGTCCGTAGGATCGGGACGCATGCCGGGGACCTCTTTGGGATATACGCGAAGCGAATCGAGGAAGTTGTCGAGAACGAACAGCTCGCCATCGATAAAGCGCCAGTCAATACGCTTACGGTCAATCAGATCGTCAAACTGCTCCTCGGTAAACTCAGGCCACTCCTCGCGAATCATCGTAATAGCCTGATCGCGCGACACCGAAAAATGAAGCGGCGTCTCGAGCATGCGATACCGCTCGGCACGAACACAAGCAGCCAGCGAAGGCTCGGGGTTCTGCTCCAAAAGGCGATCGCAGGCAGCAACAGCCTGCGTCAAATACCCGGCATCCTTAAGACGAAAAATCTCGGGCGGCAGTCCAACATCGAGATGACGAAAGTCATCACAGCGAACATCAGCAGAGCAACCAACTGGACCCTCGTCAATAACCTTCCCATCCGAAGGCAGCACATTAATAACAGCCATATACCAAACTCCAAGTCATTAGAACTCTTGAAGCACATTGTAGCGAGATAAAAAGAAAGCCCCAATAAAGGAACCCTCAACACCGATAAACGGTACCTATAAAAATGAATTCAGCCCAGTAACCCTGTAGCGAGTTAACAAAGGAGGCCCCGTTTCCCCGGAGCTGATTCCGTCGCGCGACTTCTGGCGAAGCCAGAAGCCATTTTAATTCAGCCTCGTAACCCTGCGGCGTTAAACGAAGGAAGCCCCGTCCCCCGGAACTGTTTCCTTGGCGCGACTTCTGGCGAAGCCAGGTGAGCGCAAAGGAAACAGTGTAGGGGGACGGGGCTTCCGGCGGGAAGTTTAGCGACGCTTACGCCTTGTTGACGGAGCCAAACTCCTCCATGAGCTCCTTGGTGCGGGCAACGATGTTGTCGCGACCAGGCTTGAGGAGCTTGCGGGGGTCAAAGCCCTTGCCCTGCTGATCCTTGCCAGCCTCGATGTACTCGCGGACGCCCTTGGCGAAGACGAGCTGCAGGTCGGTGTTGACGTTGATCTTGGAGATGCCCAGGGAAATGGCCTTCTTGATCTGATCCTCGGGGATGCCGGTGCCACCGTGCAGGACGAGGGGCAGGTCGCCGGTCTGAGCCTTGATCTCGCCCAGACGCTCGAAGGAAAGGCCGGCCCAGTCGGCGGGATACACGCCGTGGATGTTGCCGATGCCGCAGGCGAGGAAGTCGACGCCCAGGTCAGCAATCTGCTTGCACTCAGCGGGGTCAGCGAGCTCGCCGTTGGAGGTCACGCCGTCCTCGGTGCCGCCAATGCCGCCGACCTCGGCCTCGATGGACATGCCCTTGGAGTGGGCAAGCTCAACGAGCTCCTTGGTGCGGTCGAGGTTAAGCTGGAAGGTCTCCTCGTGAGAGCCGTCATACATGATGGACGTGAAGCCGGCCTCGATGCACTTGAAGCAGTCCTCGTAAGAACCGTGGTCGAGGTGAAGGGCGACGGGAACGGTAACGCCCGTGGCCTCGACGGCAGCCTTGACCATGTCGGCGCAGACCTTGAAACCGCCCATCCACTTAGCGGCACCAGCGGTGCACTGAAGGATCAGCGGAGACTTGGCCTCCTCGGCGGCCTGGAGAATAGCCAGGGTCCACTCGAGGTTGTTGGTGTTGAAGGCACCGAGACCGTACTTGCCGGCCTCAGCCTTCTTGAGCATGTCTGCTGCGTTGACGAGCATAAAAGAAACCTCCTGTAAGGTTGCTCCGATAACGCCTGAGATTTTACCACGGCGCACCCGGGCATAAACGTTCGTTTGTTCACGAATATCGTCCAAACAGACTTTTTTTGACCGTTTGCCCTACGGAATCGACCCGTTGGGGAAAAATAGCTTGACGTTTGGACGCTTCTCGTGCTTCAAAAGCCGACTATTAAGCTACATCCGCATGAAAGGGTTCTGCATGAGCTCGCGTGCCATGGTGGTCGAATCGCCATGGCCGGTTAGGCAAACGGTATCGGGTGGAAGCATGTGGGCGAGCTTGGAGAGCGAACGCAGAATCGCTGCCTCGTCGCCACCGGCAAGATCGGTGCGGCCGTGGCTGCCCGGGAATAGGGTGTCGCCCACAAAGGCAATGTTCCCCTGCTCGGTGGCGGCGAACAGAACGATGCCGCCCGGTGTGTGCCCGGGCACCTCAATTACCTGCAGGCAAATGTCGCCCAGCTCAATGGTGTCGCCCTCGGCAAGCAGCCGCGTCGGCTCACCTGGATCGGGCGTCTCGATGCCCCACATCGCTCGCTGCTCCTCGATATTCGCATGCGGCACTGCTGCGTCCTTGCCACACAGCTCGTACAGGGCGTCGGCGCCAACGGCGGCCCGAACTCCAGCGACACCGCCAACATGGTCGGCGTGACCGTGCGTGCAAATGGCGCCGAGCACCTGCACATCGGGATGCTCGGCTCGAATATGTTCCACCAAACGCTCACCTTCCCATGCGGGGTCGATAATCACGCACTCATTGTCCGAAATAACAGCATAGCTATTGGTCTGAATGGGACCGTTTACGAGCGTCTCAATCTCGACCGATCCCTTGGGAGTTAAATCCAAGGACACAGCACTCATGCCCCTCTCCTCTCTATAGAACTCGAGGCATCAAACGATGCCTCGAGTGTAGCGAATATCGATAATGTGGCACGTTCGTCGCGACTAAACGCGGCGCTTAAGCTGGGCTCCACCCTCGCCGGGCATCAAGCGACGCGCGTCGTAGACCGAGTCAACGCTGCTGATGGAGGCCAGCAGCGGATCCAGACCACTCGCGTCCGAGATCTCGACCATAAAGCGCAGGGTTGCAATACCCTCGCGGTTGGTCGACGTGGCGGCAGAAAGGATATTGCCACCCGCATCGCCAATGGCAATGGTGACATCCTTGAGCAGGCCCATGCGGTCCAGGCACTCGACCACGATCTCGACCTGAAAGAGGGTGTCGGCAGCGCCGTCCCACTCCACTTCGATCATGCGCTCGGGATGCTCCATAAGACCCTTGACGTTGGGACAGTTGGCGCGATGCACCGAAACGCCACGACCGCGCGTGATGAAGCCGACGATGTCGTCGCCCGTCACGGGGTTGCAGCAATGAGCCAGACGGACCAGTAGGCCGCTGTTGCTCTCGCCCTTGACGATAATGCCGTTGCTGGCGCTCTTGCCGCGCTTTTGCGGCTTGCGGTTGGAGCCGCGGGCAGGCTGCTTGACGACCTCGGCAATGGCTTCGGCCTTGGTGAACTGTTCCTCGGGTTTGGGGTCCAAGATTTGCTCGACCTTATTGCCAACGGCACGTGGGGCGACTTTGCCCGCACCAACGGCGGCAAACAGGTCCTCGAGCTGCTTATAGTTAAACTGCTCCGCCACGGCGTTGAGCGCACGCGTGGATCGTGGCGTAGAGATGCCATATCCGCGCTTGCGCAGGTCCTTAGCCAGTATATCGCGGCCGGCGGCAGCGTCGTCGTCCTTGGTCGCGGCGGCGAAGTAACGGCGGATCTTTGACTTGGCGGAAGGTGTCTTAACGATCTTGAGCCAATCACGCGACGGCTTGGAACTCTTGTTGGTCAGAATCTCGACACGGTCGCCCGTCTTGATCTCGTGCGTGAGCGGGGCCACCGCACCGTTGATCTTAGCGCCGACGCAGTGGTTGCCCACCTCGGTGTGAACGGCATAGGCAAAGTCGAGCGGCGTGGAGCCGGCACGAAGCGCCATGACCTCGCCCTTGGGCGTAAAGACGAAGATCTCCTGATCGAACAGATCGACCTTCAGCGAATGCAGGTATTCCTTGGCGTCGGTGATCTCATCAGACGCAGCCCAATCGAGCGAATGTTTGAGCCAGTTAATCTGGTCGTCCAAGCGCTGGGCATCATTGGTCTTAGACGCAGACGATCCGCCCGACTTCTTATAGAGCCAGTGGGCGGCAATACCGTACTCGGCCTGCTCGTGCATCTCGTAGGTACGAATCTGAATCTCGAGCGGACGAGCCGTGGGGCCGATAACCGTCGTGTGGAGCGACTGGTAGTTATTGACCTTGGGCATGGCGATATAGTCTTTAAAGCGCCCGGGCATGGGGTGCCACAGCGTATGCACCGCACCGAGCGTGGAGTAGCAATCGCGCACCGAATGCGTGATGACGCGCAGTGCCACCAGGTCGTAGATCTCGGAAAATTCCTTGCCCTTGCGCTTCATCTTTTGGTAGATGGACCAATAGTGCTTGGAACGGCCGTTGATCTGGAAGTCCTCCAGGCCAATGCGGTTGAGCTCGTCGGTGAGTGTCTTGATGGTCTCGGCCAGATAGCGCTCACGGACCTCGCGCGACTCCGCCACCATGCGTGCGATGCGCTGGTAGGCGTCGGGCTCCAAATAGAAGAAGGACAGGTCCTCGAGTTCCCACTTGATAGAGCTCATGCCCAGGCGGTCGGCCAGGGGCGCGTACACGTCCATGGTCTCGCGCGCCTTAAACAGGCGGCGGTCTTCGCGCAGGGCGGCAAGCGTGCGCATATTATGCAGGCGGTCGGCGAGTTTGACGATGATAACGCGAATGTCCTTGGACATGGCAAGGAACATCTTGCGCAGCGTAAGCGCCTGCTTCTCGTCCATGCTGTCGACTTCGATGTTGGTGAGCTTGGTCACGCCGTCGACGAGCTCTGCCACGGTTTCGCCAAACAGGCCGGAAACATCGGCAAGCGAGGTCTCGGTATCCTCGACGGTATCGTGCAGCAGCGCGGCGCACACCACGTCACAGTCCATCTTAAGGTCGGCCAAAATGATGGCCACCTCGACGGGATGGTTGATGTACATCTCGCCCGAGCGGCGCTTTTGGTTGCAATGCTTCTCGGCGGCAAAGCAGTAGGCCTGTTCCACCTTAGAGAAGTCGTCCTCATTCATATATTTGAGGCACAGGCGCTCCAGCTTGTCGTAGCTGTCCGCCATAATCTCGGGTGGCAGCTCATCGGCATGCTTATAGTGCTCCATCTCCGAAAAAGGCTGGAGGGTGGAATCATGGGCGGTACGGGCTGCGGCATCCATCGAGGTCCCCTTCCCCTAGGCCCGCGGTACGATCGGGCGGTTAACTTTGGCTAGCATATCAGAAGCGCACGAATCGAGCGCCCAGCTCCGGAAAGCCGAGAACTCCATGCGCGAGCGCAAGCCCTCCAAATAGCGAATCGACCTGCTCAATTGCACGCGGCCGGGGTTTTCGGCCATCGCGATGCGACGGGTGTCGTCAAACCCCGAAACGCGACAGAAACCAAGCTCTTCGAAGATTCCCAGGCCGCTTTCCACCGAGCGCTCGTCAACCGGCGTGCGAGCATCGATGGCAAGACACATCTGAGCGATGTCGATATCGCTCGCGCTAAAGGAATCGTCCCCGGTCTTGCCGCGGTTGGAGCGCCACATGGTCTGCAACGCGCGATAGAGCGTGACGAGTTCGTCGCGCTCGGGCGCATAGCAGTCGAGTAGGCGCTCGTTAATGCGGGCGTCGCGCGACGAATAGAGCAGATGGATCACGGCGGGCTGGCCATCGCGACCGGCGCGGCCGCTCATCTGGTTAAACTCAATGCCGCCAAACGGCATGTGGTAGAGCACGACATGGCGGATATCGGGCAGGTTCACGCCCTCACCAAAGGCAGATGTCGAAACGATGCAACTGAGGCTTCCGTCACGAAACGCTTCCTCGACACGGCGACGATCGGAGCGCGCAAGCCCCGCGTTATAGAACGCGATGCGGGTCGCGCAATCGGGTACCCGCTTGCGCAGCGTCTTAGCAAGCGCCACGGACTGATCACGCGAATTGACGTAGATGACGGTCTTCTCCCCCGTCGCGACGATGGACACCAGGCGGTTTTCGCGGCTCGCAAGATCGCGGTCGTCCTCGAGCTGCAAGTTCTCGCGCACGGTCTCGTCGACCACCGTACGGGTAATCGGCAACACGCGGGCAAGCTCCGCCACGACCGGAGCCGTCGCGGTGGCCGTCGCCGCCATAACGACCGGATCGCCCAGGGCCTTGAGGATATCGGGCATGTCGAGGTATGCGCTACGGTCGCCGCCCTTGGCAAGACCGGCATGATGCGCCTCGTCGATAACGACAAACCCGATACGACCCGAGCGAGCAAAGCGGTCGCGGTGAATAGACAGGAACTCAGGCGTCGTGAGCACGATGCCGGTGCGGCCCGAAGCCAAGCCGGCAAACACGTCATCGCGCGCCGCCTCCACGGTCTCGCCGGTCAGCACGCCTACGCCAATGCCGAGCGCAGCCATCGTCGACGAGAGGTGATAGGCCTGGTCGGCAACGAGCGCACGCAGCGGATAGACAAAGATACTCGCACGCCCGCGAAGGACCGCCTCGCGCGCGGCGTGCACATGGAAGATAAGAGACTTTCCGCGCCCCGTTCCCATAACGGCCAGAACACTTTGGTGATCGGCCAGGGCATCGAGCGCTTCGACCTGCGCGCGGTGCGGCTGGTTCGAGCCGATAAAGCTATGGATAAGCGAGCGCGTGAGCTCGGTATAAGAAAGTTGGGCGAGCGTTTGGCGCTTTCGGGACTCCAGGCGCAGGCCGGAATCCGCCGGCTGCACGCCACGACGAAGCTCGCATGCCGGATCGTCGACGCTGGGCAGCGTGGTATCGCGGACCAGAACATCCTTGATCATGAGCTTGGGCTTTACGCGACCTTGCCAATGCTCGGCCACGGCCTCGAACACCAAGTCGACGGCGCTATCACAATTGATGAGCTTATCGATCTGCGGCACGCGGAACATAATGGCCGGCACACTCGCGGCGCCATCGGTCGCCACGAAGCGCATGTGCTCGCCGGTTTTGCCCACCACGGCGCGATCGCACATTGTCACGCCCTCGGCCGCCAACAGCGGCACCTTGTTGCCCTGGCCAAACGGCTCAAGACGGGAGATCTGCTCGATGGTCTCAATATTCAGCTCGGAAAGGTCGACGGTGGCGGCGACCTCGTCGGTGTCTTCAAAGTCCTCGGCGGGAAGCTCCGATAGCACGGCGGAAAGGCGGCGGCGGAACTCATCGAGCTTGGATGCCTCGATGGTCACACCCACCGCACCGGCATGTCCGCCGCGACGAATCAGCAGGTCGGAACAGCGCTCGACGGCGTCAAACAGGTTAACTTTGCCCACCGAGCGGCCCGATCCGCGTGCAACGCCGTCCTCGATCGAGAAGAGCAGCGCCGGCACGTGATAGCGATTGGTCAGGCGGCTCGCCACGATGCCCTTGACGCCCTCGTGCCAGCCCTCGCCACCCACGACGATTGCGCGTCCGCCGTCATAGGTCTTCTCGACCTTTGCCATGGCATCGCGCGTGAGCTCCGCCTCGATCTCACGGCGCTGGCGGTTGATTTCCTCGAGCTCAGCCGCCAGTGCGCTTGCTTCGATGGGATCGCGGGCAAGCAGCAGGTCGAGCGCCAGCTTGGGATCAGCCATGCGGCCGGCAGCATTCAGACGAGGGATGAGCGAAAACGACAGGCCGTCGGCCGTAATGGTAGAAAGGTCCGTCTTGGCGAGCGCAGCAAGCGCGATATAGCCGGGACGAGCGGTTACGCGCATCTGCTGGATGCCCTCGGCAACCAGCGCGCGGTTCTCGGGCGTGAGCGGCATCATGTCGGACACGGTGCCCAGCGCCGCGACCTCGATTAGCGAACGCCAATACGACGGCTTGCCCAGGCGCTCACCCAGGACTTGCACCAGCTTGAGCGCCACACCAGCACCGGCAAGTTCACGCGAGGGACCCTCGTCCTCGAGCTTGGGGTCGGTCAGGGGCACGCCCTGCGGCACCTGGTCGGAGGGCTCGTGATGGTCCGTGACCACCAAATCGATCCCCAGGCTCTCCAGATAGGAAACCTCTCCCTTGGCGGCAATGCCGTTATCGACGGTCACGATCAGGTTGGGTTGGGCGAGCTCGTTGACGCGGTCGAGCGCCGCACGCGACAGGCCGTAGCCCTCGTCAAAGCGATGCGGAATAAACGGCGTGACGTTGGCGCCAAACGAACGTAGCGCCTCGGTCAACAGACAAGTCGACGTAATGCCGTCGACGTCAAAATCGCCAAAGACCGCGATGTGCTCGTGGTTGCGAATAGCGCGCTCGACGCGGTCGGCAACGACCGCCATGCCCGGAATAATGAGTGGGTCGGCCCAGTCGCGATCGAGCGAAGGCGTCAAAAACAGCTGGCCTTCCTCGATGGATGTTATGCCGTGCGCAACCATAATGCGCGCCACCAGCCCGGGTATGCCCAGGCCAGCCGAAAGCTCCTTTTCGAGCTCGGGGTTTTGCCGAGCGACTGCCCAGCGATGCGTCGTCTTAAGCGATGACATAGGCGCCCACCCCCGATAGGGGCAGGTCGCCGCGATACCTCTCACGGTTCATAGCGATGAGTCCTCTGTGTATACCCGCTTCGGCAGGCAGATCTGTTGAACGGATTTATTATACCGTGCAGCGCGGACGCACAACGTCCAGCACGCCGCGGTTTCGATAAACGAGGGTGGTAATACCCTCGAAATAATCGAGCGTTTCTGACGCACGGACGCATGCGAGCGTCTAGCATATCCATTCAAAACGGATTCACGAGCAAAGGGAGTCACAAGAGCATATGAAGCAATGGGTTGGACTGGGCAAGTTTCTTGCGGGGCACATGCAGGTCATCGTTCCGATTTGCGTGACGCTCGGCGTGCTCTTTCCCCGGCAGATCGGCGTGCTCAAGCCCATCGTTCCCGCCCTGTTTGCCTTTATGACGTTCCAAGGTGCGCTCAGCAACACCTTTCACCAGGTGGCCGAGGTGTTCCGCCGTCCCCTACATTTGATTTTGGCGTTATTTGTCTCGGCCGTGCTCATCCCCATCGCGGCGTATGCCATGAGCTCACTGTTCTTTGGTTCCAACCCAAACCTTGTCTGCGGCATCGTGCTCGAGTACAGCGTACCCGTGGCAGTCACCGCCTTTATGTGGATTAGCATGTTCGGCGGCAACGGCCCGCTCGCGCTCACCATCATCCTGACGTCCTCGGTCATCTCACCTGTGACGATTCCGCTCACGCTCAAGCTCCTGCTGGGTGCCACCGTCGCAATCGATGTGTCGAGCATGATGCAGAACATGGCCTTTATGATTGCCATCCCTGCCATCCTCGGCATCTTGATCAACGAACTCACGCGCGGATGGGGACACGAGAAACTCTCCCCCGCGCTCTCGCCCGCCTGCAAGTTCATGATGATGAGCGTTATCGCGTCCAACTCCACCGCCATGAGCGAGTACGTGCTGCACATGAACGCGGTGCGCCTGGAAGTCGCCCTCTTTATTTTGACCTTCGCCATCAGCGGCTTTGTCGTCGGCATTCTGGTCGCCCGCGCGTTGCACCTGCCGTATAGCGAGACGACCACCATGTGCTTTACCTGCGGCATGCGCAATATCTCTTCGGGCGCCGTCATCGCCACGCAGTATTTTCCCGGCGAGGTCGTGTTTCCCGTCATGTGCGGAACGCTGTTTCAGCAGGTGCTCGCCTCGGTTATCGGACATCTCTTTGAGCGACTGACCGGCGAGGAGCGCGCCGCCCAGCGCAAGCGCGTCGAGGCCGGCCGCGACGCCATGGGACGCTAGACTGTCCGCATTACGCGGGTGATAGTCTTGCTATACGAGCGTTTCCAGATGCGCACGCAGGCGCTCTGCATCGATATCGAGCGTGGTCTCGGCATTGACCTGGGCCAAACGATAACCGACAAAGTAGGGCGAAACCACCCAACGCGGCAACACCTTGGCAATGGTCCGGCCGTCCATGTGGTAGAAGAACAAGTTGTACGACTCCGCGCGGCCGCCGTGGTGCTCGTGCAGGATATAGTGCAGGGCCACCTGAATCGCATCGGCAAACAGGTCCGCTTCGGCTTGGTCGCGGGCGTCGTCGCTGGCGGCGATTCCCTGTGGAGCCGAGACGTTAACCTCAAAGAATCCCATAATCGGTTCGGTTGAGATGTTGACCGAGATTCTCCCCTGTTGCCAAACATTGATGCCTTCGAAATTGGCGGAAGCCAGCGAAGCATAGCCGTCTTCCTGCTCCAAGCCCACAATCTGCATGTGTGGATGGACGAGGCTGCCGCCCGAAAGCGGGCCTTTGTTCTTGTACAGGAGCACACTGCGGTACTGTTGGGAATCGAGCATCTGCTGCCAACAGCCCAGGGCAAACCGCATCACATGATGCAGCTCATCCGGTTCATAGGTCGCCAGGTCGGCGTCGTGATTGGCAGACTCGATCAATACGGTCTGACGGGTGGCCCGCAAGGTCTTGAACTTATTCTCGAGCCAGATGCAGTCACCATCGCGCTGGATGACGCTGGCGAGCCCCTCCGTATCACAAAAGGGGCACGCGGTGCCAGGGCGACGATTATCGTCGGGCTTGCCGCTCGCCTGCTGAACGTCAAATACCAGCGCCACGGGCTATACCTCCACCGGCACGATCTTGGTGCCATGGAGCTCGGAGACGCCTAGCGCCGCCGCGACCGCGTCGCGATTTGCCGTAGTGATGCCGCCTCCGGGAAGGATGGTCAAGCGGTCGCCCGCATACTCGATCAAGCGGGCCAGGTTTTCGAAGTTGTCCTCGATCGGCGCACTGGCAGTACCACCGTGCGTCAGAATGCGCGTAACGCCGCAGTCGACAAGTGTATCAATCGCATCGAGCTGAGCCTCGGGCGAGAGCTGGTCAAACGCCATGTGGAAGGTGATGTCAAGGGACTCGCGCTTGCACTCCTCCGTCGCGCAGCCCGTAGCCATAACGAGGGCGCCGAGGGTGAGCTCGTCGAGCGCCCAGCCGCTGGCACAGGGCTTGCAGCAGCCAAAGACCAGGCCGTCAACGCCGGCGCTCACAGCAAGGCCCAGGTCCATCTCCATCATGCGCAGCTCGTCCTGGTTGTAATGAAAGTCGCCACCACGCGGACGAATCATGCACATCACTCGCGCGTCATGCTCGTGAGCGTAGCTGACTGTAGCGCTAATAACGCCGGCGGAAGGCGTGGTGCCACCGACGGCGAGGTTGTCACACAGCTCAATGCGCCCCGCACCGGCCTCGATGGCCGCCGGCACTCGCTCAAAGTTCTCGGCACAAAACTCGTACAGCATAGATAGACCCCCAGATGACGCTTCTATTTCCACGCGGCATTGTCGCACGCCCCCATGAAGTTGCGGTGGAATAGGGACTGTTTTGGCCTCTGAGGCTCCCATTTAGTCCCTATTCCACCGCAACATAAAGGGGGCAGAACCAAAGTAACGCCGCAGGCAGAGGACGGACAGCGAGCGGGCACCAGAGCGAACAAATTGGCATGAAAAGAGGACGGCATAGACCTTCTGGTCATGCCGCCCTCTTTGAATGACAAGTTGTCGCTCTGGTGCCCGCGCAGCGTCGGCTGGTCCGCCGTTCGGCAGAACGGCGGAACCGCCTAACCGCCCAGATAGGCCTTACGCACGTTGTCGTCGTGCAGCAGCTCTTGGCCGGTGCCGGTCATGGTGATCTTGCCGGTCTCGAGCACGTAGCCGCGTGTGGCGATGGAAAGCGCCATCTGTGCGTTTTGCTCGACCAGGAGCACCGTGGTTCCGGCCTTATGCAGATCCTCGACGATCTGGAAGATCTGCTCAATCAGAATCGGTGCCAAGCCCATAGAGGGCTCATCGAGCATGAGCAGCTTAGGGTTACTCATAAGAGCGCGGCCCATGACGAGCATCTGCTGCTCGCCGCCCGAAAGGGTGCCGGCGACCTGGCGACGGCGCTCCTTCAGGCGCGGGAACTGCTCGTAGACGCGCTCAAGGCCCGGAGCAACCGTGGACTTTGGCTGCGTGTAGGCGCCCATCTCCAGGTTCTCCTCGACCGTCATCTGCAAGAAGGCGCGACGGCCCTCGGGGACCTGAGCCAAGCCCTTGCCCACCAGCTTGTCGGCAGGCGTATGGGTAATGTCCTCGCCCATAAACTTGATGGAGCCGGTCTTGGAACGCAGCAGGCCCGAGACGGTTTTAAGCGTCGTGGACTTGCCGGCACCGTTCGCACCGATCAGAGCCACGATCTCGCCCTCGTTGACGTTAAAGGAGATGTCCTTGATGGCGTGGATGGCGCCGTACCAGACATTGATGTTGTAGACGGAAAGCATCGGCTCTGCCATTTAGTTCTCCCCCTTATCCTGCTTGCCCAGATACGCCTCGATAACAGCGTCGTTGTTCTGGATTTCCTCGGCCGTGCCTTTGGCGATGACCTTACCAAAGTTGAGCACGCAGATACCCTCGCAAATATTCATGACGAGCGACATGTCGTGCTCGATAAGCATGATGGCGATACCAAAGGTGTCGCGAATCTTAACGATGTTCTCCATGAGTTCCGCGGTCTCGGACGGATTCATGCCGGCGGCAGGCTCGTCGAGCAGCAGCAGTTTGGGGTTGGTGGCAAGCGCGCGGACGATCTCCAGACGACGCTGAGCACCGTAAGGCAGCGATCCAGCCTGCTCGTTTGCCAGGTGCTCCATATCAAAGATGGACAGCAGCTCCATTGCACGCTCGTGGGCGGCCTTCTCGTGTTTCCAATACGTCGGCAGGCGCAGCACGCCCTCAAAGCCGGAGTAGCGCTCCTGGTTGTGCAGGCCGACCTTAACGTTATCCTCCACCGTCATGGTGTTGAACAGGCGAATGTTCTGGAAGGTACGGGCAATACCCATGCGGTTGACCTGATAGACCGACTTGCCCGAGGTGTCCTCGCCGTCGAGCAGGATGGTGCCGTGCGTGGGCTGGTACACCTTGGTGAGCAAGTTGAAGACCGTGGTCTTGCCAGCGCCGTTGGGACCAATGAGACCGGCAATCTCGGTCTTACCGATGGTCAGGCTAAAGTCGTCGACTGCCTTAAGGCCACCGAACTCAATGCCCAGGTGAATGCACTCGAGCGCCGGGCGCTCGCCCAGGTCGCGGTCGGGAACGATGGCGCCAGAAGGATAGGGGACCATCTTGCCCTTGTTGAACTCAAATTTACTGGGCATCGGCTGCCACCTCCTTCTTGGAAGCAAAACGGTCCTTGACGCGACCGAAGAACGCCTTGAGCTGCGGGTTGTTGGTAAAGATCATGACCAGGATCAGCACGATGGCGTAGATGAGCATGCGGTAGTCCGAGAACTGACGGAGCAGCTCGGGAAGCACCGTGAGCAACGCCGCCGCGATGACGGAGCCGCGCATATTGCCCAGACCACCCAGGACCACGAACACCAGGATGAGGATGGACGTGTTGAAGTCGAACTTGGTGGCGGAGAGCTGCGAGAAGTTACCGCCGAAGAGAGCTCCGGCAGCACCGGCGAGGGCAGCGGAAACCACGAAGGCGATCATGCGGTACTCGGTGACGGAGATGCCTACGGACTCGGCTGCAATCTTGTTATCGCGCACGGCCATAATGGCACGGCCGGTACGGCTGCGAACCAGGTTGAGCACGATCACGAGCGCGACCATAACCAGGATGGCGCCGGCAAGGAAGGTCGAATAGGTCGACACGCCCGATGCGCCCTGCGCGCCCTTGATGATGGCGGTGCCGTCCTCGAGCAGGTGCAGGTCGTCGATCGTGGAGTTACCCGTGATGTTAAAGATCACATGCAGGCCGCGGGAGTCGACACCCACAATGAGGCAGGTGACGATCTCTTTGATGATCTCGCCAAAGGCCAGGGTCACGATGGCCAGATAGTCGCCGCTCAGGCGCAGGACCGGGATACCGATCAAGAAGCCCAGGATGGCGGCAGCGATGGCGCCGACCACGATGCTGATGATAAGGCGCACAGGATCGGAGGGAACGGCGCTCTCGAGGGCGACCGCGGTGACGATGCCCGTGTAGGCACCGACACTCATAAAGCCCGCATGACCCAGCGACAGGTCGCCCGCGATGCCGACGACGAGGTTGAGGGAAATGGCCATGACGATATAGGCCGTGATGGGAACCAGCTGACCGGCGATCATGCGCGGAATCATGTGGTTCGACTGCATAAAGAACACGATGGCGAAGGCCACGATGCACATGGCGTACGTAACAAAGTCGTGACGCGTCTGCTTGTCTTTAAGAAACTTCATAACGCTCACCTACACCTTCTCGGGGACGTACTTGCCCAAGAGGCCGGCAGGCTTGACGAGCAGGACGATGATCAGAACACCAAAGACGATGGAGTTGGCAAGGCTCGTGGAAATGTAAGCCTGTGCCATCGCCTCGATGATGCCGATGAGAATGCCACCGACAAAGGCGCCGGGGATGGAGCCGATGCCACCGAAGACGGCGGCGTCGAAGGCTTTGATGCCAGGCATGGCACCCGTCGTGGGCTGCAGCACCGGCGAGTAGGAGCACAGGAGCACACCGGCGATGGCGGCAAGGGCAGAGCCGATGGCGAACGTCATCGAGATGGTACGGTTGACGTTGATGCCCATGAGCTGAGCGGCGGCCTTGTCCTCGGACACGGCGCGCATGGCTTTGCCCATCTTGGTCTTACCTGTAAAGAACATCAGGCCGGCCATGATAACCAGGCAGGCGACGATGGTGACGAGCGAGACGGCGCTTACGTTGAACTTGGCCAAGAACTCCGGCACCTGGAAGGTGACGAGCGAAGTAAAGTTCTTGGGCGTGGCGCCCCACAGAAGCTGCGCGGCGTTCTGCAGGAAGTAGGACACGCCGATAGCCGTGATCAGAACGGCCAGCGGGCCTGCTTGGCGCAGCGGCTTATAGGCCAGACCCTCAATGAGAACACCGAGAACCGTGCAGACCACACAAGAGAGAACTACAGATGCCCAGCCCGGGAGGCCGAGATACGACGTGGCACAGAACGAGACATAGGCACCGACCATGATGACGTCGCCGTGAGCGAAGTTGAGCATCTTGGCGATACCGTAGACCATGGTGTAGCCCAACGCGATGATGGCGTAGACGCTGCCCATGGACAGGCCGTTGACCAGGTATTGGATAAAGACCGTCATGTTCCACATCCCCCTTTCGAATAGGTTTCCAGTTGATGTATGAAACAGGGACGTTACATCGTCCCTAGATACCAAGCAAGCAGGGAAGGCCAAAACCTCCCCTGCTTGGGATCAAAACCGCTCTATGTAAGGCGGCCAATTAGGCCTGTACGTACTTGCCGTCGGTGATGACGTAAGCCGTGGGCTCCTTCTGGACCTGGCCCTTATCGTTCCAGGTGAGCTTGCCGGTCAGACCGTCAACGGTAATCTTGAGCATAGCCTTGGACAGCTTCTCGGCGGCCTCGGTCGGATCGGCGTCGACGCCAAGACCGGCCTCCTTGAGGGCCTCGGCCACCGCGTGCACGCCATCGTAGGCATCGGCGGCAAACTGGTCGGGGGTATCGCCGTACTTATCCTTGTAAGCGTTGACGAAGTCGGCGTTCTTCTCGTCGTCGGCGGAGAACGGGGTCATGAGCAGCAGACCCTCGGCAAGAGAGGTATCGAAGCCCTCAACGCCCAGGATGCCGTCCATGCCGTCGCAGCCCATCATCTTGACGTCGTAGCCCATGTCCTTGGCGTTCTTGAGCAGGACGGACGCCGGCGTGTAGTAGATCGGCGCAAAGATCATGGTGGCGCCGGCCTGCTTGGCCTTGGTCAGCTGGTTCGTAAAGCTCGTGGCGGAGTCGTCCTTAAAGGTCTCCTCGTCAACAATCTCGAGCTTGGACTCAGCGGCCTGGGCCTTAAAGGAATCTGCGATGCCCGAAGAATATGCGTCGCCGGAGTTATAGAACAGCACGAACTTCTCGTCCGCATACTTCTGCGCCAGGAACTTGGCAGCGTTGACACCCTGGTTGGGGTCGGTGAAGCAAACCTGGAAGACACAATCCTTGCCGTCGGTGACGTCCTCGGAGGACGCGGACGGGGTGATCATGAACGTCTTGGGGTCGTTACCACACTCGGCGGCAACGGCAACCGACGCACCCGTGGTGGTCGGGCCGACGAGGGCCTGCATGCCCCAGTCGAGCAGGGTGTTAAAGGCGTTGACGGCCTTCTCGCCATCGGCCTGGTCATCCTCGGCCTTGCTAGCAAGCGGCAGCTCCTTGGTCGAGAAATCCTTGCAGCCAAGCTCGACACCCTGGGTAACGGACTTGCCGTAGGACGCGTTGGCGCCGGTCAGCGGGCCGATGGTGCCGATCTTAAACGAAGCGTCGCCCGACGCGGAACCGCTGTCGCCGCCGTTGGAGGAGCAGCCAGCTAGAATGGACATCGCCCCCAGACCTGCTGCGCTCGCGATAACGCTCCTGCGATTCATAACAGGGTTCAATGACTTACCGGTGAGGCTCGACATGCGGCTCTCCTCTCAAATCTCGTCGGGTTTCGGTTACCCGACAGGCCATCCTTCGCCGTGTTCGGCGTTCGCAAAATAGTAGACGCTTTAGTTGAGAAAAGTGACGATTATTTCAACTTTTCTTTTGTTTTGTCCATTTATCCATAATTATGCGTATTTCTATCGATTTATGCAGTTTAGCCACTTTATTGTGTGAAAGTAATATTTCCATTCTGTTACAAGCGCCCCTGCCCTGATTAAAACACCCTCACCGGTCGCGTTTTGTACGCACCTAGGCGGCGATGTACTTGCCGTCCTGAATCACATAGGCCGTAGCGGGCTTTTCAACCTGGCCCTTGTCGTTCCACGTCAACTCGCCCGTCAGGCCCTCGATCTTGATCTTGCGCATGGCCTTGGCAAGGTCGCCGGCAATGTCGGCGCCGTCGGCCGTAATGTCAATGTCTGCCTTATCGATGGCCTCGACAATCGCGTGGACGCAGTCATAGGCATCGGCGGCAAACTGGTTGGGCGTCTCGTCGTAGGCATCCTTATAGGCCTTGACGAAGTCGGCATTCTTCTCATCGTCAGCCGAAAACGGGGTCATGAGCAGTACGCCCTCGGCAAGAGAGGTATCGAAGCCTTCCACAGAGAGCAGGCCGTCCATGCCGTCGGTACCCATGAGGGTCATGTCGTAGCCCATGTCCTTGGCGTTCTTGAGCAAAACGGACGCCGGCGTGTAGTAGATCGGCGCAAAGATGAGCGTGGCGCCGGACTCCTTGGCCTTGGTGAGCTGGTTGGTAAAGCTCGTGGAAGAGTCGTCCTTAAAGGTCTCGGTATCGACGATGTCGAGCTTGGACGCCTTGGCCTGCTCGGCAAAAGCGTCGGCAACGCCCGAGCTATACGTATCGCCGGAGTTGTAGAACAGGGCGATCTTGGCATCCGCGTACTTCTCGGCCAAGAACTTTGCGGCGCTGGCGCCCATGGTGGGATCGGTGAAGCAAACCTGGAAAACCGTGGTCTTGTCCTTGGTGACGTCGAGCGACGAGGCCGAGGGCGTGACCATGAGCATATCGTCGGCGATCTCGCCCGAGACGGCGACGGCAGCACCGGTCGTGACGGGGCCGACGAGCGCCTGCATGCCCCAGTCGCACAGGGTATTGAAGGCGTTGATGGCCTTCTCGCCGTCAGCGACGTCGTCCTCGGACTTAAGCGAGAGTTTGAGGTCCTTGGTCGAAAAATCCTTGGCGGCGAGCTTGGCACCCTTCTCGGCCGAAACGCCATAGGTTGCCGCGGCGCCGGTCAGAGGGCCGATGACACCAATCTTGAAGGTCTTGCCGTCATCGGCGGAGCCGCCGTCCGAGCCACCCGACGAGCAACCAGCGAGTGCCGCGGTGCTACCGAACGCCGCGGCACCAGCCAAGAAACTCCTGCGGTTAAGTACGTTATTGATGCTAAACATGGTATCCCCCTTTTCGCTGGCCGCGGTGCGGCCGTCTTGCGGTACAGGGCAAACCTTATGGTGCAAACGTTGACAGTTTGTTACGGAGTTCCGTTTGTAGCGAGCATGTTTCCAATGTTTCCGCAGCGTTTCGGGGGTGCCGTTTTGTGCGACTCCTGTTGCCTGGCGAGCACGCGCTCTCGGTTCACGCTAGAATGCACTCAACCTTTAAGCGGTTAATCCATCCATAAGATGCACCAAGGAGCTATCTATGAGCGAACCCCTGCGCACCGTGAACGTCGGTCTGATCGGTCTGGGAACCGTCGGCGGCGGCGTGGCCCGTCTGATCAAGAGCCACCACGATGAGTACCTGGCAGCCTACGGCATCGACCTTAAGCTGACCCGCGCCTGCGCGCTTGCCTGGGAGCAGGCCGAAGCAGCCGGTATTGAGCGCGAGGCCTTTACGAGTGACTGGCATGACGTCGTCGCCGACCCCGCCGTCGACATCGTCGTCGAGCTGATCGGCGGCGAGCATCCCGCAACCGAGATCTTCACCACTGCCTTCGAGAACGGCAAGCACGTCGTCTCTGCCAACAAGGCCCTGCTGGGCCGCCATGTCGAGACGCTCGCCGAGAAGGCGCGCGCGTGCGGCGTGCAGATTAAGTGCGAGGCCAGCTGCGGCGGCGGCATCCCCATCGTGAGCACGCTCGAGCACGACCTGGTGGGCAACAAGATCCTGACCATCGCCGGTATTCTCAACGGTACCACCAACTATATCCTGTCGCGCATGGATGCCGAAGGCGCCGATTACGCCGATGTGCTCGCCGACGCACAGGCCAAGGGCTATGCCGAGGCCGACCCGTCCGCCGACGTCGACGGCTTCGATGCCGCCAGCAAGACGGCGATCCTCGCTTCCATCGGTTTTGGCACCCGCGTTACCACCGACGATGTGTACCAGCAGGGTATCCGCACCATCGGCGCCGAGGACATCGCCCAGGCCCGCGAGCTCGGCTACACCATCAAGCTGCTCGGCATCGCCCGCAACACCGACGCCGGCGTCGACGTCCGCGTGCATCCCACGCTGATCCCCGCCGACCACATGCTCGCCAAGGTCAACGGTGCCATGAACGCCGTCTACGTAGTAGGCGACGCCGTGGGCGAAACCATGTTCTACGGTGCCGGCGCAGGCTCCTTCCCCACCGCGAGCGCCGTCGTGGGCGATATCCTGTCGCTCTCCGAGCAGATCAGCCGCGGCGTGGCTCCGCTGCCCGAGATTGAGCCCTATGGTCACAACCTCGCCTTTAAGCCTATGGACGAGCTCCAGACCAAGTACTATGTGCGCCTGAAGGTCGCCGACCGCGTGGGCGCCCTGTCCGAGACGGTCGACATCTTTGCCAAGCACAACATCTCGATCTCGCTCATCAACCAGGTCGAGGACGGCAAGCCGGGCGTCAGCGATGCCTGCTCGGTCATCTTCCTGACGCACCGCGCGCTCGAGAAGGACGTCCAGGCTGCCGCCGCCGAGCTTGCCAGCGTCGACTGCGTGGCCGAGGTCGCCAACGTCCTGCGCATCGAGGACGTTGAGGCCTGGACCGAAGGCGTCATGGCCAACTAGTCCACTACTTCGAACCTCAACGAAGCTCAACGCAAAAGGCGCGCTGCCTGCATCAACCACAGGCAGCGCGCCTTCTTCTGTTTGCAGGGGAAGCTGCGTCCCGGTATTTCAGCTCAGAACGGGGCGAAGCTTCCCTCAGGGCCTTTTTCGGAAACTATGTCCCATTCTGGGCGCGGATTCTGGGACACGCTTTCCGCAACGGGCCTCTCGCGGAAAGCACGTCCCACTCTGGACGCCAATTCCGGGATGCATTTTCCGCGGCGGCGTTGGCTACCTGCCGTCGTCGTCCTCGGCTTCTTCTCTTGCATAGAGCTCCAGCATGCGACGGCGGTATTCGCGCACAGCGAGCTTGGCGCGCTCCAGGCGGCGGCGCTCACGCGGAGTCAGCTCGGACGGGTCGACCTCGTCTCCATAGGTCTTATCGGCAAGCAGGTGCGCCGCGTCCACGATGCGGGCATCGATGTGGCCGCTCGCTGCCTCGGCGGAAAGACGCTCGGCAATCGTATCGAGCGTAGGCAGGCCCTCGAATACGCGACCATGGCCATGCGAGGTCAGCAGCTCGTGCTCGCGCGCGAGCAAGCTCGCTAGGTCGTGGTGGGCGCGCAAGATGTCGAGCGCATCGGATGGATGCTCGGCAACCTCTGCCACGGCGGCGACCGGTGCGGCATCCACCACGCGGTAGAAGAGCTGCGCGAGCAATGGCATCAAGAACACCGTGATGGCACCGGCGGCAACCATGACCGACGCAATATCTTGCGACAGCGCGCCCGCGTTGACGGCAACGCTCGTAACGGCAACGATGATCGGCAGCGCCGTGGTGCAGTACAGGGCCACGGTAATGCGACCATACGCCGACACATCGCGCGTCGCAGGACAAATGCTCATGGAAATAAGAATGGGCACGGCACGAATAATCAACAACGCCACGATAAAGCCCACGAGCAGACCCGGGCGCGACGCCACGGCCGTCAGATCGATCTTTGCGCCCGATACGGTAAAGAACACCGGAATCAAAAAACCGTAGGCCAGACCGTCGAGCTTGGTCTCGAGCGTATGGTTGCCCTCGGGGATGATATAGCGCAGGACAAAGCCGGCGGCAAAAGAACCCAACACGATGTCGAGATCAAAGACAGCCGAGAATGCCACGAGCGTGACCAGGATGAGCACCGTCAGGCGCACGAAGGTCTGCGACGTGGTATCGGCGCGCTCCTCAACAAATGCAAAGAAGCGGCTGCCGACGCGCTTGGAGCGGCTCGGGACCACGGCCAGCAACACGCAAACCACCGCAAACAAGCCAAGGATAACGAGCGTTTGGATACCAGTGCGGGCAGACAACAGCACCGACATGGCGAGCACGGGACCGAGCTCGCCCCAAGTGCCATACGCGAGAATCGAGTCGCCCACGCGCGTGCCGGTGAGCGAGCGCTCACGCATGATGGGCACAAGCGTACCGAGCGCCGTCGAAGTGAGGGCAAGCGTCACGGCGATACCGTCGAAATGACTGACTGAGAACCACGGGGTAAAGCGCACGGCAAGCCAGGCGATACCAAACGTGACGACCCACGTCGCCAAGCCGTAGCGCCCCTCGACGCCTGTGATGCTCTTGGGGTCGATCTCAAAGCCGGCAAGCAGGAACAAAAAGGCCAGGCCCAGCTCGGACACAAGCGAGACCTCAGCATCTACATGGATGACGCCGAGCATATGGGGTCCCAGTACCGCGCCGAGCACGAGCAAAAAGACCGTCTCGGGAACGGGTTTTCCGGGAATCGCCGAGGCGATAAAAGGACTCGCAAAGGCCACGAGTGCGATGATGGCGAGCGAAACGAATGCCATGTGATGCCTTTCTCTTGTTTGCGCTTCACTGTAGCACCCTCGCCGTCCTCAACGCGCCGCGAGCTGTCGTATCATAGTGAGGTTTACAAACATGTGGCTCAAGGCGACCGCAGGGCAGACCCCGCAAACCGACCGCTGCCGCATACCGTACCGTACGCCCAACCGATCAGGAAGGCAGGAACCAATGGTCTCTCGTATCTACGTGGAGAAGAAACCCGGGTTCGACGTCGAGGCTCAGCAGCTCAAGGGCGAGCTGACCGAAATTCTCGGCATCAAGGGCATCGAGGCCCTGAGGATTATCAACCGCTACGACGTCGAGGGCATCGACAAGGAGCTTTTCCGGTCCTGCGTGCCGACCGTCTTTAGCGAGCCCCAGGTCGATGTGACCTACGACGAGCTCCCCGCAAGCGATGGCGCCGTCTTTGCCGTCGAATTCCTGCCTGGCCAGTTTGACCAGCGCGCCGACTCCGCCAGCGAGTGCGTGCAGCTCATCAGCCAGGGCGAGCGCCCCGCCGTGCGCTCCGCCAAGGTCTATATGATCTCGGGCGCTCTGGACGAGGCCGCCATTGATGCCATCAAGCACTACGTGGTGAACCCCGTCGAGGCGCGCATCGCCTCGCTCGACCTGCCCGAGACGCTGTACATGGAGACCCCCGAGCCCCAGCCCGTCGAGGTGCTCGACGGTTTCCGCGAGCTCGACGAAGCCGGCCTTGCCGCCTTTATTTCCGAGCGCGGCCTTGCCATGGACGAGGCGGACATCGCCTTCTGCCAGCAGTACTTCCGCGATGAGGATCGCGACCCCACCATCACCGAGATCCGCGTGATCGACACCTACTGGTCCGATCACTGCCGCCACACCACCTTCGGCACCGTCCTGGACGACGTGACGATCGACGACGCCGTGGTGCAGCAGGCCTTCGACCGCTACATGGAGATGCGCCACGAACTCGGTCGCGACACCAAGCCCGTCTGCCTCATGGACATGGGCACCATCGGCGCCAAGTACCTCAAGAAGACCGGCGTCATGACCGATGTCGACGAGTCCGAGGAGATTAACGCCTGCACCGTCAAGGTGAAGGTCGATGTCGACGGCGAGGACCAGGACTGGCTGTTCCTCTTTAAGAACGAGACCCACAACCACCCGACCGAGATCGAGCCCTTCGGCGGTGCCGCCACCTGCGTGGGCGGTGCCATCCGCGACCCGCTGTCGGGCCGCAGCTACGTGTACCAGGCCATGCGTGTTACCGGCGCCGGCGACCCCACCGTCCCCGTGTCCGAGACGCTCGAGGGCAAGCTGCCGCAGCGTAAGCTCGTGACCACTGCTGCCGCCGGCTACTCCAGCTACGGCAACCAGATCGGCCTTGCCACCGGTCAGGTCAACGAACTCTATCACCCCGGCTACGTCGCCAAGCGCATGGAGGTCGGCGCCGTCGTGGGCGCTACCCCGGCAAACCACGTGCGTCGCGAGTGCCCCGCCCCCACCGACAAGATCATCCTGTTGGGCGGCCGCACCGGCCGTGACGGCATCGGCGGTGCCACCGGCTCCTCCAAGACCCAGAACACCGAATCCATCGAGACATCGGGCGCCGAGGTCCAGAAGGGCAACGCCCCGGTCGAGCGCAAGCTGCAGCGCCTGTTCCGCCGCGGCGATGCCTGCCGTCTGATCAAGCGCTGCAACGACTTTGGCGCCGGCGGTGTCTCGGTCGCCGTAGGCGAGCTTGCCGACGGCCTGTATGTCGACCTTGATACCGTGACCAAAAAGTACGACGGTCTTGACGGCACCGAGCTCGCCATCTCTGAATCCCAGGAGCGCATGGCCTGCGCCGTCGCCGACGGTGACGTCGAGGAGTTCATGGGCTACGCCGCCGAGGAGAACCTGGAGGCGACCGTTATCGCCGAGGTTACCGCCGAGCCGCGCATGCGCATGGCCTGGAACGGCGTCGCCATCGTCGATCTGTCCCGCGAGTTCCTCAACTCCAACGGTGCGCCCAAGCACCAGGTCGCCCACGTCTGCGCCCGCAGTGTGTGGCAGCCCAGCTGGGCCGGTACCACGCTCGCCGAGCGCATGACCTCGCTCGTCACCGACCTCAACGTCGCTTCCAACAAGGGCCTTTCCGAGCGCTTCGACTCCACCATCGGCGCCGCGACCGTGCTCATGCCCTTTGGCGGCAAGACGCAGCTCACCCCGAGCTCGGCCATGGTCGCCAAGTTCCCCGTGGACGGCGAGACCACCACGGCGAGCGCCATGGCATGGGGCTTCAACCCTTATCTGATGGAGGCCGACCAGTTTGCGGGCGCCTACCTGTCCGTGGTCGAGTCCATCGCCAAGCTCGTTGCCGCCGGCTTTGAGCACAGGCGCACCTACCTCTCCTTCCAGGAGTACTTCGAGCGCCTGCGCACCGAGGCCGAGCGCTGGGGCAAGCCCATGGCTGCCGTCCTGGGTGCCCTTATGGCCCAGGTCGACCTGGGTGCCGGCGCCATCGGCGGCAAGGACTCCATGAGCGGTTCGTTTGAGGACGAGGCCGGCGAGCTCAACGTTCCGCCGACCCTGATCAGCTTCGCTGTGGCCGTGGGCAAGGCCGCCCGCGCCGTCTCGCCCGAGTTCAAGGGCCTCACGCACCGCGTCGTCCGCATCGCCCCCGCCACCTATGGCGAGGACTACCGCCCCGATGCTCAGCAGCTGCTCGCCGCGTTTGACGCCGTCGAGGCGCTCACTGCTACCGGCAACGCCCTGGCCATCTCCACGCCCGGCTACGGCTGCGGCGCCGAGAGCCTCTTTAAGATGTGCGTCGGTAACCAGATCGGTATCGAGCTTGCCGAGGATGTAGACGTGGAGAGCCTCTTCACCCCGCTCTACGGCAGCTTTATTGTCGAGCTCGCCGAGGATGCCGAGCTGCCCGAGGTCGCCGACGGCGTTGTCGTCGAGCCCCTGGGCACCACCGTCGAGGGCTATGTCATCGACACCGGTTCCGAAGTCATCGAACTCTCCGAGCTCCAGGAGGCCTGGGAGAGCGGCATCGAGGGCGTCTTCACCTACCGCAGCGCCGGCGAGACCCCCGAGGTCGAGACCGTCGACTATCGCGCCAAGGATATCCACGTGTACGGCGGCGCCAAGATCGCCCGCCCGCGCGTGATTATCCCCGTCTTCCCCGGCAACAACTGCGAGTACGACAGCGCCCGCGCCTTCCGCGCCGCCGGTGCCGAGGCCGACACCTTCGTGATCAACAACCTCACGCCCGAGGCCGTCGCCGAAAGCACCCACGAGCTTGCCCGTCGCATCCGCCAAAGCCAGATCGTCATGATCCCCGGCGGCTTCTCGGGCGGCGACGAGCCCGACGGCTCCGCCAAGTTCATCACGGCGTTCTTCCGCGCCCCCGAGGTCACCGAGGCAGTTCGCGACCTGCTCAAGGCCCGCGACGGCCTGATGCTGGGCATCTGCAACGGCTTCCAGGCCCTGGTCAAGCTCGGCCTGGTGCCCTACGGCGATATCGTCGACGCCACGCCCGATGCGCCCACGCTGACGTTCAACACCATCGGTCGCCATCAGAGCCGCCTGGTGCGCACCCGCATCTCGTCCAACCTGTCCCCGTGGCTGTCGCAGTGCAGCCTCGACGACCCCTACACCGTCGCCATCAGCCACGGCGAGGGCCGCTTTGTCGCCAACGACGAGGTGCTCGCCCAGCTGATCGCCAACGGCCAGGTCGCCACGCAGTACGTGGGCGAGGACGGCAAGCCCAGCATGGACCTTTCCGTCAACCCCAACGGCTCCGCACTCGCCATCGAGGGCATCACGAGCCCCGACGGCCGTGTCCTGGGCAAGATGGGCCATGCCGAGCGTCGCGGCGACAACCTGTACCGCAACGTGCCCGAGCATGTCCCCGGCGACAAGTTCATGCCGATCTTTGAGAGCGGCGTAGCCTACTTCGCCTAAACCTTTCCCATCGGGTACAATCCCCTCGGGTAACAACACCCGCCACCGACACATCCGGTGGCGGGTTCTTTTTTGCTTCGCGCATGTAGGAAGGACATCATGGAAAGCCGCAAGCCGTATCTCGCCACCCTGCCCGGACTCATCCTGGGCTGTCTTGTTTGCTGTGCACTCTGGGGATCGGCCTTTCCCTGCATCAAGATCGGCTACGCACTCTTTGGGATCCCGGCGCACGATAGCGCCTCGCAGCTACTCTTTGCAGGTTTGCGCTTCACGCTTGCCGGCATCCTGGTTATCGTCGGTATGAGCACAGCTCAGCGCCGCCCGCTCGTCCCACAGGTACGCGATATCAAGCCCATCTGCATCCTGTCACTCTTCCAGACTATCGGGCAGTACTTCTTTTTCTACCTGGGACTCTCGCGCGCCAGTGCCATGTCGAGCTCCATCATCGAGGCCAGCGCCAACTTCCTCGCAATCCTCTTTGCCGCCCTGGCGTTTCGCACCGAAAAGCTCGATGCGGCCAAGGTGCTCGGCTGTGTACTGGGCTTTGCCGGCGTCGCGCTCGTCAACCTCTCGGGCGCGGACGGCACCTTTGGCTTTACGCTCGACGGCGAGGGCTTTATCCTGGCCTCCACCGTCGCGGGTGCCCTGTCGACCTGCCTGATCGGCATCTTCTCGCGCGAGCACGACGGTGTCTTGCTTGCCGGGTGGCAGTTCTTGGTCGGCGGCCTGGTCCTCACCGCCATCGGGTTTTTGATGGGCGGCGCGCTCTCCCCCACCGCGATCATCCCCGCCATCGCGCTCATTATCTATATGGCACTCATCTCCGCCATCGCGTACTCGCTATGGTCGCGCCTGCTTGCCGTCAACCCCGTCAGCCGCGTCTCGGTCTTTGGGTTTATGAACCCCGTCTTTGGTGTGCTGCTGAGTGCACTGCTGCTCGGCGAGGGCGCCGGCACGAGCCCCGTTACCGTTATAGTTGCCCTGCTGTTGGTCTGCGGCGGCATCATCATCGTCAACAGGCCTAAAAAGGCCTAGCGAACTGCCCTTATTTAGCAGAGGGGATTCACATACTTTAGTTTAATGGAATACATCGGAGAGCCGAGGGCCACCATGCACGCAAGCGTGCGCCCCTATTTCTAGCGTATCTGGACGCCGGCTTTCTTTTTCTCGGCCTTGACGCGGTAGAGCTCCGCATCGGCAGCACGAAGCAAGTCTTGCCAGGTATCGACGCCATCACCAACCCGTGCGTAGCCGATGGACATCCGCAACAGATACGGAACCTCGGCGCGCGCGAGCTCATCGTTGATTGTCGCGCACAGATGCATGATATCCTGTTCCGCCACTGCCTTTTGGAGCACCACGAACTCATCGCCACCATAACGTGCGATAAAGCCGCCAGACGCCGAGCAGACTTCTTTGAGCGCAGCGGATATGACCTGAAGAGCGTGGTCGCCCTCCACATGCCCATAGCGATCGTTAATCTGCTTAAAGCCGTCGGCGTCCATCATAAGCAGATATACATCTTCGGCCTGATCCACATTTGAGAAGAGCGACAGCATATAGGTCTCAAAACGGTTGCGATTGTTAAGTCCAGTCAACGGGTCGGTCGAGATGAGCTGCTCCTGGTAGATGATGTAGAGCAGCAACATGCTAATCATTATGCCGACACAAAGGCCGGGCACCGAGTATACGACCTGAAAGGTACCGCCCACCAGGGCCGGAATGGCGAAAAATGCCAAGGTTCGATAGATGGCCTTCGTCTGCAGGCTCTCGACCCTGCGAGATTGCACAAATGCATGCAGGGACGTATGTATAACGTAACAGTAGCTGACGATGGGCTGGATCATATAGGCAAAACCGCGACGATACACGCCCTGCGAATCGATATAGAACAGGGCATGCGTCCAGTAACTGGTAAACGCCAGCACGACCACCAGAGCCGTAGGCAACGCTACAAGCACCACCCTATAGCGCGAGGTCAAAAGGCGAGAACCCTGCACCGTCTCGGAATAGATAAACCAAATGAGACACGCGATAGCAAAGAGCGAAAACGAAACCGCGTTGGAAATCCAGTTGGCAGCAATGCCCAACGTGCCGTCCACACCGTCCGAAAGCGTCCAGATCATATCGAATAATATGTACGCGGCAGAGGTGTAGCCAAGCATGCTAAACAATAGCTGCTGGGTACTCGAGAACAAGGAGCGACGACTTCGCACGGCAAGCCCGATAAGAACAATCATGCATAGCACGAATATCTCAATCTTGAGTGCCTTAACCACTAGACGCCATCCCTTCAATATCCAAGTGGTCAGAATCGCCCGATTCGTGCCTGGGCAATAAACACCCCTACTCCGCAGGGGTATAGGGAATAATAGCAGAGCGCCCGAACGCCACTGCAAGACAGCTCTCGTTCGGGCGCCCATACGGCGCGAATTGCACACGCCGGCTTGATTGACTCGCGTCGACGATTACTCGCCGTCGATGTCGGTCGCGACGGCCTCCTCAATAGCCTCGACGCCTTCGACCGACAGATCCTCTTCGCCGTGGCAGAACTTCTTATCGACCCAGCCGGTCAGAATCGGGGCCATGATGGCCGTGATGATGACGGCGGTGGCGATCTGCGCATACGCGGTGGGCGCAAGCTCGGCATAGCGCGGCGCGACCTCAGCAAGAGCAACCGGCGTGGTCATAGCCGTGCCGGCAATGGTGGAGCAAGCCACAGCGGCCTTGCCATTGCCGCCGCACAGACGCTCGAACGCAAAGGTGATGGGACCGACGACAAACAGCGTGACAAGGCCCAGCAAGATGCCGGAAATACCGCCGGTGATAAAGCTCGACAGGCTCATGGACGCACCGAGCTGAAATCCGATGACGGCAATCGCGGGATTGGCACCGGGAACCAGCAGGTTCTTGATAAACGGGAACAGGTTGCCCAGAACCATGCCGATAACGAGTGGCAAGATGGAGCCGATAATGGTGCCAATGGGAATGTTGGCGAGGCCGGAAACACCGAGGATGATCATCGTGACGGCGGGGCCAGCCGTAAAGAACAGGATACCGACGGCGCCCTGCTCGGACTCATCGCCGAACTCGCCCATGATGCCCGTATAGAGCGCCATGTTGCAAAACGTGATGCCGCCGATGATAGACACGGAGCTCAGACCCAGGAAGTTGTCGTTAAAGAAATATGCCACGCCCAGGCCGAGAGCCGCTGCGACGACCAGCTTGGGGATCAGCACGACGATACCGGTCTTGATGGCACCCGGCGTGGACTTAAAGCTGATGCCGGCGCCCACAAACAGCAGGATCGCGGCGACGATGGTATTGGAGCCACCGCGGCAGGCAGCCGTAAAGAAGCCGCCGATCTCAAAAACCTGCGGGCAGAAGGTGTTGAGCAAAAGACCGACGATCATCGGATAGATCATGATGTCGCCCGGGATGCGCGGGACCTTGAATTTCTTTTGCTCGTTGGCGGTCGCTTCCTGTGCCATGAAACCCCCATTTCCGCTGACGGGGTACAAAAGCCCACGTCACGCTTTGCTACAGTAAAGTTTGACCATGGTACCAGAAGAAATAGACCAGCTCGGTGAAAAATCCGACGAGTTGGGATGGAACGAGATTCGGCGCCCGCGACGCCACCCCTATATAAGGCTCAAGACAATATAGAGTACGATGCCCGAGACGCAGCACCACAGCATCGATTTTGTCTTGACCGCCACGACCACGACGCCGGCGGCCGCAATCCAGGGAACCAAGGCAGGCCAGAGTCCCGCGTCGAACGCGCCGGGGCTCACCAAGTCGTTGGCGACCAGCGCGGCAAAGGCGGCGGGCGGGATATAGCCCAGGGCCTCGGTAACGCGGGGCGACAGGGTCCGCCCGCGCAAGGCGAGCGCCGGCGCGATGCGAAAGAACGCGATAGCAGCCCACGACGACAGCCACAGAACCAAGAACTCGTTAACGGGCATCGCGGGCACCTCTTCCGTCAAATACAGCATCGCACGCCAACGCAATGGCAATGCCGGCCACGACGCTTGCCGGCACGGCAATATTCGTGAGGCCCAAGAACTTGCATACGGCGACGGACACCGCGCCCGAAACCGCCGCGACAACGTTGCCGCGCGACAGCCGCTGCGAAAAGAGCAGGCAGATAAAGAGCGAGGTGCAGACAAAGGCTGCAATGGCGGTGGGAACATCGACAACGGCGCCTACGATGGCGCCCATCGTACACGAAACGCCCCATGTTGCGATGAGAATCACGTTGAGCACGAAGGACTCGCGCGGGCCCCAATCCTCCCCTTCAACCAACTTGGCAAGCGAGATGCCATATGCCTCCTCGGTAAGTGTCGCGGCAACAGCCAGCGTCTGACGCTTCGAGGCACCCGTCAGATGCGGCGCGATCGATGCCGAGTAAAGCGCAAAGCGCGAGGAGATGGCAGCAACGCTCGCGACGATCGATGCTGCAGGCACGCCCGCCAGCCACAGGTTGCAGATCATAAACTGGCCGCTGCCCGTCACAAACGTGCTGCTCAGGGCAAAGACCATCCAGGGTTCCATTCCCGTCTGCCCCATGATCATTCCGCACGGCGCGCCTATTGCAACATAGGTAAGCATCACCGGCCAGACGGTTCTAACGATTTTGAGCACCATACGCTTCTCATCCTGACAAGGTCTCCGAGCCGCATGTAGCGATACGGCAGAATCATCATCCGACAGCAACCGAGTTCACCTACAATTGCCACCGGATCGAAAGACACAACTTTTTAGGAAGTCATTATGACAGCTATCGATCGAGACCGGGCGCGCGCGGCCTTCAAAAGCTACACCGATGCCTACGACGCCACTAACCCACGCATCGCGCTCAAAATCGAGCATACGTACCACGTTGCCGAGGCATGCGATGCCGTGGCACACGAACAGGGCTGGTCGTCAGAAGATATTGACCTGGCATGGCTTTGCGGCCTGCTACACGATATGGGCCGCTTTGAGCAGCTGCGACGCTGGGATACGTTTAAGGATGCCGAAAGCATGAGCCATGCGGCGTTGGGCGTCGGGGTCCTCTTTGGCGAGAACCCCGACGACGCGCCTGTCACAACAAACATCCGAGATTTTATCGAGACCGAAGAGCACGACGAGCTCATCCGCGCGAGCATCGCCTATCACAGTGACTTTCGCCTGCCGGCACAACTCGACGAGCGAACACGGTGCTTCTGCGATATCGTACGCGATGGCGACAAGATCGACATTATGCGCACCATCGCCGACAGCACCGTCGACACCATCCTCAAGGTGGATGAGAACACGTTTCTCGCCAGCCGCTTCTCGACACCGGCGCTTACCGCCTTTGACGAGCACCGCTGCGTTGCACGCGACGAACGCGACGAGCCCGCAGACTACCTGGTGGGACTCATCTGCTTTATGTTTGAGCTCGTCTATCCAGCAAGCCGCGCGCTGGCGCGCGAGCAGGGTGATATCTACCGCCTGCTCGACGCGCCCTTTGGCATTACGTGCCCCTTTACCGATCCCGCCACGCAAGCGACCTGGGAGCGCCTGAAGGGCGAGATGCGCGACTGGCTGGCGCGCGCCTAGCGCTCAAGCTGGGCCAGCAGCTCCTCGACGACCTCGACGGCATCGCCGACAACCTTGTACTGGGCAGCACCAAAGATGGGGGCATCCGGGTCCTCGTTGATGGCGATAATGCACTCCGCCCCACCGATACCGGCAAGATGCTGGATGGCGCCCGAAACACCGATACTCACGAGAAGTTTAGGGGAAACCGATACGCCCGTCTGGCCAATCTGATGGCGATACTCCAACCAGCCGGCCTCCACGACAGGTCGCGTGCAGCCAAGCTCGGCTCCCAGAGCCTCGGCGAGCTTTCGCATCAGCGGCAGGTTTTTCTTGGAGCCAATGCCGCGACCCACCACGACCAGGCGCTCGGCATCGGCAATTGAGGCCTGCTGACCCCATTCCTCAGCCCGAATCGAGATCTCGACACGGGCCTTGGCGTCTTCCGCAAGCGATACCTGGGTAATCGTACCGGAACGGCCGTAGTCAAAGTCGGGTGCCTTAAAGATGCCGGGACGAACCGTTGCCATCTGGGGACGATGATTGGGGCAGACGATGGTGGCCATCAGGTTGCCGCCAAACGCCGGACGCGTCTGTTGCAGCAGTCCCGTCTCCGTATCCATCGAAAGTACGGTGCAGTCAGCCGTAAGGCCCGTCTGCAAGCGCACGGCAACGCCGGGTGCCAGTTCGCGGCCAAAAGCGGTCGCACCGTATAGGATGGCCTCGGGTTTGCGCTCGGCTACCAAATCGCAGATCAAGCGAGCGTAGACCTCCACGTCGTTCTGACGCAGGCGCTCGTCACGACAGACCAGAACTTCGTCCGCACCGGCGCAAATCAGATGCTCCAGGTCCCCGAGTGAGCCCTCGGGGCTCATGCCGACCAGTGCCACCAGACGGCAGCCGCGGGCATCGGCAAGCTCGCGCCCCTTGCCCATGAGCTCGAAGGCCACGGATGCAACGGCATCGTGCTCGTCAGTCTGCACGAAGATCCAGATGTCTCGATATGCGTCAAGGTCTGCCGCGCCGGCGGCCTCGTCGCGCTCAATCGAGATGGCGTTGACGGGGCAGGCGTCGACGCACCCACCGCACAGGATACAGCCGTCGGTTACGCGGGCACAGCGATTGGGGCGCTCACCCTCCACCACAATGCCGCCCGAGGCGCAGGCGCGAACGCAGCGACCGCAGCCGATACAGGCTTCGCTATCGATAATCAGCCCGCTCATCTATGCCATCCCCTCAATAATCTTGGCAAGTTTTACCGCCTGCTCGGACGCCGTTCCCTCAACGGCCTCGCACGTTTGGTCACGGTCGGGCACAAACGAGCGCACGACCTGCGTCGGTGATCCGGCAAGACCGCAACGCGCGGGGTCGGCGTTCACGTCGGCGGCACTGACCACGCGCACGTCCGCCTCCTCCGCCGCGCGAATACCGGCAATACTCGGCATACGCAACTGGCCAATCTCCTTGGCAGTCGTCATCGCGCACGGCATCTCAAGACACACCGTCTCCTCGCCGGCATCGCATCCGTGAACGAGCGCCAGCGAGCCACACGTCGTAAAGCCCGCGCTTTGCACGCAGCTCACGTCGGTCACGCAGGGAATCTCAAAGGCACCGGCAAGCTCGGGACCAATCTGGGCCGTATCGCCATCCACCGCCATCTTGCCGCAGATGAGCAGGTCGAAGTCCTCGTCGAGTGCCTCGATGCCGCATTTGAGAGCATAGGTGGTCGCCAGGGTATCGGCACCTGCAAAGGCGCGATCGGTCAGCAGCAGCGCGTCGTCGGCGCCTCGAGCGATGCAGTCGCGCAGCAGCGACTCGGTCGCGGGGATGCCCATCGACACCACCGTCACGCGCACATCCATGCCAAAGCCGATAAAGTCGTCCTTCAGCGCCAGCGCGCATTCCAAAGCGCTCGCATCAAAGGGATTAATGACCGCCTGCTTGCCATCGCGCACGATGGTATTGGTCTTGGGGTCCATCTTGACCTCGGTGCTGCCCGGCACGGCCTTGACGCACACCACCATATGGAAATCGCTCATCTTCACGCGCCCCCTTTCTGGACGAGCTCATCCAAGAGCTTCTCCGAAAACAGGTTGCCGCGACCCAGCTGCCCGTCGGGATCGAGCTGGAGCTTGAGCCGCGCCGACTCGACCATGGCCTCGTGACCGTACATCGTCTCTAAGAAGCCCGCCTTGATCTTGCCGACGCCGTGCTCGGCAGAAACGGCACCGCCCATAGCCGTTACCTCCGCAGCCCACTGGGCAAACAGCTCGCCACCGCGACGGTAGTCCTGCGCGTCGCGCGGCAGGATGTTCACATGCAGATGGTTGTTACCGATGTGCCCCCAGGCAGCAGATTCAAGCCCACTTTCGGCTAACGTGCGGCGATAAAGGCCGATGACATCGTCCAAGCGTGCGTTGGGCACCGACATGTCCGAGCCCAGCTTGGTAATGGTGGGGTCGATGCGGCGACGCTCGTCAATGAGCATATTGACGCTCTCGGGGACCGCGTGGCGGAAGAACCGCTGGCACTCGCGATCGACTTCGGTGCGGGCGACCCATGTCGCATCGTCGCGGCCGCCCGCAAACTCCAGCACCCATCCCAGGCGGTACAGCTCCTCGGTCGCCTGCGCCTCGTCATCGCAGTCGAGCTCCACGTAGACACAGACCTTTGCCTCGTCGTCGAGCGCCGGCAGCGAGGCAAACGCTGTCGACTGCTCGCGCTGGCGACGCAGGATATCCAGGGCGCCAGCATCGAAATACTCAATAGCGGCGGCATGGGACAGCACGGGACGCACGGAATCGGTAAAGGACACGGCCTTGTCTTCGCTGTCGAAGAAGCAGCTCACGCCCCAAACGACCGCGGGTGCCACCTGCAGGGCAATCTCGAGTTCGGTGATGACACCGATTGTGCCACACGCACCGATAAACAGATCGATGGCATCCATATCGTCAGCAACGAAATAGCCCGAAGCATTTTTTGTCTTGGGCATGGTATAGCCGGGAAGATCGAGCTCGAGTGTACGGCCCGCTGCCGTCACGAGCGACAGGTGGCGGCCCTGGGCAAAAGCCTCGCCGCGCCGAAGCTCAAGCAAATCGCCATCAGCCAGCACGACGTGGAGTCCCGTGATATGTGGGCGCATGGGGCCGTAGGCGTAGCTGCGGGCACCGGAGGCGTTACATGCCGCCATGCCGCCCAGACAGGCAGACGCCTCGGTGGGATCGGTGGGAAAAAACTGCTCGGGAGCCTCTTGGAACTCCTCGTAGGCCTCAAGCGATGCCTGGTCCCAACCAGCGGTCGGCAGCACCTTCTTGCTCAGCTGCTTGCGCAGCTCCGAGAGCACAACGCCCGGCTCCACGCGCAGCAGAAATTGGCCTTGTTCATCGCGGCGAAGGCCCAAATAGCGATTCATACGGGAAGTATTGAGGATATGCCCGCCGTGGGGCACGGCGCCGGCGGCAAGGCCGGTTCGGGCGCCCTGAACCGTTACCGGAACACGCTCGGCATGGAGCTTTTCCAAAATGGCACGGACCTCGTTTTCCGTTGTCGGAAACGAGATGCTCGAGGCCTCGCCCGATGCGCGAGATTCATCGCGGCCATACTCTTCGAACTCGTCGGTGAAGGGTTTGATGGTTGCAGACACGCGAACTCCCCCTTTAGCTAACTACAGTGTTTGCAGGGAGATGTTACCGCATCGTTTCGTCGACGTGTTCGAGACCGTCTCCATAATTGGCGTTTTTTACGTTCGTGCAATTCGGCGAGCGGCTTGATTTCCTCGGCAGACGATGCTTTTGACACATATGGCCCCGCCGTCGCCGACCGCGCGATTGTCGCTCGAAAAAAGTTGGAGTATTTTTTGCCGCCTTTTACCTGCGGAGACGCCAATCCGTCAAGCATTTGGTCAGAAATTGGTCAAGTAGCGGCTGATAAGGTCGGCGTCGACAGCCAAAACCGATAGAAGTTTTGGCCCAGAAGCAGGGAGGTTCCCATGGCATATTACTGGCCCCAGTACGGCATCGCCATCGAAGTCGACGACGATCCCCATCTCCTGCCTTTCGACGAAGAGGCATTCCCCGATACGACGGTCTACCACGTTACCACCGATGTGATCTGCGACCCCGAGTCGTTCTCGGCGCTCGCCCACCACATCGCGCATATCCACGACATCGAGCTCCCTCCCGACTTCGACGAGCTCGTCTACTCGCGCCGTCTGATGCTTCACATGCTCTTTGGAGCGGACCCGTCCACCTTTGCGCGCGTCTATACCGCCAAGGATGCCGCATGAGCGCGAAGAAGCCGCCCCACTTTGCAGGTCTGGGGCATCGCAGGAAGCTCATCGTTGCCTGCTTGGCCATCGTCTGTGCCCTTGTCGCCGTAGGACTATACGCTTGGCAGTCGCAGCCCGTACCCGAGACGGGCGCTTCGGTTACGACGGCCGAGGGCAAAACGCGTCAGGAAATCCAAGATGAGCTCGACGCCATCGTCCGCGACAACATGATGACGATTTCGGTCGCACCGGTCGCTCAGCTGCAGGAGGACGGCAAGCTGCGCGTCAACGTGCAAAACGTCCAAGACAATAAATTTCCCCAGCGATTCCGCGTCATCCAAAACGACGAGACCATGTACGAATCCGGTGTGGTCGAGACCGGCAAGACAATCGAAACGTGCCCCGCCGGCGACATCAAAGAAGGCGAGGCGTACATCGAGATCCAGGCACTCGATGCAAAGACCCTCGACAGCCACGGCAATCCGACACGTGTCAAGGTACGGGTTGAGCAAGCCGAGAACTAGCTTTCCGGCCGACGCGGCACCGCACGTAATTCACCAGCATTCGTCCAATCATCGCGGGGACGGTCCGCGGCGAATAGAAAGGAACAACCATGGACATCATCAGGAACATGAACGGAGCCAGAGCGCTCGTCGTGGGCGCAGGGCTCGCGCTCGCGCTCGCAATGGGCGCGGCCCCGACGCCAGCTATGGCAGCCGGGCGCGTTGGAACCACGAAAGTAATGGTCAGGACCGAGATCGACAACGTTGAGTTCAAAGTTCCGACGGTTATTCCCTTCGTCGCCAAGGCCGACGGCACGCTTCAGGGCCCCTCAGAAGACGCGACCACCATCGACAATCATTCGGCCTACGGCATCCATGTCACCAACATGAAGATCGACGCCATGAACACCTGGACCATTGCTGCCGACGCCAAGGCCGGAACCGCACAGAACTCCATCGACTTTAAGGTCGGCCCCGACGGCGCACTCCAGAACGCCAGCGCCGCAATGCAGAAGACAGGCCTCGATCTTTCCAAGAACGCAGCCTTCGACATGGGCTACCAGGGCATTGCCGGCGGCACGGACAAAATTAAGCTCAAGACAAGCGGAAACGTCGCCCGCGTCACGCGCGACATCTTCCGCGTAACCGGCGAAGGTGATCAGGTTGCAACGATCACCTGGACGGTCGAGCCCGGTGCGCACACGGCATAAGGCCGTCGCCCTGGCCGCCGCCGTCAGCATCCTAGCGTTTGGGCCAGCCATGGCCTTTGCCCAGCAAGAACAGGCGCAGGCCGCCACGCAAGTGACGGTCGACCTCTCGGAGCTCGACCGCGGCGACCGCGAAGAACCGTTGGCGCAGACAGGCGACAGACGATGGCTCTTGGCAGCAGGCGCCACAGCAGCAGGCGCGGGAACCGCCGGCCTCGGTCTGCACATCAAACGTAGCCAGAAACAAAACACGGACAGGCCGCACTAAATTAGCTAAGGAGACCCCATGGCATCGAAGAACCTTTTGCCCGTCGTCGCACTCTGTGGCGCGCTCGCAACCGGAACGCCTGTCGCCGCTTGGGCGACTCCCGTCATGGCAGACTCCTTACCAGCAGCCCTAAGTTCCGCACCAAATCCGTCGAGCGCCATTGCGTGCAAGCGTTTTTCGATCGCACAGGCCGCGATCTCAACCTCGGGATGCCTTCGTCGTAATACGGACGGCTCGATAGTCGTGGATATCAAGCGTTCGAACAAGGCAAACGGCTCCCAGGCGGGGTGCGCCGTCTGCACGTGGCGCTCGGTTGTGCTCGATGCAGATGGCGATCCATGCAATTTAGAGCTGCGCATCGACATCGCTTCGGTCGATGACTCGGCGAACGGAGCGAAGGTCGCCTTCGACGGTACGTTTTTCGAGAAAGGAGGCGGTATATGTCTGGGCTGCGCCGCCGCGAATGCAGACGATGCGCAGCCCACCCTCTCATTCACGGCATCGTTGCGGCTGACCAAAGCCGGCACCGATGCCATCGCGGCGGGAGAAGCGTCCCTGCTGTTCTACGCCGTCAGCGCCAAGGACACAAACGCTCATTTCGAGAAGCCAGCCGGATCACTCAGTCTTACACGAGGGATAGAGGCAGGCCCTATTGAAATCGATGCCCACGCGCAAAGCAGGCAACGCATTCTTGCCGACCCGGCGCTTCTCGAAATGGAGTGGAACGGATCCGGAGCCATCGGAATTCTCCCCTCCGCGCTTGACGCCAAGACGCTCCCCCCAAACGACGAACCCATCAACACAACCATACAAGAGGAGAGCGCGGTCAAAGAAGCAGGTGCGGGCGACACGCCGTCGCCGACAAACGGCGTCCCAGCTTCTTTCGAAGCACCGAATGAGCCCGCTGCCGATCCAAACAATCCCGAGCTCGCGGACAGCCTGGGGCTTGCTGATCCTCAAGAGATCGATGAAGGTAACTGCTGCGTGCTTGCCGCGCTCGACCACACAGAGGTCATCGACGCTGCGAACATCGAAGTTGCCGCCGCCAATCAGCCCGTCCGCAAGTCGGCTATCATCGCATTTCCTGAATCCATCGAAGTCGTCTTTTTGCCATCGGGCGAGGTCGTGGCCCCAACACTGCTCACCTTGTTGGGCGCCAAGAATACTCGAAACGAAATTAAAAAGGTCACAGTTGTCGACCCTGCAACCACCGCCAAGCTGCGTCTATACGCCGTTGCCGCAAACGGAAGCAAGACCCTGGAATTCGATGGCGACACACTTCTAGCCTGGCGACGTCTGGACATTATGCAAGACGTCTCGTATCAGATCGAACTCGAAGGGTTTGATCGTGCCCGCGATGCCAATATCATCGCCGCGGCTATTGAATTCCCGCAGCGGCTTATGACACTGCGCTTTGAATACTATCCCTATGTCCCGACAACCACCTGAGGCTTAAATGCTGCGCATCATTCCTAACACCACTTATATAACGTATTAGATGAGTCGCGATGTGCCTCGCATTTCGTTCTGCTACGATTGCCACGTTGGCATCAATACAGGAGGGCTCATGCCGGGCTTGGGAACAATCATCAACGTTGTGCTTTTAGTTGCGGGCGGTCTTTTGGGATTAGCGGGCGGTCGCTTCATTACACCGCGCATCCAAGACACGCTCATGAAAGCATCGGGGCTGTGCGTCCTGTTTATCGGCCTGGGCGGCACCATGCAAAAGATGCTCATCATCGATGGAAAGGCGCTAGCGACCACCGGTACCACCATGCTCATCGTCTCATTTGCGCTCGGTTCGCTCATCGGCGAGGCCATCAACTTGGAGGCCGCCATTGAGAACCTTGGCGAATGGCTCAAGCGTAAAACCGGCAGCGAGGGCGATAACGAGTTCACCAACGCTTTTGTCTCGACTTCACTCACCGTGTGTATCGGCGCTATGGCCATTGTGGGATCGATCCAGGACGGCCTGCTCGGCGACTGGTCCACGCTTGCCCTCAAGGGCGCGCTGGACTGCATCATCGTCTGCACCATGACGGCGTCGCTTGGCCGCGGCTGCATTTTCTCCGCCCTGCCCGTCGCCGTGTTCCAGGGGACGATCACGCTGTTTGCCGGCGCACTCTCCCCCATCATGACTACGGCAGCCCTCGACAGCCTTTCGCTCGTAGGCTCCATGCTCATCTTCTGCGTCGGCGTCAACCTCATCCGTCCTCAGACCTTCCGCACGGCCAATATGCTCCCCTCCGTCGTCATCGCCGTCATCTACGCCCTCCTGTTCTAAATCTATCTACGCAGCAGTATCTCGAACACCTGTTTGATGCTGTGCTATGATATGAGGTCACCGAAGCTGCGTTAGGAGAGGAGAAGCGGTGGCCGACCAGGACATCAAGATGCTCATCGAGCGCATTATGGCCGAGGCCCGGACCCATCAGTCCGCCCGCTTCTCAAACGAAATCTACGCAGACGAGCCGATTCTCAAAACCGGCCGACAGATGCAGAATTTCCTCCCCGACCAATACCGCAAGATGCGCGAGATATCGCGCTGGCAGGATGACCCCAAGGGCGGCGCGGGCCGCTGGCTATCGGAGGCCGAGCTTTTCTACCGCCAAGGCTTGCTGATGGCCGACTTTGAGGACGACTGTCCCTACAACGGCACCTTTAAGTCGTACTTTCCCACCTACAACGCCATGAGCGACCGGCAGTTGCGCGGCTACTTTACCTGGCGTGCCCAAGTGCGCCGCGGAACCGTCGAGGAAACGTCTACGTCCTTTGCCTTTCTGTATCTCTATGAGCTGATTTGCAGCATTGGCGTAGATGACCCGCTCGATGGTTTTAACAAGATCAAGGCTTTTTGGGATGTCTATCGCGCCTTCGAGCCCGGCATCGACCGATTTGCACGCGTGTGGCTGCAGGATTACGCCGTATTCCACGGGCTCGACCCCAAGCTGCTTCGTGACTCTAAAACCGTCATGTTCGATAACGCCCTTATCGAGCTGCGACGCGCGGCACGAGACCTTGTCCCAGCACCGGCACCGTCCGGCCAGACCCCTAAGCGTCGCAAAACCTCCGAGCCCACGCTCCCCCTTCCGCCCGATGAGGTGCGCGAGGAGCGACTCATGGCTGCCATCGACGCACTCTCCACGTACAACCTAAGTAACTCGCGGCTCGACCGCAGCCACCACCGCGATCTGCGCCACGTGGCATGCGCCGTGTATGTCCGTATGGCGCGCTACTATGACACGCACCGAAAGACCGGCATCGTGGCGAGTTTATTTGGGGAGGAGACGGCCATGCCCTACACCATGTTTGCCTCGGCCGTATTCTTTGCGCCCGAGCGCCACGAGGACTGCGAATACCGCCTGGATCCTATCCATATCTACCGTTGCCAAAACGGCTTTTGGGAATGCATGCGTATCCACGGTAGTAGGCAAAAGAGCAGCAAGCTCGGTGAAATGATGCGCGCCTGCGACCAACGCCTGCGCCTGGCGCTGGACCCCGCCCATCCCCTTAAGGAAGAAAAGGTCCCCAAATATCTGGCCAAGATTATCGATGACGAGATTGTGGCATGGCTTTCGTGGGACGCCGCACACCAGCCCGTCAAGATCGATATCGATCTGAGTCAGCTGGGGCACATTCGGAGCGCCGCTGCGCAAACGCGCGAAGCGCTTTTGATCGACGAAGAGCGCGAGGACGACGCATCCGCAGAAGCCGAGGCAGCGGGCTCAGGGCAACCGGAAGCCGAGCCCGTAGCCGACTCGACGGTCGAGGCGGTCGCGGCACCCATTCGGCAGGACTTGACCGACGAGCCGAGCATATCCACCGAACAGTTTGGTGTCGTGGCACCGCTTCTTGCGCCGACGCCCGCGTTCGCAGCTGCTGCGCCCGCTGACGCCACAAACGAACTCGCGCCTGCCGCAAACGCCTATCTCAGCGCACTGCTCGAGCACAACGCAGTACAGGCGGAATCGGCGGTAGTGCAATCGGGGCAGAGCGAGGACATGCTCGTCGATACCATCAACGAGGCGCTCTTTGACCTGGTGGGCGACACCGTAATTGAATTTAGCGCGGCAGGGCCGCAGATTATTGAGGACTACGAAGCAGACGTGAGAGGATACCTAGACCATGAGTGATACCGCATCCGCAGCACCCCGCGTGCCCAAGCGCGTCGCTGCCGTCATTCTCAACTCGCTCAAGGGCGGCGTGGTCCCGCGCATCGGCCTTCCTTACATCACCGTAGGGCGCGAGGTCGAGATCCGCGCCCTGCTCACCGATCTGAGTCTCATTGCCGACGGTGGCGCAAGCTTCCGCTTTCTGGTCGGTCGCTACGGAGCCGGCAAGAGCTTTTTGCTCCAGACCATCCGCACGCACGCCATGGGCGAGGGATTCGTCGTCGCCGATGCCGACCTATCCCCTGAGCGCCGCCTGCAGGGCGGCCAGGGACAGGGCCTTGCCACCTACCGTGAGCTCATCCGTAACATATCGACTAAAACGCGCCCCGAGGGCGGTGCGCTCAACCTAATCCTCGATCGCTGGGTCGCCTCCTGTGCCGACGCCGACGAGTCTGCCGTCAATGCCCAACTGGCCCCGCTCGAGGAAATGGTCCACGGCTTCGACTTCACCCGCATGCTCCACCGCTACCGCGCGGCCGTATCCGAGGGCGACGAAGAAGCTATGAGCCGCGTGACCAAATGGATTCGCGGCGAATACCGCACCAAGAGTGAGGCACGCGCTGAGCTGGGCTCCTCGACCATCATCAGCGATGACGACTGGTACGACTACGTTAAGCTCATTGCACGCTTTTTGGTCTGCAGCGGCTACAAGGGTATGTTGGTGCTCATCGACGAGCTCGTGAATCTGTATAAGATTCCCAACGCCATCACGCGCCAGTACAACTACGAGAAGATCCTGACCATGTACAACGACACACTCCAGGGCAAGGCGCAGTACCTGGGCATGATCATGGGCGGCACGCCAACCTCCATCGAAGACCGCCGCCGCGGCGTGTTCTCCTACGAGGCCCTGCGCAGCCGACTCGCTCAAGGCCGCTTTGCACGCGAGGACCTTAAGGACATGCTCGCGCCCATCATCCGTCTGCAGCCACTCACCTACGAGGAGCTGCTGGTGCTGATCGAAAAACTCATGCAAATTCACGCCGGCTACTTTGGCTGGACGCCCACGCTTACCGAGAACGACTTGGTGGACTTCCTCAAGATCGAGTTCGGTCGTGTGGGAGCCGACACACATCTGACGCCGCGTGAAGTCATTCGCGACTTTATCGAGCTGCTCGACATCCTATGCCAGAACCCCGACGCCAACGTAGCCGAGCTGCTGCAAAGCGTCGGCGGCGACGCGCTGGCGCCGGCAGCAGCAACAGGCGACACCGGCACCGCAGGCGGTGACCGTAACTTCGCCGAATTCACCATCTAACCTGCCAAAAAGGGATAGGTTTATTTTGGCAGGTTTTATCTGGGCAAACGTTGAAGCGGTAATGCAGCAAGCCACTGCCCGCCGCGTTGAGAGATTCGCTTTTGAAAGGAGGCCTCGTGAACGCCTTTGACCGCTACGCCCCGTTTATCCAAGACTTCATCTACTCCCACGATTGGGAGAGCCTGCGCTCCATCCAGGTTGCGGCGGCAGATGCCATCTTCAACACGCAAGACAATGTGCTCCTGACGGCCTCCACGGCATCTGGCAAAACCGAGGCAGCCTTCTTTCCCATCCTGACCGAGTTTTGGGAGAACCCGCCCGCAAGCGTGGGCGCCCTCTACATTGGCCCCCTCAAGGCGCTCATCAATGACCAATTCGTCCGCCTCAACGATCTGTGCGAAGAAGCCGATATCCCTGTCTGGCACTGGCATGGCGATGTCTCGCAGTCGCACAAGGCTAAGCTCATCAAAAAACCGAGCGGCATCTTGCAGATTACGCCCGAGTCACTCGAGGCGCTCCTGATCCATAAGCACATGGCGATCCCTCGTATGTTCTGCGACCTGCGCTATGTGGTTATCGACGAAGTCCATTCGCTCATGCGCGGCGACCGCGGCGGGCAGACGCTCTGCCTTATCGAGCGGCTCTCGCGCATGGCAGGCGTGCAGCCCCGCCGCATCGGTCTGTCGGCAACCATCGGCGACCCCGAGCGCACGGGCGCCTTCCTGTCGCAGGGGACGGGACGCAACTGCGTCATCCCACGTTTTGAGGAGCCGCGCCGCGTGTGGCGCATCTCCATGGAGCACTTCTACAACTCGGGTCCCCAGGCGCAGCAGCGAGGATTCGCGAGTACAGGTCCGCAGGAAGCCGAAGTGCTCGCATGCGAGCGCATCGAGGCGGTGGCGCCCACGGCACTGCCCGCCGGCGCCCAAGACATGCGTCACAGCGGGCAGCTCACACAAGAGGAGCGCCGTCAACGTCGTGAGCGGGCACGGGGCAAGGCTGCCCCCAAGGACCGTCGCACTTCCTCAGCCCCCGAGGGCGAAGTCGACATCCCGCAGGCAACCGAACAGGCACTGCTCAACCCCACCGACACCGCACCCGACAACGCCGACCCCGGCATGGGCTACATCTTTGAGCATACCCGCGGCCGCAAGTGCCTGGTCTTTGCCAACTCGCGCGAGGAGGCAGAGGCCGTGTGCTCCATGTTGCGCAGCTACTGCGAGAGCCGGCACGAGCCAGACCGCTTTCTAATCCATCACGGCAACCTTTCGGCATCGCTGCGCGAGACGGCCGAGGAGCTCATGCGCGACGAAGAGCAGGCGCAGACGACCGTCACCACCTCCACGCTGGAGCTCGGCATTGATATCGGTCGCCTGGAGCGCGCGTTCCAGATTGACGCGCCGTTTACCGTCAGCTCCTTTTTGCAGCGCATGGGGCGCACAGGCCGTCGCGACCTTCCGCCCGAGATGTGGTTTGTCATGCGCGAGGAAGAACCCGAGCCGCGCACGATGATGCCCGAAACGATACCCTGGAAGCTCCTGCAGGGCATCGCACTCGTACAACTCTATCGCGAGGAAAAGTGGGTCGAGCCGCCCGAGCTCGATCGACTCCCCTACAGCCTGCTCTACCACCAGACCATGTCGACGCTCGCCAGCACCGGCGAGCTCACGCCGGCCGAGCTTGCTCAGCGCGTGCTCACGCTCAGCTATTTCCACCGCGTCTCGGCCGATGACTATCGCGTACTGCTGCGCCACCTCATCAAGATCGACCACATCCAGGTCACCGAGGGCGGTGAGCTCATCGTGGGTCTCGCGGGCGAGCGCATCATTAACAACTTTAAGTTCTACGCTGTGTTCCAGGAAAACGAGGAGTTCACCGTTCGCAGCGAGTCGGCCGAGTTGGGCACGATCGTCAATCCGCCACCGCCCGGTGAGCGCATCGCCATAGCCGGGCACTGCTGGATAGTCGAGGAAGTGGACTGGAAGCGACACACCGTCTTTGCCACGCAAGTCAAAGGTCGTGTGCCGGCATACTTTGGCGACTGCCCCGGCGACATTAACACGCATGTACTCGAGCGCATGCGCAAGGCGCTCAACGAGCACGCGGCATATCCGTACCTCATGGGCAACGCACGGGCACGCCTTGCACAGGCTCGTCATACCGCCGAGATTTCGGGTGCGGGGACCAAACCGCTCATCAACCTGGGTGGCGACACCTGGGTGCTCTTCCCCTGGTTGGGCAGCTACGCCTTTCTGGCGCTCGAACGTATGCTCAAGATTAAGTGTGCCGCGGAGCTGGGCCTTCGCGGGCTCGATCCGTCGCGTCCATACTTTATGCAGTTTAAGATGAAGGCCGACGAGGAGACGTTCTTTGAGGTGCTCGCAGCCGAGGCCGAAAAGGACTTCGACCCCATCGAGCTCGTCTATCCCGGCGAGGTGCCTTACTTTGATCGTTACGATGAGTTCGTTCCCGAAGAGCTCGTGCGCAAGGGCTTTGCCGAAGGCGTGCTCGACATCGAAGACATGAAGCAGCGCGTTCTCGGCTGGCGCGACCACGCCTAAGACCAGTCTTTTTTGGGACGGGGCTTGTTGAGCTACTTTGGGCATGACCAAGAAGTAGCTAAAAGAGCCCCACCACAAACAGACTGGTCGCAGGGAGACGTGCTAGTCGTGGAGAGCAGTGCCGAGGAAGTCGGTGTCGAAGGGCACAGCTTCGGCAAAGACATAGTCGCCGTCGCTGGCGATGAGCAGGTAGTTTTCCTCGCCGCCGAACTTCGCATCGCCACATGGGACCACCCAGGCATGGGCGAATACCTCGAGTGCCGTGGCAGCGCAGTCGCGCAGGAACGTCACGTCGCTCCCCTCGTTTGCGCTCACGATATTGGCGACGTAGACGCCACCAACATTTAGGCTGCCCCGCACTAAACGCAACGCCTCAACCGTCGCCAACTCGCGTACGGGCTCGGCACCGCCAAAGCAATCGCTCACGACCGCGTCATAGCGACGATGGCCCACGCTCGTCACACCCAGATACGAGCGAGCCTCAGCGGTTATCACCCGCAGGCGATCGCCCGCCGCGCGCTCCAGCTCGTCTAGGTAGAACCAGCGGCGCGCCAGGCGCGTAATCTCTCCGTCATACTCGATGACGTCCATGCGCAAGCCCTCGTGCGACATCAGGGCGAATTTAGGATAGGCAAACCCGCCGCCGCCCAGCATAAGAATGCGGTCGATACCGTGACCATAAGCGTCGCGCATCGCATCCTCGGCCTCAAACACGTCGTTAAACGCGCGATAGTACGCAAAGACGGGCTCCGCCCAGCGCTCACCAACGTAACTCGCGCTTTGGTAGACGCCGCCTTGCACCAATACGCGGACTTCGTCGCCGCCCTCGTCGTGCACGCGTTTCACACGCGCCAAGCCATTGCGGGTTCGCGCAACCTGCAGACAGGCAGCACGAACAGCGACGGCGGCCGCACCAAGCGCCGCGGCTCCCAGAGCAACGCCGGCAACGACGCCGGCAGAAACACTCGGCTTGTTCATCTAGAGCTCCTTTTGCAGATAAAGGCCATGGTCATAAAATCCAAGATGGCGATAGTACTCGCGCGTGCCAATCGCGCTAATCACGTTGATACGCGCATAACCCGCATCCCGGGCAATCTCGCACGCACGCTCTACGAGCAAACGCCCCAACCCGTGATGTTGCGCCGCCTGGCCCTGATCGCCCACGCGCGCCGCCATGCCATACACGTGCACCTCGCGAATCATCGCCTCGTCCGGCGTCGTCGGCAACTCGTCCGCATGTGCGGCAACAAACGAATGGTCGGGCAGCGACAACCGCAAAAAGCCCGCGATCTTGCCCCGCGGCGTCACCCACTGCAAAAAGCGCTCGTGAGTCACCGGCGTCTCGTACGCCACTTCCTCATCAAGAGAAAGCTCATCCAAGTCGGCACCCGCGGTACTGATCTCGCGATAGCGAATCTCGCGCACCACTGTGCCTTCTCCACGAGCCGCCAAGCGATTCTCGACGAGCTGACGCAGGTTGGGCTTCTTGTTGCCCACCATGATGTCATCGGAGCTAAAGTCGCGGATCATGCGACTGATGCGGCAGAACGCCGGCGTCACCACGATGTCATCGGCCAGTACATCGAGCAGCTCCTCCTCGGTATAGGGACGCCACTTGCCACGCTCATAGCAGCCCACCAGACGCGAGCCCTCGATGAGTGCACACGGATAGACTTTGACCTCGTCGGGCATAAAGGCCCCCTCGGTCACAAAGCGCTCGTAGTCGCGCTTGTCCCCTTCGGGCGTGGCGCCCAGCAAGTTGAGCATAAAATGCGCGTGAATCTTAAAGCCAAACAGGCGCGCAAGCGAAAACGCCCGCTCGATCTGCGCCACCGAAATGCGCCGCTCGTTGATATCGAGCAGGTGCTGGTCGAGGCTCTGGATGCCCATCTGGATCTTGGTGCAGCCCAGGCGGCGGATAAGCGTGAGGGCCTTCGGCGTTACGGCATCGGGGCGCGTCTCGATAACGAGTCCCACCACGCGATGCTTCGCCGTCTCGTTGATGCGCTGTTGACGTTCAAGCTCCTCCATCGTTGCCGTCTGCCACTCGGCGACTTCGCCCCACGGCGTACCGGGGCCGTACAGACGACGCACCGCACGGTTGTAGCCGCCCACGGCAGCATCCACACGCCCCTGGTCGTCGGCAACGCCGGCAGCAAGCTCGACCTCGTCTGTCGCAATGCCGGCTGCCCGATAGCGCTCGCGACGCTCCGCTACCACCGGCGGCAGGGCATCGGCGGGAGCGTCATCGAGCAGGCGCCCCGCCTCGGCACGACTGATGCCCGGACGCGCCAACATGGGGTTTGCCGCCACGCCGGCGACGGCATCGTCATTGAGCGCACGGAAAAGCTCCGACATAAACCACGTCTGATACCCTTCCGGATAGTCGCTCCAGGTGCCACCGAGCACGATGAGCTCTATCTTATCGGTCGCATGCCCCATCTGCGAAAGCGCCGTCAAACGGGCGCTCACCTGCAGATATGGATCGAAGCAGTTTTGCTCTGCACGGGCGCACGCCGGCTCGGCGTGCAGATAGCTTTTGGGCATGCGCAGGTCGTTGGGGCAAAACAGGCAATCGCCCGAGCACGGCCACGGCTTGGTGATGACGGTAATGGTCGCTACGCCCGAAGCCGTGCGACGAGGCTTCATGCGTAGCACCTGCAGCAGTTGACGCTCTAGCTCGGCGTCGACATTCCATACCGTCCAACGAGCCGGCTCCTCGCGCTTCACCCGCTGGTAAAACGGCAGCAGGCGACGCTTGGCCAGATCGCGCTTGTCGGCACCCTCACGGCGTGCCTCGGCATGTATCAGTTTGACGAGCGCTTTGTCGTCCACGGTCTCGCCGCGACGCAGAGCCTCGAGTATGTTCAAGATAATCTGTTCCATGCCCCCATTGTAAAGGCAAAGGCGCCGAAGCCAATCTCGGCTTCGACGCCTTCACCAAACAGCGCGTCTATATCTTCGCCTAGGCTTTCGTCTGCCTCACTACTCCGAATCAAACGACATGTCGCCCGAACCGACCTCAAAACGATACGTGGCAGACTTATCGCCGTTATCGAATTCAAGATTCAAAACGGTCTCGCCGTCGTAGCCAAGCGGAAGGAAATCGCTCTCGAAGTCGCCGCTGCCCAAGGTGAGGCTCGCCTTAAAGCCCGTCGAGTTCGGAACCGTCATCTCCACATCGCCCGAGCCCACGCTCACGTCCATCGACTTCGCGGGGGCCTGGTAGAGCTCGAACGTCACATCGCCCGAACCGACCTCGGCATTCAGGGTATCGGTCACGGTACCCGTAAACTCGACGTCTCCCGAGTCCAAAGTCAGGTTGAGGTCATGACACGCAATGCCCGCGACCGTCAGATCACCCGATCCCACATTCGCTGTGATGCCCACCATGTTATCGGCAACATCGCGCGGCAGTTCGACGGTAACCGTGCGGTCAATGGCGCGCTCGTCATCGCAATCGAACTGGCGAATCTTGAGCGTAGAACCCTTGATTTCGGCCAGGTTCTGGGTTGCCGCATCGAAGGCAACGGTCCCCGTTGCCACGCGACCGCTTTCAATTACGCGCACTGGCCCGCCGGAGACGTGTTTGACCTCGACCGTGCCCGACGTCACGTCCAAATCAAGCGATGTGAACGCGTCGGCATCAAACGTTTCGCTCGAAAGCTGTTGAGGCCGAGCGGAATAGTTACCGCTATCCAAAAGATCGTCCTCGTCAAGCGCATCGTCCATACCAGACAAGCCGGATACAACATCGTCGAGATCCCACGGGCCATCAAAATGAATCAATGTCCGCGAAACGCCAAAGACAAGCCCAACAATGAGCACAAACGCTCCGATGCCAACACCCAGGCGTACCTTGGATTCATGCGAAAGCTTCATCATTCGTCACCCTCTTTGGCACATGGCTCAGCGGTGGTCGTGGTAGCCACGTCAGCATCGGGTTCCGCAGAAGCATCCTTCCCCTGGGCCTTGATCGCCACCGACGCCGGACCAACCTGAATATCCCCGCGCGCCCAATCACCATCGAGCGCACGCGCCACCCAGTGATAGATGGGAATCGTAAAGAAGATCAGCGCGGCAAAGGGGCCGGCACCAAACAGGAACATCAGCAAAAAGAACAGCAGCCAGCACACGGCCCAATACGGGAACGACTGGAACGGGCCCTTCACCGGAGTCGAGCCAACCGCGGTGCCACTCGTCGCCTGCGCCGTAGCGGCATTGGCGGCCTGCGCACTCCAGCTTGCCGCCTGCGCCGCCTTGGCTGCGGCATCACTTGCCTGCGTAGCTGCCTCCGTGGCGCGTGCCGCCGCCTCATGGGTGCGAGCACGCTCTGCCGCCTCGGCCTCGCGCTGACGGGCGCGGTCCTCGTTCTCAAACTCGATATCGTCCTCGATCTCGTCGCTCGGATTGAGCAGCTCGTCCAGGCTCACGCCATAGAGTTTGGCGAGCGAGATCAGGTTCTCGGTATCGGGCGAGCTCTCCGCGCGCTCCCATTTACTGACTGCCTGGCGCGACAGCCCCAGCTTTCGCGCCAGCCCTTCTTGGCTAAAACCCTTGCTGCGACGAAGGTCGGCGAGCCGCTGCGCAGTTTCTACATTCATGGTTCCTCCTATGTGATGCCAGCCGTGCCGCCGGACCGTTTTTGTTCTTAAGGCGCCTTGCACAGTTAAAAATCTATCCGCCACCGCCAAGAGCATGCCACCTATTCTAGTGAGATTTTTGACAACCGGCGGTTGCGGGCACATATGAGCTGCGGAAATGTGTCCAAACAAAGCAATGACCCACAGCTTGGTTGTCCCCGTTGCGGCGTTAACGGTAGTATGGTCGTACTGTTTATTCCGCACCGCCAACGGAGGGAGTCCCGCGCCGTGAACCGCGATTTCGCCTCATCGCTCATCCAGCTCAACAACACGTTCTATCGCGAGCACTCCGCCTCCTTCTCCGATACGCGCCAGGCCCCGTGGCCCGGCTGGGTACGCACCATGGACATCGCGCTCGGGCAGCTCGACGTCGCCACGATCGAGCATCCCGTCCGCGTCTTCGATCTCGCCTGCGGCAATATGCGATTCGAGAACTTTGCAGCCGGCGGCGCACTTGCCGCCAAGGGTGTCGACGGCGCAAACCCCTCGGCAGATGCCAGCTGCCCGTTTGAGTTCTATGGCGTCGACTCGTGCCAAGACCTGGCCATCGATGCACATGGCCACGCGCTTCGCATTCCCAACCTGCACTTCCAGGAACTCGACGTGCTCGACGCCCTCATGAAGCTCAACCCCGCCGAAACACCCGACGTGCTTTTCGACGCCCCGCTCGCCGACATCTCGGTCTGCTTTGGCTTTATGCACCACGTGCCGTCGTGCGAGTACCGCGTACGCGTGCTCGACGCCCTGGTGCGGCAGACGCGCCCGGGCGGCATCATCGCCATCAGCTTTTGGGAGTTTATGAACGATGAGCGCATGGCGCGCAAGGCCGTTCGAGCCGAAGCCCGTGCCGAGCTCACCCCGCCGTTTGAGGGTTACGATTCCGCGCAGTTTGAAGCCGGCGACCACCTCATTGGCTGGCAAAACGACCGCCACGCCTACCGCTATTGCCATCACTTTGACGATCAGCAGATCACCGACCTGGTGCGCGGCGTCCGTACGTTCTACAAGAGCGGCGAGGTCCCCGTGCGTGAGCTTGAGCGCTTCCATGCCGACGGTCGTAGCGGCGAGCTCAACCGCTATGTGATTCTCAAGCGCCTGTAGGCATCGACGACTCGCCGCCGAGCCGCACCGCATCTTCCGGGCAAACTATGCCCGCCCTTTTTCAATCCATTGACGGAACGTGCAGCTATGCGTTCCATACTTATGACCAAGGAGCCTCATGGGAGCCGTCCACGTTCGCACGCCTAAGAACTTTGTGCTCGAGGAGCGCCTGGAACGCTACGCCGATGCGATTGAGACAAACCCCGAGGCTTATGCCGGAGATTGGCGCAAGGCCTGTGCGCCCGCAGGCAGCAAGCCCTTCGAGCACCTTCACCTGGATCTTGGCTGTGGCAAGGGAACGTACCTTGTAGAGCGCGCCCACCGCGAGCCCGATGCCCTCTTTATCGGCATGGACCAGGAGCCCATCTGCATCGCCTATGCCGCGCAGAAAATCTGCGAACAGGGGCTATCCAACGCACTCGTCCTGCCCCGAGGCACCGCATCGCTGCCACGGCTGTTTGCCGCAGGCGAGCTCGATGCCATCACCATTAACTTTCCCACGCCGCAGCCCAAGGCCAAGTACGCTAAAAAACGACTCGTCCATGTCGACCATCTGATGCTCTACCGCCCGCTCTTTGCAGCCGGCGCTACCGTCACACTGCGCACCGATAGCAAGCCGTTGCGCGATTACGCCCTGGGACAGTTTGCCGCGGCCGGCTACGATACGCTTTGGGTAAGCGACGACGTCCGCCGCGACCATCCCGAGCATCCCGAGACCGAGTACGAGCGCCGCACGCGCGAGATGGGTGCCGCCGTCTATGGCATTTGCGCTACGCCCGGCGCGGAACCCATCGAAGAGCAGCTCGCGGCGGGCCGCGCGCAGGAGCAAAGCCTTACCTGCTACCTGCCCGAAAACCTCGATGAGCTCACCTATGTACCCCTGGGCATGGAAGAAGCCGTCGAGAACTTTAGAAACCGTGCTCGCAAAGGCAAAAAACGCCTGCCGCAGGGGTCCTAGGGGCTTCTGATGGTCGCGGCGTCGGCAAACAAGTGAAAATAGGCGCCAGCGAACGACCCTCAAACCTAAGTGAGTAGACTTTTTTGCAATAGCCAAGCACAACCCGCATAACGAAAACTAAAACCGCAGGTAGAACCCTTGCGCAAAAGCCATGTGCTCGCGACATTGAAAAAAGTCTACTCACTTAGCTGGCGACTGCACCAAACGGCTGGGCAGAACGCCCATTTCCTGCATTTTCTCGCGCGCTGGCACCCCACGCCGCTGCTACGCCATAATAGTTGGCGGACAATCGCGAGAGAAAGCAAACACATGACACAGACCACGACAGATACCGCCGCCAGTACCGTCTCCGGCGCCGGGGCCGCCAGCTCATTCTCGGGCGGCACGGGAACCGAAGCCGAGTTCGGCTCGCTCGGCGCGCTCTCCCCCACCTGGTGGGAGCCCGAGGACGGCAGTGAGCCCGAACCGTGGCTCACGCCCGATCAGGCCTTCGAACGCTTCTTTGAATGGACGAGCAGCCGCGGCATCGAGCTGTGGGGTCACCAAGAAGAGGCCCTCATGGACCTGGCCGCCGGCGATCACGTCATTTTGGGCACACCGACCGGATCGGGTAAATCGCTCGTCGCGCTGGGCATGCTCTTTATGGGCATGGCGCAGGGCAAGCGCTGCTATTACACGGCCCCCATCAAGGCCCTGGTCAGCGAAAAGTTCTTCGATCTGGTACAGGTACTCGGCCGCGATAACGTTGGCATGATCACCGGCGATACGCACATCAACACTAAGGCGCCCGTCATCTGCTGCACGGCCGAAATCCTTGCCAACGATGCACTGCGCGAGGGCGAGGGCGCCGACGTGGGCTGCGTGGCCATGGACGAGTTCCACTACTTTGCCGACCCCGACCGCGGCTGGGCATGGCAGGTGCCGCTGCTCACCCTGCCCCACACGCAGTTTATGCTCATGAGCGCCACGCTCGGCGATGTCACCGCGATCGCCGCCTCGCTCGAGGAACACACCGGCGCTGCTTGCGACTTGGTTGTCGACGCCCCGCGTCCTGTTCCGCTGAACTACGACTATGTGACGACCTCCCTCGAGGGCACCGTCGAGCTCGCTATGCGCCGCGGCGAGGCCCCGCTCTATATCGTGCACTTTAGCCAGGATGCCGCCCTTGCGACGGCACAGTCGCTCGCCAATTTTGGCATCGCCAGCAAGGAGCAGCGCGAGGCCATCAAAGAGGCGGCCAAGGGCACGAGCTTCTCGACGGCCTTTGGTAAGATTCTCAAACGCCTGCTTGGATGCGGCGTCGGCGTGCACCATGCTGGCATGTTGCCGCGCTATCGCCTGCTGGTCGAGCGCTTGGCGCAGCAGGGCCTGCTGCCCGTCATCTGCGGTACCGATACGCTCGGCGTCGGCATCAACGTGCCCATCCACACCGTGGTGCTCACCGCGCTCACCAAGTTCGACGGCTACAAGATGCGTCGCCTGCGCGCCCGTGAGTTCCATCAGATCGCTGGTCGCGCCGGCCGTTCGGGCTTCGATACCGAGGGCATGGTCATCGCCGAGGCCCCGGAGCACGAGATCGAGAACGCTAAGCTCATGGCCAAGGCGGGCGACGACCCCAAGAAGCTCCGCAAGATTAAAAAGAAAAAGGCCCCCGAGGGCTTTGTCACCTGGAACAAGCAGACCTTTGAGCGCCTGATCGAGACGCAGCCCGAGACGCTCAAGCCGCGCCTTCGCATCACACACTCCATGGTGATTAGCGTGGTCGAGCAGGGCGGCGATGCCCGAGCCCGCGTACACGACCTCATCGAAACGAGCCTGCAGACTCCCGAGGAAAAGGCCAAGCTCGAGGTTCGCGCCGACGAAATCTTCGCCACACTCATCGATTCCGGCGTCGTCGTTCGCACCGAGGTGCCGCCCGCGCCCGACGCTCCGGCTGACGCCGCGCCGGACATCGACTACGCGCTGACGGTCGATCTGCCCGAGGACTTCGCACTCGATCAGCCGCTCTCGCCGTTCTTGCTTGCCGCGTTGGAGCTGCTCGACCCCGAGAGCGAGACCTATACCATGGATCTGATCTCAATGGTCGAGGCAACGCTCGAGGATCCCAAGCAGGTATTGCGCGCACAGGAGCGCGCCGCGCGCGACCGCGCGATGGCCGAAATGAAGGCTGACGGCGTCGATTATGAGGAACGCCTGGAGCGCATCCAGGATGTCACCTACGAAAAGCCGCTCGAGGACTTGCTCGATGCCGCCTTCGACAAGTACTGCCAGGAAGTACCCTGGGCCAACGACTACCAGCTCTCTCCCAAGAGCGTCCTGCGCGATATGCTGGAAAGCGCGAGCGATTTTAAGGGCTATATCCAAAAGCTCGGCATCGCCCGCTCCGAGGGCATTTTGCTGCGTTACCTGGCAGAGGCCTACCGTTCACTCGACCGCACCGTGCCCATCGAGAAGCGCGACGAGCGCCTGCGCGACATTATCTCGTGGCTGGGCTTTGTGGTGCGCTCGGTGGACTCGAGCCTGGTGGATGAGTGGGAGAACGCCGGCAACCCGACAGCCCTCGATGCTGCGCCGCCGCAGGGCATCGACGAGGTCGTGGCGGACCGTCGCGGCTGCACGCTATTGGTGCGCAACGCGCTCTTCCGCCGCGTGACCCTTGCCGCCCGCGAGCACGTTCGCGACCTGGGCGAGCTCGACGACGACTGGGGCATGAGCGAGATCCGCTGGCAAAAAGCACTCGACGCTTACCACGAGCAGCACGAGGAAATCCTCACCGACGGAGATGCCCGCAGCGCCGCGATGTTTTCCATTGACGAGTCCGACGAGAAGACCGCGCACATATGGCACGTGCACCAGATCTTTGCCGACGAGGATGGCGACCACGATTTTGGCATCATGGGCGATGTCGATCTGGACGCCACGCAAGACGGCGGCGAGGTCATCTTCAAAAACTACCGCGTCGGCTTTATCGAGGACCTGCTCGAGGACTAGCCGAACATGCTGGAACGAAACAAGCGGGGCCGTTGGCAATATCGCCAGCGGCCCCGTTTTTTGCGCGATACGCTATCCCCTACTCGGTATCCTCGACCTCATACGAATCCGCCTCGGCTGGCTCATCGTTTGTCTCTGTCGCAGCCCCGCGCGCCTCGTCAAACGCGGCCTTCATGGTCTTGTTGCCCCACGTGAGCTTGCGAATGGTAAGATCGTCGGCCTTCTTGTTGGCTAGGCGCAGATTGTTCTCGGAGGACAGCAACGCCTCCTTGGTTTTCTGCAGATGGCTAATCGTCTTGTCGATCTCATCAATCGCCGTTTGGAACTTGCGGCTCGCGATCTCGTAGTTGCGACCGAAATCATTCTTGAACTTTTCCATCTTGGCTTCGAAGTTCGTGACGTCGATATTCTGCTGTTTGTACTCCGCCAGTTCCTGCTTATAGCGCAGCGAACCCATGGCGGCGTTGCGAAGAAGCGTGATCATGGGAATAAAGAACTGTGGGCGAATCACGTACATCTTCTCGTAGCGATAGCTCACGTCCACGATGCCGGCGTTGTAAAGCTCGCTCTCGGGTTCGAGCAACGTGCAGAGCACCGCGTACTCGCAGCCTTTTTGGCGGCGATCGTGATCGAGCTTCTTAAAGAAGTCCTCGTTTTTGTGCTTGGTCGCAGTCTCGTCGTTCTCGTTTTTCATCTCGAACATAATCGAAATGACCTCGTTGCCGCTCGCGTCGCACTCGCGGAAGATAAAGTCGCCCTTGGTACCCTCGGACGCATCGTTATCCTTCTCGAAGTACGCGTTAGGAAACGCCGTCATGCGCAGACGGTTAAACTCGGTCTCACAGTGCTGCTCGAGCGACTCGCCCACCATCTTGGTGGACAGGCGGACCTTCATGTCCTTAAGGCGCTCGATCTCTTCATCCTTGTAGCGAATCAGGTCATCGCTCGCACGCTTGGCCTGCGCAAGCTCGAGCTCGTGTGCCGCCTTGGCCTGCTCCTCGCGAGAATCGCGCACTGCCAGCTCGCTCGTCAGTTTGGCACGTGCCTCATCGCGCTCACGCTCCGCCGCGGCGACCGCCTCTGACAGGTTCATTTTTGCCATCAGTTCCTGCTCGCGCAGCTGGGCACGCAGGCCCTCGGCCTCTTGCTCGGACTGAGCCTTTGCGGCGGAGAACTTCTCTTGCACCTTCGCGCGATAGTCAGTAAGCGCGCGCTCGGCCTCGCTGCGAGCGGCATCGAGCTCACGCTGCGACTCTGCCGCGGCAGCGGCAAGCGCCATCTCCTGGGCTTTGTCCGCCGCGGCGAGCCTGGCCTGCAGCTCGGCAATCTGAGCGTCGCGCGCAGCTAAATCGTTTTGAGCAGCGTTGCGCGCCGCCGACTCGGCAAGCTTTGCTTCGTCATCTTTGCGCCCAAGCTGCGCACGCAGGCTATCAATCTCACGCTGGAGTTCGGCATTTTCCTTTTGAGCATTGGCTCGTGCCTCTACCGCCGCGCGCTGGCTTGCACTCTCGCGCTCTGCGGCAGCGCCCTCGAGCTTAGCGCGCAGCTCGGCAAGCTCAGCATCGCGCTTGGCAACCTCTTGCGCCAGTTTCTGATCCGCAGTGTTCTTCTGCTCGACAAGCTGAGCGTTGCGCTGAGACTCTGCCTTTTGCAAGGCAGCCGTCGAACGCGAGCGCTCAAGCTCCAGCGCTTGCTCGCCCTCGCGCTGGACTGCCTTCACACGCTCGTCCAGGTCGCGCGAAAACTCGGCATCGCGTACTTGCTTGACGATATCCGCATAGCCGGACGCATCGACCTTAAAAACTTCGCCGCAATGCGGGCACTTAATCTCGTTCATAGCAGCTCCTCGATGGACGCAAATTTCGACCGCCTACACTCTACCGCGCCGCACGGACAAAAAAGGCGCCGCCGCCATAATGGCAACGGCGCCAGAACCACCACAAAGGTGCCTGTCCCCTTTGTGGTGGTTTGAGTGACAGTTTGAAAATTACAGTCCAAAATAGCCGAGGATTTGATCACGACTTACGGGCTTGTAGTCATTGGCGTCGAGGCCCACATCGTAGCGGTAAATGGGGCGCTCGCGATCGCGGTTGCGTGCGTTGGTGCGGTCACCCCTGCTGTGGATATGCCCATGCAGCATAATGGCGCCACGTGCCTTGCCGTTCCAGCTGAGCATGGGGTAGTGGCTCATCACCAGACGATGACCCTTGGCATAGCCGGGAGCAATCTCCAGGTAATCGCGCACGTCTTCCCAAATTTGCGGGGCGTCGGGATCTTCCCAGTCGCCGTCATGGTTACCGCGGATGAGCGTCGCATTCTTGCATTCGATACGCTCGCGCAGGCGCACCGCCTCCGCCATGGGCAAGCGATACGTAAAGTCTCCCAGGATATAGAGGCGGTCGTCCGCAGCCACGCACTCATTGATGGCATCGATGACCTTGCGGTTCATCTCCTCGACCGAATCAAACGGTCGATCCATGTCGTGCAAGATATTCGTATCGCCCAGGTGCAGGTCGGCGGTAAACCACATCATCGTCTATGCCCTCATTTCGCAATGCATCCAACTCGTGCTAAGTATACAGACACAGCGATGCGGCGGTTAGCCAAAGAGCCCGCCGAACAGTCCGCGGCGGCACTCGTCCTTTTTATTCGAACCTTTGCCCTGGGCGTTCTTATCCTTTTGCTTTTTGCGATCCTGCTCCAGCTCATCGTCATCGAGTAGCATATCCCACTCAAACGGATCATCCGTCAAATCGAACAGGTCATCGTCGTCAAGCATGGCAGCCTCCCTTACCGATTAGCGGGCATCCACCACATAGAGGCCAACGCGCACCTGGTGCCACGGGCTGCGCTCGGGGGCAACCTGTTGCACGCGGGCCTCAAACACGTCCTCGTGGCCGTAATACATCATCAAGGACAGTGGACCGACCTCGTTTCCCGGAACGCAGCCAAGTTTGGTCTTGCCATAGTAGATCGCAACTGCCTCGGGATCATGGGGATTATCGCGCTCGGCACACAGTGTCAGTTTATCGCCCGCTTTAAGATCGCCTAGGACCAAAGCGCCGTCGGCATATTGAAATCCTGCGATATGAAACGACAGAAGAACACGCGAAGGCTCGTACATAGCAGCTCCTCTAACGGCCGGATAAACCGGTGTGTAACCTTATTGAGAAGTCTACGGTCCCGTGCGGACACAAATACATCCTGTCTGCGTCCTTCAATCGTTTGCCTCAACGCTTGCGCGACAGAACGCTTGCAGATAAGATAGGAACACGGATGGCACCCGTTGCCGCGGGTCTTGCCAACTCCGATACACGTTTTCATCGTGAGAAGTGGCCGTCTTCGCTTACGCGGGGGCGGCTATTTCATTCGGCCGATAAACAGACCGAGTTCGATAGCCGCAATCAACAACGCCAATAACGAAATAACATCGCTTACGTTCATACCAAATCCCTTCTAAAGGGAGTTGGCCCATCCGTGCTCCATAACAGTAGTCTAACGCAAAATGCAGGTAATAGGAACACTTGTTCGTATTACCTGCGCCCTTTTCTAATGCACAAACATGCGCACGAACTTGTGCTTCCAGCTTGCGTAGGGCGCATACCGAAACGGCACGTCCAGCCAAGTTGCCTTGTTCACGATACTCTTCTTGTGGCTAAACGTATCGAAGCTCTCGCGTCCATGGTACTGCCCCATACCGCTCGCGCCCATGCCGCCAAAGCCCATATGGCTCGTAGCCAAGTGCATGATCGTGTCGTTGACACAGCCACCGCCAAAGGGCACGTAACGCACGAAGCGCTGCTGAACTGCGCGGTCCTGACTAAAGATATACAGGGCCAGCGGCGTCGGACGATCCGTAATAAACGCTTCGGCCTCGTCTAGGCTCTCAAACGTCAGCACCGGCAAGATGGGACCGAAGATCTCCTCCTGCATCACGGCGTCATCGGGGGTCACGCCGTCTAGGATCGTCGGCTCAATCTTGAGCGACGACTCGCGCGCCGTGCCTCCCAGCACGACCTTATCGGGATCGATCAGCCCGCGCACGCGCGCAAAATGCTTAGCATTGACGATATGCCCGTAATCCTCGTTATCGAGCGGATGCTCGCCAAACATACGGCGGACCTCTTCCTTGATGAGGCCCAGCAGCTCGTCGTGCACGCGCGTATCGACCAGCAGGTAGTCGGGCGCCACGCAGGTCTGCCCTACGTTGAGCCATTTGCCAAAGGCGATACGCCGTGCCGCGACCTTCAAGTTTGCCGTCGCATCCACGATGCAGGGGCTCTTGCCGCCCAGCTCAAGCGTCACGGGCGTGAGGTTTTTACTCGCGCGCTCCATGACGAGCTTGCCGACCGGAACGCTACCGGTAAAGAAGATCTTGTCCCAGCACTCATCGAGCAACGCTTCGTTCTCGGCGCGCCCGCCCTCGACAACCGTCACCAGGCGCGGATCAAATGCCTCTTCACAGATTTGCTTGAGCACCGCGCTCGATGCCGGAGCATAGGCACTCGGCTTGATGACCACGGTATTGCCCGCGGCAAGGGCGCCGGCGAGCGGCTCGAGTGTTAGCAAAAACGGGTAGTTCCACGGAGCCATGATGAGCGTGACGCCATAGGGCACGGCTTGCGTTTTGCACGCGCTCACGGCGTTGGCAAGGTCACACGGACGCAGGCGCGGACGACTCCATCGAGCCACGTGAGCGATCTGATGACGAATCTCGGAAAGCGACGTGCCGATCTCGCACATATATGCCTCGTCATGCGACTTTCCCAAATCGGTCTTGAGTGCATGGGCGATATCGGCCTCGTGCGCCCGTACCGCATCGCGTAAACTCACGAGCGCGCGACGTCGGGCATCAACATCAAACGTAGCGTGCGTTTTAAAGTAAGTGCGCTGATCGCCGACGATGCGCGCAATTTCCTCGGTGTTCATGGCACCCTCCTAGTTCTCGTCCTCAAACATACCACCCGCGACGACCTCGTACATACGCTCGAGCTCCAAGCGGTCCATCAAAAGCGGAACGGGGTACAGCGGATTGGCCTCGGCATCGGCATGCGCCGCCATCTCGGGAATGTCGGAGCGGCGAATGCCCGAGACATATTTGGGGATTCCCAGGATCTCGTTCATGCGGTCGACCCAATCGATAAAGGCCTCGGCCGCAAGACTATCCTGCGCGGTAGCCGGCGCAATGCCCGCCATGCGAGCAAGATCGGCAAGCTTGGGGGCGGCGGCGTCACCATAAGCGCGAAGCATGTGCGGCAGGATGATCGCGTTGGCCAAACCGTGCGGAATTCCGTATCGGCCGCCCAGACTGTGCGCGATGGCATGCACATATCCGACATAGGAGCGGGTAAACGCAACGCCCGCCTTATACGCCGCCGAAAGCATATTGCGACGAGCGCGCATGTCGTCACCATGTTCATAGGCCTCGAGCAAATTGTCGTGGATAAGCTGCACCGCCTGTCGCGCCATCTTGCGCGTATAGGGCGTGGTGCTTCGCCCGATAAAGGCCTCAACGGCATGCGTCAGGGCGTCCATGCCCGTCTGCCCCGTAATGGAAGCGGGCAAGCCGCACGTAAACTCGGGGTCGTGGACTGCAAAACGCGGGATGAGCACAAAGTCGTTAATGGGGTATTTGTAGTGCGTCCCGTCATCGGTAATTACCGCCGCAAGCGTGACTTCGCTTCCCGTACCGGCGGTAGTGGGAACGGCGATGAGCAGCGGCAGGCGACGATGAATCCGCAGCAGGCCACGCATCTTGTTGATGGGCTTGTTTGGCTGCGCAATGCGTGCGCCCACGCCCTTGGCACAGTCCATGGCCGAGCCACCGCCAAAGCCGATAATGGCCTGGCAGGCGCTCTCTCGATACAGGGACGCCGCTTCTTCCACGTTTGAAACCGTGGGGTTTGCACGCGTTTCGGCATAGACCGTAACGCCAATCCCCCTGCATGCGAGCGCCGTCTCGAGCGGTGCCGTGAGCCCCAGACGGGCAATGCCGGGATCCGTCACGATAAGGACCTTCTGGATCGAGCGCTTTTGAAGCACCGCGGGCACATCCTCGGCATGCTCTAAAATGCGCGGCTCGGTATAGGGCAGGATCGGCAATGCAATGCGAAAAACCGTCTGATATGTTCGGCACCAGGCACGACGGGCTAGATGCATAAAGGAAACTCCTTCATTTGTTGATAGGTCAACATTTGCTCGCCCGATTGTACTCAGCGGCGGTCAAAGACGGCCTGCCAATCGTTAATCAATCAACATCTTCATATCTCAAAATTGTTTTATTAAAAATCATTCCTAATAGGCTTCACATTTGGTTGCATTTATGGATAATAGAACTCGTCAAGACGCACGTCCGGAGAGGGCCCTTACGGGACCGGACGAGCGCACAATCGCCATCGATCGAAAGGATCGAATCATGAAGTTTGTTTGCCCCGTTTGCGGTTATGTGGAAGAGTTCGACGGCGACCAGCTGCCCGAGGATTTTAAGTGCCCCCAGTGCGGCGTTCCCGGTTCTCGTTTCCTGAAGCAGGAGGAGGGTCAGCTCGAGTGGGCTGCCGAGCACGTCGTGGGCGTCGCCAAGATGGAGGGCGTCTCCGAGGACATCGTTGCCGACCTGCGCGCCAACTTTGAGGGCGAGTGCTCCGAGGTCGGTATGTACCTGGCCATGGCTCGCGTCGCTCATCGCGAGGGTTATCCCGAGATCGGCCTGTACTGGGAGAAGGCTGCCCACGAGGAGGCCGAGCATGCCGCCAAGTTCGCCGAGCTCCTGGGCGAGGTCGTGACCGACTCCACCAAGAAGAACCTCGAGATGCGCGTTGAGGCCGAGAACGGCGCCACCGCCGGCAAGACCGATCTTGCTAAGCGCGCCAAGGCCGCTGGCCTCGATGCCATCCACGACACCGTGCACGAGATGGCTCGCGACGAGGCTCGCCACGGCAAGGCTTTCGCCGGCCTGCTCAAGCGCTACTTCGGCTAAGCCAGCAACCTGAGACATAACCTCTAGCTCGATGAGGCCCGGACCGCATGGTTCGGGCCTTTTTCGTGCCTCATAAACTTGTTAACTACCTGAAATAGGACCGCCTTCGGCATCGGCTTCTCGTCAAAAACTAAGTGAGTAGACTTTTTGGAACTTGCCGAGCAGACCATCCATATCACTTTATAAAGCCGCAGGTAAATGCCTTGTTGCAAAACGACCTAGTCGCCAAAGTGCCAAAAGTCTACTCACTTAGATTCGCAGCCGTCCACGATCGAGCCATTTTGTGTCTAACGGGCATCTTTCCGTCGATTACTCCCAATTTTGTCCAGTCAACGAATAGTTCAGACCTGAGTAATGTCTCAGCCCTTTGCTCATCTGAGCTTTTATCACGATATTCAGCATCGAGCATCCTGCATACGGCCTTAACGATCGCGCGGAATCTATCCTCATCCGATATCTGTCTGTGTGTCAGGAGAAGCACATCGTAGCCCATGGCCTGAAGGGCCGTCATGCGGTCAGCGTCACGCAAGCCATCCCCTGCGCGTCCGTGCGAGGCCTTTCCCTGACATTCAATGGCCACCTGTCGCCTGCCGTCCGGCGAAGACAGAAGTATGTCGATATATACACGGGACTTTCCCACAATCGCTCGAGCACTTGTGCTTAGCATCACTTCAACATTAAGCTCTATGTCGCAAAAGCCTACGCCTCCCAGGGATCGCGGCAGTGCAAGTAGCAAATACGCCTCGACCTCAAAAGGCGACGCGGCACCCAATGGAACAAGTTGCGACACCGTCCTAAATCTATTGCCGTAACGTATCCCGCAAACATCTGAACAAAAACGGTCAAGGTCTCCGCCCAAAACCAAAGCGTCTCGACGCCATAAATTTGAAGCGGCGCCGCTCTCGGACGGGCAGCGCACCCAACCGAACGTTGTCGAAATCGCACCCGAATCAATTGCACGCGAAAGCTCCGCCTCGAGTGCCGTCGGCAGGGCGCACACCGCAAACAAGCCGCACATCTCCGCCAATACAAAAAGAAGTTGGAGATCCGTCAGATGCCGCGACATGATAAATGCCGTCAGTAGAGGAGACGTAACCAAAAATCCATGCTCCGTTTCCAGCACGGATTCCCTGGGGAGCTCACCAAGAAACAGCCGCTGCTTAATGCTGGCAGGGCAAGTCCGTTTGTTTCTCGTCCGAACCAATGTATACAACGGAAAACCGAGCGCAACCGCAGCTGTCGGGTTGCGGGCGAGATCATATCGCTGCCGGTCTTCTTCCGGTCGTGGAAGCGGCGGGCACAAAGCGCGGACTTGAGGAGGCAAACGCCAGTACCTAAAAGCCGATATGTCACAAAGTAGATCCTTCATAGGCACAGGAAAACACGGATTTCAACCCAGTCGGTCTCCCATTGGCGCAAACGCAACAAAAATGGCACCGAACGGACTGCTAAGTTTTCAACAGCCCTCCCCAACTGGCCAAAAGCTTGCCAAGAGCTGGACGAAGCCCTGTTGAAAACTCATTTTTTCTCATGCGGAAGCTTTGCACGGCAAGTGAGTAGACTTTTTGGAACATCCCGATCAGACCGGTCATCCTGCTTCTCAAAACCACAGGTAGATAGCTTGTGGCAAAACGGCCTGGTCGCCAAAGTACCAAAAGTCTACTCACTTAGATTGCAGAGCTCCCCCATTAGCTGCAATTCCAAGGTATTAAGCACTTTCGGACTCAGGTCGTCATACTGGACAAGAATTTGAGTTGAGTTTTCAGGAACAAATGCGCCATCGGCGCACCAATAACAGTCACTGATATCGATGAACGGAATGCCCGAGCGCGTGAGAGCCCGCGCAAAAGAGCTTCCGCCCGTTCCGCGCTCCGCAAATACAGTGCAGTAAAGACCCGCGTCTGCATGCTCAATCGAGACCTCCCCTGCCGGAAACGCTTTCCGCACAAGCGACGCCAGGCCATCACGCGCCTCGCGAGCACGAACGCGTACGCGGTTCGCATGTCGCTCGTAATCACCCGATTCCAGCAAACGAGCCAAAGCGACCTGGTCAACAGAACTCACCGACGAGGCGTAAAAACCAAGGTTGCGCCTAAACCGCTCAATTAGCTCATCAGGCAACACCATGTACGCTAGACGCAACGCCGATGAAAGGCTCTTCGAAAACGTGTTGGTGTAGATGACCGATTGAGCGGCATCGATCGACGCGAGCGCGGGAATCGGCTTGCCGGCTAGACGAAACTCGCAATCAAAGTCATCCTCAATGAGATACCGACCTGGTCGCTCGGCGGCCCAGCTCAGCAGCGCATATCGGCGCGCAATGCTCGTCACAAGGCCGGTCGGATACTGATGGGACGGCATCAGGTGAAGGACATCGGTCCCGCTTTTCTGCAGAGTGTTCAAGTCCACGCCCTCATCATCCAACGGGATATGTCGAACTTTGCAGCCCATAGCCTGGTAGATGCGCGTCAGACGCAAATAGCCCGGGTCCTCAACGGCATACACCTTGTCAGCGCCAAGCAACTGAACCAACATGGTATCGAGCAGCTGGGCGCCCGCGCCGATAACAATGTTATTAGGATCGATATTCATGCCCCTTGTCCCGCGCAGATGGTGAGCAATTGCGCGTCGTAGCCGAGCGGTGCCCTGTGCCGGTGCGGGCGAAAAGATCTCGCGTTCGTCTTCGGATGCCAGCGTCGCCCGTAGCGCGCTTTGCCAAAGTCGCGCCGCCTCCAAAGCGGAAGGAGAAAGTGCGTCGAATCGCTCGACCTGTCTGTTGACATCATGCGCGCTGGGGCCCACAGAGACGGCATCTCGGTCGATACTCCCCGTAGCCAAAGGCAAAACTGGTGCATCCGGAAGCTCGCAAGCGTAGTAGCCACGACGCGGCATTGAGCAAATATAGCCCTCGGCAAGTAGCTGGCTATATGCATTCTCGATGGTAATGACACTGATTCCCAGATGGCTGGCAAAGGCGCGCTTAGACGGAAGATGCTCCCCCGCCGCAATGCGCCCAGCAACAATATCGTCTCGAATTTGCTGGTAAACATATTCATAGAGCGATGCTTCGCCGCGTTTTTCCAAATTGTAGTCAAGCATGAGCATATCACCTGACCTTATTAAGCCATTCAATCTGGTATTAGTCTGACCTTGTTATTATCTCGAAAACTGAGTATTTCGCCATACCCAGCTCCCCGATAGGATGTTCCGTCAAGCAATGCACATGCCAACCAAGGGAGCAACCATGGCAGAACAGACCAGCAAGGCCGATCGCGTCAAACTCAATCGAGAGCTCGCGCAGATGCTCAAGGGCGGCGTCATCATGGACGTCACCACGCCCGAGCAGGCACGCATCGCCGAGGAGGCAGGCGCCTGCGCCGTCATGGCACTCGAGCGTATCCCGGCCGACATCCGTGCCGCAGGCGGCGTCTCGCGCATGAGCGACCCCAAGATGATCAAGGGCATCCAGGAGGCCGTCTCCATCCCCGTTATGGCCAAGTGCCGCATCGGCCACATTGTCGAGGCGCAGGTCCTTCAGGCCATCGAGATCGATTACATCGACGAGTCCGAGGTTCTCTCCCCTGCTGATGACGTCTATCACATCGACAAGACCCAGTTTGACGTGCCGTTTGTCTGCGGCGCCCGCAATCTGGGCGAGGCGCTACGCCGTGTTGCCGAGGGCGCCACGATGATTCGCACCAAGGGCGAGCCGGGCACGGGCGACGTCGTTCAGGCTGTGCGTCACATGCGCAAGATCCAAAAGCAGATCCGCGACGTTGTCGCTCTGCGCAATGATGAGCTCTTTGAGGCAGCCAAGCAACTGCAGGTTCCGGTCGAGCTGGTACGCGAGGTTCATGCCACGGGCAAGCTTCCCGTGGTGAACTTTGCCGCCGGCGGCGTAGCGACCCCCGCCGACGCCGCGCTGATGATGCAGCTGGGCGCCGAGGGCGTCTTTGTCGGCTCGGGCATCTTTAAGAGCGGCGACCCTGCCAAGCGCGCCGCCGCCATCGTCAAGGCCGTGGCGAACTTCACCGATGCCAAGCTCATCGCCGAGCTTTCGGAGGACCTGGGCGAGGCCATGGTGGGCATCAACGCCGACGAGATTGAAATCATCATGGAGGAGCGCGGGCGCTAGTCCAGCAGAAAGGATCGCACATGAGCGATTATGCAGACCAAACGGTCGCCGTGCTGGCGGTCCAAGGCGCTTTTGCCGAGCACGAGGCAAGACTATCCGAGCTGGGCGCACACTATATTGAGCTGAGGCAGGCGGCCGATTTGCGGCAGAACTTTGATCGCCTGGTCCTCCCTGGCGGCGAGTCCACCGTTCAGGGCAAGCTGCTTGACGAACTGGGGATGCTCGAGGAGCTTCGTGCCCGTATCGCTGAAGGCACGCCGGTCCTGGGCACCTGCGCCGGCCTGATTCTACTGGCTCACGACCTTGCCGCCCACGATGACAAGGGAACACCGCGCCTGGCAACCATGGATGTGCTCGTTGAGCGTAATGCCTATGGCAGACAGCTCGGCAGCTTTCGCACCAAGGGGTGGGTAGGAGGTATCGAAGGTGAAGTGCCGTTAACGTTTATCCGTGCACCCCGCATCGTCAAGGTGCACGGCAATGCCAAGGCCTTGGCCGAAGTCGATGGCCGTATCGTCGCCGCCCGTCAAGACAAACAGCTCGGTGTCACCTTCCACCCCGAGCTCGACGACGACACGCGCCTCCACGAGTTCTTCCTCCAAATGTAGGCAGAAAACAAACGAGCGTTGATTTTCGGACGCATAGCGATAGACGACCACATTTGCCCAGATAAAGCCGACCAAAATAAACCTGTCCCTTTTTGGCAGGTTTGGACTATGGGAACGCCGATGTTTTTGTACCGACAGCGAGCGCCGCCCAGGGCGAACAAGTTGGCATGAAAAAGGCGAGGCATAGACCTTCTGGTCATGCCTCGCCTTTTGAATGACAAATTGTCGCCCTGGGCGGCGCGCAGCGTCAACTAGTTACGCGGTTTGGTAAAATCGCGTAACTAATTAGAAACGGTTGCCGCGGAAGCCGCCGCCATTGCGGCCGCCACGATCGCCACCGCGACCGCCGCGGTCGTTACCACGGTTGCCGCTAAAGCCACCACGGTTGCCGCCGCGGTCGCCATAGCCACCACGGTTGCCGCCAAAGCCGCCTCGACCGCCGCGGTCGCCGCCACGGTCACCAAAGCCGCCGCGGCCGCCGCGATCGCCACCGCGACCGCCACGGTCGCCGCCACGGCCACCGCGATCACCAAAGCCGCCGCGACCGCCGCGGTCGCCGCCACGGCCACCGCGATCGTCACGGCCGCCGCGAGGACCGCGGTCCTCGTCCAGGCCCATGGCGACGAGCGGAGCGATAACCTTATCGAGAGCGGCCATCAGCTCGGTGGCCTCCTCGTAAGAAAGCTCGGGCAGGAGCTTCTCCTTCTTGTTGGCAAGCTCGACCAGACCCTCAGCGGCATCCTCGGCAGCGAAGACGACGATCTTGCGCATATCGCCCTCGGCGTCGTCGATGCGGCCGACCAGATCGGCAGCCTCGGCCTCGGCCATCAGACCATCGAGCTCACGAAGGCGCATGCCCAGCAGGTCGGACATTTCCTTCTGCTCCATCTTGGGCTTGAGGTCAAGGAGCTTGATGGCGCGCTCGATGTTCGCCATGCGCTCGGCCTTGGCCTCCTCCTCCTTGGAAATAGCAAAGCGACGGCTACGCAGCAGGCGGGCGGCCTTCTGCATCTTGTCCATCAGCTCTTCGTCATCGTAATCAGCGGCGGCCTCGACAACCTCGGCCTCCTCCTCGGCGGAAACCTCGTCAGCAGCCTCAACCTCGGCAGCTTCGGTCTCCACGGTCTCGACTGCCTCGACCTCGGCAGCCATGGTCTCGTTCTCGGTCTCGTTCATGATCTCTTCGTTCTCTGACATGAGACTCCTTCTTGGCCCTCTCGGGCATCATCGCCCCATTCGCGGGGCCCGTCGCGCACTCTTTGCGCTTTAAACATTCATGCCTCTCGGCAAAACGTCCATTAGTTTATGGTGTCGCCATCCAATCTAGCTGCAGAATCTATGTGCACACATTAATGCGACATGTGCGACTCGCGACGAGCGTACACCAGCGACGTCACGAACCCGACCACGGCAATTACAGCCGCCACACGCACGGCAGCTGCAAATCCAATCGCCTGGTCAACGTCGATCGCAGCGCCAGCGACGCTGGCAGCCGCCGCAGAACTCGAGAGCAGACCGATAAACAGCGACGGGCCAAACGATGCGGCAATCATGTTCCACGTGTTAAGCAATGCCGTTCCGTGAGGATGCTCAGCGGCAGGCAGCGTCTCCAAGCCGGCCGTTTGCGAGGGACTCAGCACCAAACCGACTCCGGCATACACCACAACGGTCAGCGCCACGACGACGCCGATGTTCATGCTTGCCGCCGTCATCGAGATGGCAGTCTGTCCCACGGCAATCAGGGCAAAGCCGACCGGCAGCAGCGGCCATGCGCCACGGGCGTCCATCACGCGTCCGCCCACAATCGAGGTCACGGCGTTGCAGGCAATCGCCGGCAAAATGAGCAAGCCCGCAACAAGGGCGGTCATGCCGTATGCGCCCTCAAAATAGAGCGGCAACAAAACGCTCATCGAGAACGTCGTCATCATCGACACCACCACAAGCAGGCACGCAGGCCAAAAGCGAACGCTCGCCATGGGACGCACGTTAAGCACCGGATGTTCGAGCTTGAGCTGACGGGCCGCAAACAGGCCGAGCAGCACAATGGCGGCGAAAAGTGCCACGATACCGGCAATCAGATTGGTCGAGAACTCGCCTACGGAATACACAAATGCCGTAATGCCGGCCGCGAGCAAAACAACCGACAGAATATCAAGCGTGGTATTCGAGCGCTCTCCGACATTCTGGACATGCTTTACGCCCGCCGCAGCGACCACAATGCCGCCCACCAGCGGCACTACGAACACCGCCCTCCAGCCAAACAACGTGCACATAAGACCACTGATCACGGGTCCAAACGCCGGCCCCAACGTAATGCAGGCACCGCCCAAGCTCAGATACAGGCCGAGCTTCTCGCGCGGAGCGCAAGACAGCACCACGTTCATCATGAGCGGGAACAAGATGCCCGATCCCGCAGCCTGCAAAATACGACTTGACAGCAAAACGCCAAACGACGGAGCGACCAGGCACAGAACTTCGCCGGCGACCATGCATCCGCATGCGAAAAACAGCAGCTTGCGCGTCGAGAAACGGCCGGACAGGAAGGCCATGATGGCCGTAAAGATCGACGTCACGATCATGTAGCCCGAAACGAGCCACTGCGCCGTGGTGGCACTCACCGAAAAGGCCGCCATAATGTCGTGCAACGCCACGTTAATGATGTTCTCGTTAAACGCGGCAACAAAGGCTGCAATATACATTACGACGAGAATTGCCGCAGTGGCCGATGGCGGTGCTTGAACTTGTTGCTGAGATTTGCTCCCCATGCATTTCCTTCCTCTTGGAACGACAGTCGCATCGCCCCAGAGGAACAGTCCAGGGCGAAAATGAGCCCTAGACTTACGCCAGACGCCGTACACGACGAGTCTGGCAACATGGTCCAACATCGAAAGATTGTAACGCGGACGCACAGCTTTCCTTCCGCGCTATTATTAAAAGTCCACGAAAGCATGAGACATGAGGAGCCCGCCATGATTAAGCCCATCATGAAATCCGAGTTCTTTTTGCGCCTGTCTTCCGAAGACGCGGGACCCGACGATGCCGCGACCGGGCAGGACCTCCTGGATACGCTCCACGAACATGAGCATGAGTGCGTGGGGCTCGCCGCCAACATGATCGGCGTACGCAAACGCATCATCTGCGTAAAGGACGGCAATAGGGCGCTGCTGATGTACAACCCTCAAATTCTTGAGCAGGTCAATGCCTATCAGACGAGCGAAGGATGCCTCTCGCTGATCGGCGAGCGTCCCTGCACCCGCTATCGCCGCATTAAGGTTGAGTATTTGGACGAGAACTTCGTCCACCGCATCAAAAACTTCTCGGGCTACACCGCCGAGATCATCCAGCACGAAATCGACCACTGCAACGGAATCGTTATTTAGTTCCGCCGATTCAAGAAAGCCCCCCGCAGCCAAGCAACTGCAGGGAGCTTTTCATAGTGCGGAGCTTCTATCCCACTAGTTCTGACGGTAGTGATCGAAGAAGTCGGCGAGGTCTTCGAGCGACTCTTTGAGCACTTCCATGCGCGGCAGGTACACGATGCGGAAGTGGTCGGGCTCGGCCCAGTTAAAGCCGCCGCCGCGCGTGATGAGGATCTTCTTCTCGTGCAGCAGATCGAGGGCAAACTGCTCGTCATCGGTGATGTTGAACTTCTTAACATCCATCTTGGGGAAGATGTAGAACGCCGCGCGCGGCTTGACCACCGAGATGCCGTCGATCTTGCTGAGCGCCTCATACACAAAGTTGCGCTGCTCGTAGACGCGACCGCCGGGGCGGATGTAGTCGTTGACCGACTGATGGCCGCCGAGCGCCGTCTGGACGATCGACTGGGCCGGCACGTTGGAGCACAGACGCATGTTAGAGAGCATGTTGACGCCCATGATGAAGTCGCTCATGCAGCGCTGGTTGCCCGAAAGCACCATCCAGCCAATGCGATAGCCCGCGATCATATGCGACTTGGACAGGCCGCTAAACGTAATGCAGGGCAGATCGGGAGCGAGCGAGGCAATCGAGACGTGCTCGTAGCCGTCCATGCACAGACGGTCGTAGATCTCATCGGCAAAGATCATCAGCTGATGCCTGCGCGCAACCTCGACGATGCCCTCGAGCACCTCGCGCGGATAGACAGAACCCGTGGGGTTGTTGGGGTTGATGATGACGAGGGCCTTGGTCGCGCTCGTGATCTTGGACTCCATATCCTCCAGGTCGGGATACCAATCCGCCTGCTCGTCGCATAGATAGTGCACGGGATGACCGCCGGCAAGGGTTGCGCACGCCGTCCAGAGCGGATAATCGGGGCTGGGGATCAGAATCTCGTCACCATTGTCGAGCAGCGCGTTCATCGAAAGCTGAATGAGTTCGGACACGCCGTTGCCCGTGTAGATATGCTCCATCTGAACATTGGGCAGCCCCTTGATCTGCGAGTACTGCATGATCGCCTTGCGCGCAGAGAACAGGCCGCGCGAGTTGGAATAGCCTTCGCAGTCGGGCAGCTGCTGGCGCATGTCCTTGATAACCTCGTCGGGCGTGCGGAAACCGAAGGGCGCCGGGTTACCGATATTGAGCTTGAGGATGCGCTCGCCCTCGTCCTCCATACGGGCGGCCTCGTCGACGACGGGGCCGCGCACGTCATACAGGACGTTATCGAGCTTGGTGGATTTAGAAAAAGTGCGCATGGTGGTGCTCCTTGCAATTTGAGCTGAGGGATGGGGTTCGGGCTTGGAATCGTTGCGGGGTGATGATGCCTCGCCTTGATCGGCGTCGCCGGCAAGCAGCCAGGTAACATCGACCTCCAAAATACGGGCGAGCAGCTCAGCCACATCGCGCCGCGGGATCGTCTTGCCGCTCACATATTGGCTCATCTGACTCTTGCCGAGTTTTTTGCCGAGCATCTCCGATGCGCGGATCACGTCCGACTGGCGAACGTCGCGATCGGACATAGCCTGTCGCAGGCGATCGCTAAACGTCTCTTGGGCCACTAGAACCTCCTTGCTGGCAAAGTTCAATTTATAGAACACGAATTGAACCAGGGTTCAATTTAGCAAGCAGTATAGCGCCGTACCTCATTCGAAAGTTCAATTTCATAAGAAAATGTATCGGACTCCGAGATTTGCCCAAAGCGAACAATGGTGTGTACACGTTTAGAGGTATTCGAGGAAACGGGCGGCGGCAAGCGAAACATCGGCCGTTCGATATATGGCGTTGATCTGCCGATGGGGATGTCCCTCGAGCGAACGCACGGCAACATCGAACTGACAACGGCGCAAGATGAGCGCGGGAAGAATGCTCACACCCAGGCCGTCCTCAACCATGGCCATAATCGCATAGTCATCCCAGGTCGACAGCTTGGAGCACACCGTCAGTCCCGCCCGACGGAACAGCGGCGTAATCTCGTCATCGGTGCCGCGTTCTAGCAGAATAAACTGCTCGTTGGCTAAATCGGCAAGAGAAACGACCTCCGCCGTGGCAAGCAAAGAGTCTGCCGGTACTACCGCCATCAACTCGTCGCGCACCAAAGACCGCGATGCCATGCCGTTTTCTCGGGGCTCACGCGGGATAAAGCCCAGGTCACAACGACCCTCAGCCACCCATTGTTCAATCTCTGAGTAATCGCCCATCAGCAGCTCGTAATCGACATCCGGATGATCGGCGCGAAAGCGCGCGATCACCGGCGGCAGTACATGAGTCGCCACACTCGAAAACGTACCGATACAGATCTTGCCGCGCATGAGCCCTCGCATCTCGTCCACGCGTCGCTGCAGGCGGCCAAACTCTTCGCATAACGCCTCGACTGCCGGCATGACCTGCCGCCCGTCGGCAGAAAGCACCACGCCCTCGCGGCTGCGATCAAGCACCTTAAAACCCCAGTCTGCCTCAAGGTCGCCCACCATGCGGCTCACGCCCGACTGCGAATAGCTCAGCCGCTCTGCAGCACGCGTAAAGCTGCCGGCACGCACCGTCTCGAGCAGCACTTGCATCTTTTGGATATTGGTCTCCATGGCACGTCCCCACCCTTGTATGAGTTTTTGTCATGTTTTCCATGCATTATATTCGCTTTTCTTCTAAAGCCAGTTCACCCATAGTGAACATGCTCGGATATAGAGGGGATGGAAGCGCATGAACAACGGACTGTTTACGTACTTAGCAGCATTGCTATTGTTTGGCTCCAACGGCATCATCGCCGCTGCCATCGCGCTGCCGAGCTCCGATATCGTGCTGCTACGCACGTTTTTGGGCGCTCTCTCGCTTGTCACTATCCTCGCCATCACCCAACACCATAAGTTGCAGGCGCCATCTCGTCCCCGCGAAGCCGCGGCCCTCCTCCTCTCGGGAGCTGCGCTGGGCGCCAGCTGGATTTTTCTGTTCCGCGCCTACCAGACGATCGGCGTCGGCGTATCCTCGCTGCTGTACTACTGCGGCCCCATCATTGTCATGGCGCTCTCCCCGCTCATCTTTGGCGAAAAGCTGACCGGCGGCAAAATCGCCGGCTTTGTCGCCGTTGCTTGCGGTGCTTTTCTCATTGCAGCGCAAGGTCTAGGCGGCAATATGCCCATTGCGGGCATCGTCTGTGGAATCGCCTCGGCCTTCTGCTATGCATTGATGGTCATCGCCAGCAAGGGTGCGCCGCACATCGAGGGCCTCGAGAACTCCGCGCTCCAGGTGAGCGCCGCCTTTGTGACCGCACTGGTCCTCACGCTCATCACGCAGGGCGCTCCCTCGTTCCTGTCCGCCGGCGTCGCCGCCAGTATTGATTGGCACGCCGTCGCTATGCTCGGCGTCGTCAACACCGGCATTGGTTGCCTGCTCTACTTTAGCGCCGTCGCCAAGCTGCCCGTCCAGACCGTCGCCGTCGTCGGCTACCTCGAGCCGCTTTCGGCGGTCGTGTTCTCGGCCGCCCTTTTGGGTGAAGCCATAACACCGGTCCGCCTGCTGGGCGCCGCGCTTATCATCGGCGGCGCGATTTTTTGCGAACTCGCCGGCAAACGCGCAAACGCCAAGGCTGGCATCGCCCAGACAGCACGTGCTTAAAAGCCCCTGCTTTGAAATGCTACCTGCGTAGATAAATAATCCCCAGCTGAGGATTATTGTCTAAAATAACCCGATGTGCCAAACTGCTCTTGTATGTATAAAGACGGCATAAAGTTTTTTGTCCTAGACAGATAACCGGATGTCTAAGGGAGTCCTCGTGGCACACAACAAACTGGAGGCAAACCTCCAAGGCCAGCATGGGCAGGGCGGGCACGGAGCCATTCCCCTCTCCGCTGGCATGCTGCTCGTAACGCTCGGCGTCGTCTATGGCGACATCGGCACGAGCCCCATGTACACCATGAAATCAATCGTCGCCAACAACGGCGGCATCGGTACCGTCAGCGAAGACATGATCTTGGGAGCGCTTTCGCTTGTCATCTGGACCATGACGCTCGTGACCACGGTCAAGTACGTGGTTATCGCCATGAAGGCCGATAACCACAACGAGGGCGGCATCTTCGCCCTATTCAGCCTCGTGCGCAAGGTGGCGCCATGGCTGATTCTCCCCGCCATGATCGGCGGCGCGGCGCTGCTCGCCGACGGCATCCTCACCCCCGCCGTCACGGTTACCACGGCCATCGAGGGCTTGCGCACTATCGAGTGGGGCCACGCGCTTTTGGGCGACGGCCAGACCAACGTCATCATCATCACCATCATCATTATCTGCGGCCTATTTGCCATGCAGCGCGCCGGTACCTCGTCGATCGGTAAGCTGTTCGGCCCGCTCATGACGCTGTGGTTCCTGTTCCTGGCAGGCGCCGGCCTGTTCAACATGCTCGGCAACCTATCCATCCTGCGCGCGCTCAACCCCATCCGCGGCATCATGTTCCTGTTCTCGCCCATCAACCACTCGGGCATCATGGTGCTCGGCTTTGTCTTCCTGTCGACGACCGGCGCCGAGGCCCTCTACTCGGACATGGGCCACGTTGGCAAGGCCAACATCTATGCATCCTGGCCGTTTGTTAAGGCGGCCCTTATCCTCAACTATCTGGGTCAGGGAGCTTGGCTGCTCGCCAATAACTCCAACCCCCAGATGCTCGCGATGGATATCGTCAACCCGTTTTATATGATGCTTCCCGAGCCCCTGCGCCCCTTTGCCATCGTACTTTCGGCCGTAGCGGCCATCATCGCCTCGCAGGCGCTCATCACCGGCTCGTTCTCGCTGGTATCCGAGGCCACGCGCCTCAACCTTATGCCGCATCTGCGCATCCACTACCCCAGCGACACCAAGGGCCAGCTCTATATTCCGCTCGTCAACAACATCATGTGGGTCGGCTGCATCTTCATCGTGCTGCTGTTCCAAAACTCCGAGCGCATGGAGAGCGCCTACGGCCTCGCCATTACCGTGACCATGCTCATGACCACGACGCTTTTGACGAGCTATATCGCTGGCATTCTCAAGCACAAGCTGGGCGCCTGCGTCTTCGCCCTGCTCTTTGGTGCCATTGAGCTGTGCTTCTTCGCCTCGTGCCTCACCATGTTCTTTGACGGCGGCTATGTGATGATCTTCCTGGCCGCACTGCTGTTTGGCCTTATGTACGTGTGGCGCCGTGGCACCGCCATCGAGCGCACGCAGACGATTCTGTTGCCCGTCTCCAAGTACATCGATCAGCTCAACCGCCTGCGCAACGACGAGACCTATCCCGTGCTCGCCGACAATCTGGTATTTCTCACCAACAGCCCCGACCCGCTCACGCTCGACCGCGACGTGCTCTATTCCATCCTGGACAAGCACCCCAAGCGCGCCAAGGCATATTGGTTCATCAACGTGCACGTTACCGACGAACCCTATACGCACGAGTATTCCGTCGAGACCTTTGGCACGGACTTTTTGTTCCGCGTGCGCTTGGACCTGGGCTTTAAGGTCAACCAGCGCATCAATGCCTACCTGCGTCAGATCGTTGGCGACTTGATGGCATCGGGCGAGCTGCCGCCGCAGCATCACACCTACTCCATCTACGAGACGCGCGGCAACGTGGGCGACTTCCGTTTTTGCATGCTGCGCAAGATGCTTGCTCCCGAGACGGACATCAACCGCAACGACCATCGCGTGATGGCCATCAAGTATGCCGTCCGCCGCGCCTGCGGAAGCCCGGCACGCTGGTACGGTCTTGAGAACTCGGCCATCATCATCGAGTACGTACCGCTCTTTGCCCGCATGCGTCCAGCAGTCAAGCTCGTACGCACCCAGGTGCCACTCGAGGTCCAAATCGAGGAAGCCGAGGAAATGGAAGTCGATATCTTCTCGGACGACCTGGTCAACGGCAACGAGGCCGGTAAGGACATGAACGTCGATCCCACCGAGCTGCTCGAGAGCGTCGCCGATACGCCCGAACAGCAACAGCTCGACGGCCTCGAGAGCGAACAACTCAACGACGCCAACTTCTAGCAACGCCACAAATCAACGACAGCGGCCCTGCGCCTCACGAGAGACGCAGGGCCGCTTTGCATTGCAGTAAAGCTAACGGCTACGAACGGCGCGGCTCGGGAACCACGAGCCTATCGGGGCTCGCGCCCTCGGCATCCATCAGGCTCACGTAGCGAATCGACGGATCCCCATACATCGCGTAGTAATAATTGCCCGTGCGCGCACTAAAGCATCCGGTGTAGATAGTCTTCTCGAACTTGCCATCGCCCATCCTGGACGCTCCCTCGATCATCACCACGCCCTCGAGCGAGCGGAACATGCGAACGACGTTTTCGGTCTCGCTCTCCTTTTGCGGGTAATTGGCATTGAGGTACGCCGCCTTTACAAAACGGCTCGGCGAATAGCAGTCACCCGGAATACCGCGCATGCCGGCACCCGCGCCATAGGGCTTGAGCTCGGCGCCACGCCATGTCGCCGTCTGCGGAAAATCGCTTGTGGCCGTGATATAGGTGCGCAGGTTTTCCATGTGCCACGGGAAGGTGGGCTGATTGGCAAGGGTATCGACCGGATCGTCGTATACATGCAGGCCGTCAGCCATCATCTCGACCACGATGCTGCGCTGGCTGTCGCCGATAATCCAATGGAGCAGCGACACGCCCAGCCCCTCTCCGGCAGATTTGGCGACAATCACCGTGTCGCGCAGCGCGTCCTCGACCTCATCGACCGTCGAGAACGTCGCTGCCACCCACAGGGGAAACTCATAGGCCGCGATATTGTTCTTGCCGTCGACAGGGCCCTCGGCATACTCGGCATAACCCGGGAAATTGAGACCCGCCACGGCGAGGCCCGCATCGTTGCCGCAGTCGAAAAACATGGGATAGTTCTTGTAATCGATGCACATACCAATCACCGCGTGTGCCGCTGTCGCGTCGTCGATAAACGAATACGGAATGTGGAACCCGCGCGGCATCACACGAACCTGTTGGCCGTAGTCAAAGCTCCAGTCGAGGTTGCGGCCTAGATACATGTGGCCAGAATTATCGGTAAATCGAATGCTCGTACACATAGCGCCTCCTAGCTTTACGTTCCTGCTAAGGTTATTGTCACCAAACAAAAAGGCGCTAAACACAAAAGCCCGGACATGACAACAATGTCACGCCCGGACCAAAAGAGACGAAGTGTGGTGCTTTGTTCCCCTTAGACCAACTTTCCTAGACAGTGGTCAATCATGTGCTGGATCATCTGTGCCTCAAAGCCCGCGTAGTCGCGGCGGCACTCCTTCATCTTGCCGTCTACGATCTGATCAAAGGCGACCTTGCACTTGATATAGCGCGTGGACTTGGTGACCTCCTCGTGCGTCAGGCAGCTCTCCTCCATCTTGCTGGCGCCCAGGCCAAACACCAGACGGGGGTTGTAGAGCACGTGGGGCTCGCCGGCATCGTCCAGGTAGACGCAAACCTTCTTGGTAACGCCAATCTGGTTAGCGGCCAAGCAGCCGGCATCGTCGAGCGACTTGATGGTATCGATCAGGTCCTGAGCAACCGACTCGTCCTCGACGGTCGCAACCTCGCAACGCTGGGACAGAATAGCCTCGTCGTGGCAAAGCTCTTTAATCATACGTTCCTCCATAGGGGTCGTTGTAACCGCTTAAGTATACGGTACCCACACATTTTCATGCGAAAAATACCGTCCGTCTGCTACAAAGCGCCGAACATCAACATGCGAGGAACAACAGCGTCGTAAAGGGGCTATAGTGGGTGAGTTCGTGTCAATCGGCCTAAACTCGGGGCCGAGCAAGGAAAGGGTATGCATGGACGAACTATTTCACGTCAGCGAGCGCAAGTCCACAATCGGGACCGAACTGCGCGCTGGACTGACAACATTCCTGGCGATGGCCTACATCATCGCCGTCAACCCCGCAGTGCTCTCGGGCGCTGGCATCGATGCGGGAGCGCTCGCCTGCGCCACCTGCCTGGGCGCCGGCATCATGACCATCTGCATGGGCATCTTCGCCAACCGCCCGCTCGCCTGCGCGTCGGGCTTAGGCGTCAACGCGATGATCGCTGGAATCACCACCACCGTCTGCGGCGGTGACTGGCACGTGGCCATGAGCGTCATCTTCCTCGAGGGTATCGTCATCTTGCTGCTCGTGCTTTGTGGCCTGCGCGAGGCCATCATGGACGCCATCCCGGTTGTCCTGCGTCACGCCATCTCGGTGGGTCTGGGCCTGTTCATCGCCATGATTGGCCTGTGCGATGCCGGCATTATCACCGCTGGCGCCGGTACACTCGTCGGTCTGGGCGACATCACCTCCCCCACCTTCATCGTCGGCATCATCTCCATCCTGGTGACAGTCGCCCTCGCCTGCCGCAACGTCCCCGGCTCGCTGCTCATCGGCATCGTCGTCGCCGTCATCGCCGGTATCCCCCTAGGTGTGACCCATGCTCCGACCGGTATCATCGCCCCGCTCGACTTCTCGAGCATCGGTGGCCCCATCGCCGACGCCGGCGGCGTGCCCGCCATCGTCAAGGTCCTTACCGACCCCACGCTCCTCGTCATCTCGTTCTCGCTGCTCATGAGTGACTTCTTCGACACCATGGGCACCGCGATGGCCGTAGCCAAGCAGGGCGAGTTCCTCACCGACGACGGCAACGTCGAGAATATCAAGGAGATCCTGATCGTCGACTCCGCCGCCGCTGCTGTGGGCGGTTTCATGGGCGTCTCCTCCATCACCACCTTCGTCGAGTCCACTTCCGGCGCCGCCGACGGTGGCCGCACGGGCCTCACCTCCGTCACCACCGGCGTGCTGTTCATTCTCGCCGCGTTCTTCTCCCCCATCGTCACCATCGTTTCCAGCGCCGCCACCTGCGGTGCTCTGGTCTACGTCGGCTACCTCATGATGAGCGAAGCCTCCGAGATCGACTGGTCCGACGTGTCGCAGGGTTTCCCGGCGTTCATGATCGTCGCCGGCGTGCCCTTCACCTACTCCATCTCTGCCGGCATTGGCCTGGGCTTTATCGCCTACGTGATCGTCGCGCTCTTTAAGGGCGAGGCCTCCAAGATCAAGCCGCTCATGTGGATCGCAGCCCTTGCCTTCCTCGTCTACTTCTTCGTGGCGTAACGGCATAGTCTGCTAAAGCAGAACATCAAGGCGCGGAGTCGCATCGAGCGGCTCCGCGCCTTTCTTTTAGCGTCTGCCCCCGCGCCAGCGTGCGACAATTGAGGCTGTCAATATCACAACACCGAGAGAAGCCTGCCTTGGAAGCGCATCATAAGCAGATAACCGTTTATTCAGAGTGTGTGGAAGGCGCGCCCGTCATCTACCTTCCCGTGGTTATGGGCGACGGTAGTGAAGTCTACGAGCGCTGCCGAGAGCTCGACTGCCCGCCCTTCACCCTTGCCGCCATTGGAGGACTCGATTGGAATCGCGAGCTGAGCCCCTGGGAATGCGACGGAACTATACGAGATGCCGAGCCCTTTGGCGGACAGGCGTCTGAGTTTCTCGATGAGCTGCTGAATCAGATAATCCCAGAGGCCGAATCATCACTTCCCTGCCCGCCCACCTGGCGCGGCATTGCCGGCTACTCGTTGGCGGGTCTTTTTTCACTGTGGGCACTTTGGCAAACAGATGTCTTTGAGCGCGCGGCAAGTGCATCGGGGTCGCTGTGGTTCCCCGGCTTTATCGACTACGCGCGCGAGCGCACGATGACAGCCACGCCCGACGCCGCCTATCTGTCGCTCGGTAAAAAGGAAACCAAGACGCCCAACCGCATGATGCGGCACGTACTCGACGATACGCGTGCGATGGAAGAGCTGTTTATCGAGCGTGACATTCCAACAACGCTGGAGCTCAACCCCGGCAATCACTTTGCCCAAACTGACCTGCGCATGGCGCGCGGCATCCACTGGATACTGACGCATTAAAAATGGCGTCCACGCGTACATACGCATGGACGCCATTTTTAATTTGGCTGAACGCAGCTACTATTCAGCAGTCTCCTCAAGCTCGGAAGTATCAAACTCAAAGTCATTACCGGGCAGGATGGCGTTGAGCACAATGCCCACCAGCGAGCCCACGGCAAGGCCCGAACGCGAAATCGTCACGCCGCCCAGCTCCAGCACGATGGCACCGGCGGTACTGTAGGCAATGCCGAGCGAAAGCACGAGCACCAGAGCCGCCACCAGCACGTTGCGGTTGTTCTGGAAATCAACCTGATTCTCGATGAGGTTACGCACGCCAACGGCGCTGATCATGCCGTAGAGCACGAGTGACACACCGCCGATAACGCACGCCGGCATGGCGGCAATCACCGCAGCAAACTTGGGGCAGAACGAAAGCACAATGGCGCAGCAGGCGGCAATGCGAATCACACGCGGGTCGAACACACGCGTCAAGGCAAGCACGCCGGTGTTCTCGCCATACGTCGTATTGGCGGGGGCGCCAAAGAGCGATGCCAAGATGGTCGCCAGGCCATCGCCGAGCAGGGTACGGTGCAGACCGGGATCGGCAATGTAATTGCGTTCGCAGGTAGAGCCAATGGCGGAGATATCGCCGATATGCTCGATCATAGTTGCAAAGGCCAGCGGCATGATGGTGATGATGGCCGTCGTGGCAAGACCGCTATCGAACTGCGGGCCAAAGAGCGCAAACACGGTGTTGTCCCACACGATGGGCAGACCGACCCACGGAGCGGCGGCAACGCCCGAAAAATCGACCTCACCCAACGCGGCCGCAACGGTATAGCTCACCACGACGCCCAGCAGGATCGGCACGATCTTGACCATGCCGCGGCCCCAAATATTGCAGATGACGATGACGGCCGCAGCGACAACGGCAACAAGCCAATTGGTCTGGCAGTTGGCAATGGCAGAGCTCGCTAGGATCAGGCCGATGGAAATGACGATGGGACCGGTCACCACCGGCGGAAAGAAGCGCATGACACGCTTGGCGCCAAAGGCACGGAACAGGGCCGCGAGCACCGGATAGAGCAGACCGGCGCAGGCAACGCCCAGACAGGCGTAGGGCAAAAGCTCGGCCTCGCCGTTGGGCGCAATGGCGGCATAACCCGCGATAAAGGCAAACGACGAGCCCAGGAACGCAGGCACCTTACCGCGCGATAGAAAATGAAACAGCAGCGTGCCGATGCCGGCGAACAGAAGCGTCGCCGAAACGGAAAGGCCGGTGAGCACGGGCACGAGCACCGTTGCTCCGAACATCGCAAACATGTGTTGCAAACCCAACACGAACATGCGCGGGCGGCCGAGCGACGATGCGTCGTAGATGGCATCGGTGACGGCGGGCGTCGAGGATTGGGACATGGAAGTCCTTTCATGATGGAAGGGCGATCAGGCATATCGGATAACCTGCCCGAACGATACGATCCGAACCATTGTACGTGATACACCATGTCTCGCGCGCGCCGTCACCTGCAAGCGGTAACGTTACTTCCAAACGCGCTCAGCAATGCGCTTGACCAGCGCGATCTTTGCCCACTGTTCGTCCTCGGTCAGCTTGTTGCCAATCTCGCAGCTGGCAAAGCCGCACTGGGGCGACAGGTACAGGTTCTCGAGCGGCACATACTTTGCGGCCTCTTGGATACGTTCGACGATAACGTCCTCGTCCTCAAGCTCAGCCGCCTTGGTGGTCACCAGGCCCAGCACGACCTTCTTGCCGGGAGCAACGTACTTAAGCGGCTCAAAGCCACCGGCGCGTGGCGTATCGAACTCAAGGTAGAACGCGTCGACGTTCTCATGTGCGAACAGGTACGGCGCAATGGGATCGTAACCACCCTCGAAGGCATACGTGGAGTGATAGTTGCCGCGGCACACATGCGTGTTGATAACCAGATCGTCGGGCTTGCCCGCGATGGCAGCATTGTTGAGCGCCACGCCCAGCTCGCTCACCTTTTGCAGGTCAACCGGGCTCATGCCAGTCTTGGACACAAAGTCCGTATCGCAATAGATGCCCCAGGTGCAGTCATCAAATTGGATGTTGCGGCAGCCCGCGGCATACAGGTCGGCGATCACCGTGCGATAAGCGGCTGCAATGGCGTCGGCAAGTTCCTCATCGGTCTTGTAGACGGCGCGCAGACTCTCCTGCTGTCCATCGCAGCGGTCGAGCGTAACCTCCGAGAACGTCTGGATCGGCGCCGGAATGGTTTGACGCGCGACCTGGCCCTCCCCCTCAAGCGCCTTGACAAACTTAAAATGCTCGACGAACGGGTGGTTCTCGCCGCTAATGGGACCGGTAACCACGGCGGTGTCGGCCGTCGTCTCCTCGTCATGGAACATATAACCCGTGCGTGAGGTGCGGCGCTCAATGCCGTTAAGGCCCCACATAAAATCGAGGTGCCAGTAACTGCGGCGGAACTCGCCATCGGTGATCACCTGCAGGCCGGCGGCCTTCTGCTTGGCCACTAAGTCGCGGATGGCCTCGTCCTCGACGGCCTTAAGGCCGGAAGCGTCGAGTTTACCCGCGACATAGGCGGCACGGGCATCCTTTACAGCCTGCGGACGAAGAAAACTGCCGACGATATCGGCACGAAACGGCGCGTTCGGTTGAATCGAAGTGCTCATAGATATCTCCCTTTGCATTGGTTGCTTTACTGGGACAGAGTATGAGCGCTCATATGGTCATCGTAAAATATACGTTTATAACAGTTTGATATAGATGCTTCCTATATCAGTCTGGACTGTCATAAAGAGACTTGAACCGTGCGGAGCACAGCAGCCTAGATATGCTGACGAATCGCGTCGATATAGGCCCGACCGTAGCGCGTGAGCGTCGTGTTCTTGCGCGTGATGATGCCAATCTCCATGTACTCGTCCACGTCGAGCGGAATCGAGATAATGCCGGGGCCGTTGAGCTCGTGGCTGATCACGCCCGAGCATACCGTGTAGCCGTTGAGGCCCATGGCCAAATTGAACAACGTCGCACGGTCGCGCACGCGGATATTTTTGCGACGCTCGAACGTCGAGGTCAGCTCCTCGGAATAGTAAAACGAGTTGTAGCTGCCCTGCTCGTAGGACAGGAACGGGTAGTCTTCCAGATCCTCGAGCGTCACGCTGGAGCGGCCCGCCAGCGGATGGTCGGCGCAGACGAAGACATGCGGCGTGGCGCAGAAGAGCCCTTCGAACACGAGCTCGTTGGCGGCAAGCATGCGCTCGATGACCTCGCGATTGTGCTCCGACAGATACAGGATGCCGAGTTCGCTTTTCATATGCGCGACATCCTCGATAATTTCGTGGGTCTGCTCCTCGCGCAGGGTAAAGTCGTAGCGCGCGGCATCGAACTCGCGGATCACATCGACAAACGCATTAACGGCAAAGGAATAATGCTGGCAGCTCACACTAAAGTGCGGCACCTGCTCGGACGTGCCTTTGTACTTGCCCTCGAGCAGGTCGGCCTGGTCGAGCACCTGGCGCGCGTAGCCCAAGAAGGTCTCGCCTTCCTCGGACACAATGACGCCCTTGTTGGTGCGCTCAAAGATATGCACACCCATCTCGTTTTCGAGATCGCGAATCGACGCGGTAATCGAGGGCTGCGACACAAAGAGCCGGCGCGAGGCCTCGGTGATGCTACCGCATTCGGCAACCTTAACAACATATCTGAGCTGCTGGAGCTTCATAGCCTTCTCCCTAGACGTTCGTGACGCCAAAACCTGCCGCGTCCATTTGACGCATAAACGACGGCATCTCCCCCGTCGCGGCGCAGGCGGCAATCTGATGCAGAGCCCCGGCAACCGCATCATCTGCCGCAGCGCCAATATGCCAGCGTGCGGCAGCCGTGACGGCCTCGTTGGCATTGGCGACTGCAACGGAGTTAGGAACGGCATCGATCATGGGCAAATCGTTATCAGAATCGCCGAATACGGCCACCTCGTCGGGCGTCAGGCCCAAAGCGCGCGCCAGCTCCAGCGCAGCGCAGCCCTTGTCCCAACCAGCCGGAAGGATGTCGAACAGGCGCACTCGGTTGTTGGGAAACACAAGCGAGAGTTCCGGCACCTCAGCGGCAACGCGCTCACGTAGCTCCGCGAGCTCCTCACGCGAACGGGCACTCCAGATATTCGCCTTAAACACCGACGCGTCATCGACGACGGGACGACATGGGGCCTCTTCGCCTTTGAGCCACGCGTTGCCGCCCGACTCCATGGCGCGACGAACGCGCTCGGGGTCACTCGTCACACAATGGGCATCGTTGCCCCAAAAGTCATCGCCCAGGCTGTAGACTTTTAGAAATGTATCGTCGGTCTCTTGCTCCAGATAGTCGGCCAAACGCATCAGAGCATCGTTGTCGATTGCGCGCGAGGCGACTACTTCGCCGTCAACAAACATCACCTGGCCGTTACAGAACGCACCGGTCGAATAACACCCGGAACGGTTTTTGAACATCCAGCCCATCGCGGACGGCTGACGACCCGAAACCGGCCCAAAGTGCAAACCCGCCGCCTGCATGGCATGAATACCCTCAATGGCGTAGTCGCTGGCGCCGTCATGCCCGGCTGGAATCAGTGTATCGTCCATATCGGTCAGCACAAGTTTGATCATAGAGTCCCCTCGGTCATTCTTAATCCCATCTATTGTACCGACCTGCCAAAAAGGGACAGGTTTATTTCGGCAGGTTTCATCTGGGAAAACGCAAAGTCCCAGTTGTTACCTGCCAAAATAAACCTGTCCCTTTTTGGCAGGTGCGCTAGTATAGGGAACAACAGATTCGATGCGGGAGTGCCGGCGGTGCAAACCACAAGGCTGAGAGGGCATGGGGCCCAATCCTTTGAACCTGTCAGTTAATGCTGGCGTAGGGAGCATGCCGCCTTTACAGGGGCGCTGTCTATGCACAGCGCCCCTTTTCTATGCCAAGGAGGCATGTGCAGTGATTGATTCGGAACAGCTTAAGCAACATATGGTCAAGGCCGTGGAGGAGATTCGCACCACCAATCCGATGGCCGGCTCCATCACCAACACGGTGACGATCGACTTTGTCGCCAACGCGCAGCTCGCTGTGGGTGGATCGGCCGCCATGGTCTATCTTCCCGACGAGGGCGAGGCGCTCGTTGCCGGCGGCGGCGCCATCTATCTCAATATGGGCACGCTCTTCCCCATCTACGAGCAGACGATTCCCCGCGCGGCCAAGGCGGCACACGACGCCGGCAAGCCCTGGGTGCTCGATCCGGTGGGTCTGGGCATCGGCAGTCTGCGCACCCAGTTGGTAAACGAGCTTAAGCAGTACAAGCCCGCCATCGTGCGCGGCAACGCCTCCGAGATCATCGCGCTCGCCGGCCTGTGGGGTCTTGAGGGCGAGGCGGCCGATCTGAGCCGCGTGCGCGGTGTCGATACCACCGACACGGTCGACGCCGCCCGCGATGCCGCCGTGGCGCTCGCCCGCTACACCGGCGGCGCCGTTGTGGTCTCGGGCGAAGTCGACCTGATCACCGACGGCATGACCGTGGCCAAGTCCCACGGCGGCAGCCCGCTCATGTCCAAGATCACCGGTTGCGGCTGCTCGCAAGGCGGCGTGCTGGCTGTGTACGCCTGCGCTGCCGACCCGTTTACGGCCGCCGTCTGCGGCACCGCCGTCTACAACGTTGCCGGCTCGCGTGCCGCCGCTGTCGCCGACGCCCCGGCAAGCTTTAAGGTCGCCTTTATCGACGAGCTCTACCGCGCAACCGCCCAGGACATCGCCAACAACCAGCTCGACCTCGAGGAGGCATAGGCCATGTCCGAGCCCGCAACCGATGCCGGCATGAATACGCTCGTCGCCGTGGCCATCGCCCCGTGCGGCACCGGCGATGAGCTGTCCGCCGAGGTCGCCGAGGTCGTGCGCGTCATTCGCGAGAGCGGCCTTCCCAACCGCACCACCTCGATGTTCACCGAGATCGAGGGCGACTGGGACGAGGTCATGCAGGTCGTGCGCGACGCAACCTTTGTGTTGGCGAGCAAGGGCATCCGCACCGAAGTCGTGCTCAAAGCCGATATTCGACCCGGATTTACCGACACCATGACCGGCAAGCTCGAGCGCATGGAAGCTCAGATCAAAAAGCAGGAGGAAACACGATGAGTATCCGCGACAACCTTGATATCTCGGCCTATCTGGTGCTCGGCCCCGAAAACACGCTCGGGCGCCCCGTGGGCGATGTGGTGGCCCAGGCACTCGACGCCGGCTTTACCTGCATCCAGGTGCGCTCCAAGGTGGCAAGCGCCCGCGAGATCATTGCGCTGACCGGCGACGCCGCGCAGGCAATCGCACAGGCCGGCAAGACCGGTCAGGTCGCTTTGCTGATTGACGACCGCCTGGACTGCGTACTCGCCGCGCGCGAGCAGGGCATTGCTGTCGACGGCGTGCACGTGGGTCAGAGCGACATTCCCGTCGAGGTCTGTCGCAAGCTGCTGGGGCCCAACGCCATCGTGGGCCTTTCCGCCCGTTGCGAGGAGATGCTCGAGTACGTCAAGACCGCCGACATGAGCCTAGTCGACTACCTGGGCATCGGCCCACTCCACGAGACCGAGACCAAGCGCGACTGCGGACGCGCGGCCGACGGCTCTATCATCACCAAGAGCTTTGAGGACCTGGCCGCCCTCCACGCGGCAAGCCCCGTGCCCATCGTGGTGGGCGGCGGCGTCAAGACGGCCGACCTGCCACAGCTCAAGGCCACCGGCGTCGACGGCTTTTTCGTGGTGAGCGCCGTCTGCAGCGCCGATGACCCCTACGCCGCGGCCAAGGAGCTCGTCGACACCTGGCAGCAGGCGTAAGTCTAGGCCGAGCAGCTGATTCGCAGCCTCATATCTTCAGCAATGGAAAGCGCATCCCAGTTTGAGCCTCCATTCCGGGATGTGCTTTCCGCCGAGATGGCGGCAGCAGCCTCTACCCTGCCAGATATGCCTCCAGTGCCGGCAAGGTCGCCTCCGCATCGCGGCGACCAATCTGGTAGATGCGCTCAAGTTCATCGGGCTCGCGACACAGCGACGGCACCTTCACCGATTCGCTCGGACGCACCACAAAGATCTCGCCGGCAGCCTCGCGACGTGCCAGGTCATCGAGCGTGGCATTGTAGACCTCATGCCGATGCTCAAGCGCTGCGACAAACTCCGGATAGTGACGGAACACGCGCCGCAGCATGGGCATCACGCTGTTGGGCTGCTTCACAAAGCCCGCCGGCTGCGTGAGTACCACGATATTGCGGTCATACCCCTGCGCAAACAGCCACGCGCTGGGAATAGAATCAGCCACGCCACCATCCAGATACTTATGCCCGTCAATAGCAACGGGACGCGTCGCCACGGGAATTGCCGACGACGCCCGAATCCACTCGATATCGCGCTCGTCGCCATACGGCAGATCGTGATAGACGGCCTTGCCCGTCTCGATATCGGTACACACGCACGTAAATCGCATGGGACAGGTGCGATACGCCTCTAAGTCGATAGGATCGCGCTCGATAGGCACCTCGTGATAAGCAAAGTCGGCATTGTACATATCGCCGGTTCGCAGCCAGCTGGTCACGCTCGCATAGCGCTTGTCGGCGCAATAGGCCTTGTTATAGCGAATGGCGCGGCCGATCTGGCGCGATTTAAAGTTGTAGCCAAACGCCGCGCCCGCCGAGACGCCCACCATATGGTCGCAGGTCAAACCGTGCTCCATCCAAACGTCGAGCACGCCCGCCGTATACATACCGCGGTAGCCGCCTCCCTCGAGCGCCAGCCCCACCGTGCGCGTCATATTTGACTGTGCCATGCGACCATCTCCGTTCCTGCGTTTTAAAACGGGACAAGTATACCCGTCAACATATATCGTCCCAGTCGCATTTTTATCGAACATCGCATCGTCGCGCTACCGCTTGTCGAATAATAGCCGCCCACAGCATGTGCACCCATATATAATTGTGCACTATTGTTTACACTACTCAGCTGTTATCAACAGCGAACATTAGCCGACAAATTAACTCAACAACGCGGCAAGGCGGGGGCCTGGATACATGCAAAGCGCTGAGCAACGACGCGTGTACACAACGAGCTCGCCCGACGCAATCCGCCCCGACCTCAGAAAGTCGCTTAGAACATGGAAACTGTCAGCAATTACACCGAAACGCTCGAAAAGACCGTCCGCGACCTTCTCGAACGGCAGGAGGATCTGATCAGGACTGCCTTTACCGACCAGCTTACCGGGCTTGGCAACCGTGGCGGCTTTGCCCGTTCCCTCGAGGAGCTCTGGGAGCAGGACGCCCCCGTTACCATGGCGTTCATCGATATCGACAATCTCAAGCACTGCAACGACGTCTTTGGGCATGACGAGGGCAACCGCTATATCTTGCAGGTAAGTCTCTATCTTAAGCTGTATATGAAGGTGGGCGAAGCGGCGTTTCGCATAGGCGGCGACGAGTTTGCCATCCTATCTACGATTGCAACCGAGGACGACCTCGCCGAACGTCTGAAACACTGCCGAACGGTTCTGCTCAAAAACAACGATTCCGAGATGCCCCACTCGTTTAGCTACGGAGTGTCACATGCCGACCCCGCCCTGGGCGAAGCTTCCAATCGCATGACGCTCGATGCCGACCATCGCATGTACGACTACAAGCTACGTCATGCCATGCACCTCGATCGACGCAATATCACGCAAGTCCACGCCGACGACTTCGAAATAAGCGATCGTATTTTTGACGCCTTTTCGATGCTCAACGAGGGCCGTTATTTCTTTATCGAGAACTTGGACAAACATCGCACCCTTTGGTCACAAGGTGCCTTGCGCGATCTTGGCCTTCCCTCGGAGCACATAGACAACTGTCGCGATTACTGGAAAACGCGCGTCCATCCCGACGACCTTGAGGCCTGCATCAACGACATCGACCAAGTCTACAACGGCACCAAGCACCGTCGCGTCATGCAGTATCGTGTGCGCAACGCCGTCGGCGACTACGTCCTTTGCCGTGCTCGCGGGTTTCGTATCGACGGCGACGGAAATGTCCCCTCGCTCTATGTCGGCGAGCTCGTCAACCACTCACTTGCCGAAACCGTCGACGCTGCCACAGGCCTCGGAACGCAGCGCATGCTGGTCAACGCCATCGACGCCTGCCGCCGCGATCGTTGCGAGACAGGGCTTATAGCGGTGCGCGTTCGTGGCACGACAAAACTCAACGAGCTCTACGGGGCCGAGGCTGTCGACAACATGCTTGCCGAATACGCAGGCCGCATGCTGTCGATCACCCGCGGCAGGAGCCGGGTCTACCGTTCACGAAGCGTCCAGTTCGTCGTGCTCAGCAACGAACTAGACCACGAGGCATTCGAGCAACTGACCCGCCACCTTAAAGAAGCCGTTTTCGCTCCTGTTCGAATCGCAGGCGACACCATTACTCCCGTCTGCCTTGTCGTCCCGGCCTTTTACGAGCACTTAACCCATCAAGCGACCGCCGTTTTAGGCGAACTCGACCGTCGCCTTCGCACGGCCGGCGGGCTTGTTCCCAACGACAGCCTCCCCATACCCGAGGCGGAGCGCAAAAGCGCCATAGCTGAACGTATCGACTCGCTCACGGGCCTCTATCGACCCAGCGAGTTTATGCGGCGCGCCAACGCATTTCTCGAGGCAAGGCGCAACGGCACCTGGTGCATCGCCACAGTCGACATGGGCCACATGCGCCTGTTTAATGAATGGCACGGCCAGGCCGAGGGCGACCGCGTACTCGCCGATGTGGGCACGGTCCTCAAGGACATCGAGAATGCCGATATGGGCGTCGCAGGGTACTGGGGCCAAGATGACTTTTGTGTACTCATCCCCTTTAAGCACATCACCGTCCATCAAATCTACAACCGCGTTCGCGAGGCCGTAGCCAGACATGATGACGGCGTAGGTTTTTGGCCGTCCATGGGCGTTTACCCCATCGACTCCAATGAGGAAATCACCATCGATGCGCAGGCAAAGGCCATGTTTACCAATCGACGCGCAAAAAACGACTTTAAGGAGCGCATTGCTATTTTCCGCCCCGCGGAGTACGAGCGCGAAGTCGCGTTCCACCGCACGCTGACCGAATTCCAGTACGCGCTGTCAAATGGTCGCATCACGTACTATCTTCAGCCCCAGGTCGATATGGAAACCGGCGAGATTATTGGCGCCGAAGCACTCACCCGCTGGATTGACAAGGACGGCTCTCTCATTTCGCCCACAACGTTTATCCCCGCACTCGAGGAAAGCGGCTTTGTAGTGACGCTCGACAAGTACATTTGGCAGGGTGTCGCCATATGGCTTCGCGAGCGTCTCGATCGCCGTCTTCGCGTGGTTCCGGTCTCGCTTAATGTGTCGCGCGTGGATATCCTTGCCTGCGACGTTGCCGAACATATGGGGGCGCTCGCCGCCCAATACAACCTACCGCCCGAGCTCATGCGTATCGAGATCACCGAGACGGCTTATACGGGAGAATCCGAGGCCGTGGATAAGCTGACCGCAGATCTGCACACCCGCGGCTTCTCGACCTATATGGACGATTTTGGCACCGGTCAGTCCACGCTCGCGATGCTCAAGAACGTCAACGTCGACGTCATCAAGCTCGACCGCACCTTTGTGCCCACCGACCGCGATCAAGGCCGCAGCACGCAAATCATTTCATCGATGCTCGAAATGGCGCAGTCGCTCCATCTGCCCGTCGTGGTCGAAGGCGTCGAGACAAATGAGCAGGCAAACATGCTACGACAAATGGGCGCCCGCTACGCTCAGGGCTTCCTCTACTACCGCCCCATGCCTGCGAAGGATTTTGAGGCATTGCTCGATGGTGGCAATAACAACTGATACGCTCGCGCGCAAAACGCCACCGTCGAAGGGGGCATTTGTCTCCATTAGCTAACTTATATCCCCAATTCAAACCGAATTGGGGATATGATACAAACCGTTGTTCCGCCCAAGGAGGTTATCCATCATGAACGAGTCATATCGCCTGGGCGAGCAATCGATTATTGCCTATCTTCAGCGACTTGCGAACGGCGTCTCGACCGCCGAACTCGATGTTGCCGCGCTGCCTGCTGAGCTACGCGCCGTTGGTGAGCAACTGCAAAAGACGCATGCCATCCTGCAACAAGAGCGCCAGCTGCTTGAGCGCAACGCCTATATCGATCCGCTCACCAACTTGGGCAACCGCAACGGATTCGACCGTCACGTCGAGCAACTCTGGCGCAAAGGCGACCCCTTCACCTGCGCCTATATTGACATCGACCATCTCAAGCATTGCAACGATAGGTTTGGCCACGCCGAAGGCAATCGCTATATTCTGAGCATCTGCCGCACGCTCTCCGAAACCATGGAGCACGATGAGATGCTGTTCCGTATCGGTGGAGACGAGTTTGTGCTCATCTCGCCCTCCGCAAACGAGATTGAACTCGAGCAGCGCTTGGAGCAGGTACGTACCAGGCTGATCGAGGCGAGCTCAGGTGGCAAGGCGCCCATGATCGGCAGCTTTAGCTTTGGCTGCTCGCGCGTCGATCCACTTGCTGGCGACACGCGTCGCCAGATGACGATGGATGCCGATCGCAAGATGTATCGCTATAAGCTTATGCATCGTGTGCAGCAACCGAAAGACGATGACGCGCCGCAACGCCCAATCGTCGATCAGCTTCCCTGCAACGACCGGGTGTTCCAAGCGATCTCCATGAGCTCCGAGACGCGCTATCCGTTTATCCTCAATCTCGATACGGGAGAATCGCAATGGTCGGTTAACGCCGTGCGCGATTTTGACCTGCCCTCCCAGCACCCTTTTAACTCACTCGACATGTGGCTCGCCCGCGTTCATCCCGAGGACCGCGACAACGTACGCGCCGAGCTCGACATGGTGATAAACGGCACGTGGCACTTCCACTACATGCAGTATCGCGTAATGGATGCCACCGGAAAATACGTGCTTTGCGACTGCACAGGTTACCGCTTGGACGGCACCGATACCGAGCCCAGCATGTATGTGGGCACTATCATCAACCGAAGCTTGGCAGATACGACCGACTCGGTAACGGGCCTGGGCGATGTCCACGCGCTGGTCAACGCTATTGGAGAGATGCGCCGCGTGGCGCGCGAGGCAGGCTTTATTGCCATTAAGGTCGACGATATCGCCGAAGTCAATGCCCGCTTTGGATTCGATGCAGGCGACCGCGTGCTCGCCGAAAGTGCCGCCTGCCTCATGGATTGTTCGCGCGGCAAGGGTCGCCTGTTCCGCTCGACGGGACCAATGTTCGTGGCGCTTTTCGATGAGCTCGGCCCCGAGGCAATCGACGAGCTCGCAAACGAAATCGAACGATTCCTGGGTTCTCCCGTGCTCATCGGCTCGCTTGAATATCAGCCGCCCATTCGCGTGGCCACGCTCCATCTGAACAGCGTTGACCGACAGCCCGTTTCCATTTTGAACGAGCTCAAAGCGTTGCTCGGTAAAGCCGTGCAGGTTCCAGGTACCAAACTGGATTAGCACCGCGCCCGCACCGCCTCCCCCATCGTGCGATAATCCTCTGCAGAAGTCACCAACAGCAGAGGGAGTTTGTGATGAAGGTTCTTTTGGTCAATGGCAGTCCCAAGGCAAACGGCAACACCGCCCGCGCACTCGCCGAAGTCGCCGAGCAACTCAACGCCGAGGGTATCGATACCGAGGTGTTCCAGCTGGGCGCCAAGCCCATTCGCGACTGCATTGGCTGTGGCCAGTGCGGCAAGCTCGATTGCCGCTGCACCTTTGACGACGACGTGGTGAACGAGCTGATCGCTGCCGCCGAGCAGGCAGATGGCTTTGTCTTTGGCTCCCCCGTCTACTATGCGCATCCCAGCGGACGCATCCTCTCGGCTCTCGACCGCGCATTCTATGCTGGCAGCAAGGCCTTTGCGCACAAGCCGGGTGCCGCGGTCGCCGTCGCCCGCCGTGGCGGCACGTCGACCACCTTCGATGTACTCAACAAGTACTTCACTATCAACCAGATGCCCGTGGTGGCCTCCACGTACTGGAACAACGTCTTTGGTGCCATGCCGGGCGAGGCCACCCAGGACGCCGAGGGCCTGGCCACCATGCGAAACATCGGCAAAAACATGGCCTGGCTCCTGCGCTGTATCGAGGCAGGACAGGCCGCCGGTATCAACGCACCCGAGGCAGATCGAGCAACGACCAACTTCATTCGATAGAGCGGCGGAGCATGAATATCCAGATTTTTGGAACCAAAAAGTCTTTCGATACCAAGAAGGCCCAGCGCTATTTTAAGGAGCGCCGCATTAAGGTGCAGTTTATTGACCTTAGGGAAAAGGAGATGAGCAAGGGCGAGCTCACGAGCGTGATGCAGGCGGTCGGCGGCATCGACAAGCTGCTCAACCCCAAGGCCAAGGACGAGGAGACGCTCGCGCTCATCCAGCACCTTACCCCTAGCCAGCGCTTCGACAAACTGCTCGAAAACCAGCAGGTTCTAGCCGAACCCATCGTGCGCAACGGCAAAAAGGCCACCGTCGGTTATTGCCCCGATGTATGGGGAGCCTGGGAGTAGCCTGTGTTATTTGCCGGCGCGTGGGTATAAGAGCAGGCGTTTGGCATAAGATTCAACTGTAAGCCATGTCTAACAAAGGAGGGCACATGCCCAACAAACCCGTGAAGATCATCATGCTTACCGGATACCTCGGTGCCGGCAAGACCACGCTGCTCAACCACATCCTCGCTAACGACGGCGGCATCCGCGCCGCCGTGATCGTCAACGATATCGGCGAGATCAATGTCGACGCCAGTCTTATCGCCGACGGCGGCCTTTCCGAGACCGACGACCTCATCCCGCTCACCAACGGCTGCATCTGCTGCACGCTTTCGGACGACCTGGCCAACCAGCTGCAGGGCATTGCCGATTCGGGCAAGTTCGACTACATCATCATCGAGGCATCGGGTATTTGCGAGCCTATCCCCATCGCCTACACCATCTCGAGCTTCTGCGACGAGGCCAAGGTGGGCGGCGAGCCCAAGCTCGCGCTCGACAACATCGTGGCCGTGGTCGACTGCGCCCGCATGTACGACGAGTTCAACGGCGGTCGCGACCTGCTGGCTGAGGATATCGACGAGGACGACATCGAAAGCCTGCTCATCCAGCAAATCGAGTTCTGCTCCACGCTGATCCTTAACAAGACCGATACCGTGACGCCCGAGCAGATCGCCGAGCTCAAGGCCATCGTGCGCAGCCTGCAGAAGGACGCCGTGATCGTCGAGGCCCAAAACGGCGAGGTCCCCATGGAGGAGCTGCTCGATACCGACCGCTTCGACTTTATGCGCGCCTACAACTCCGCCGCCTGGATCGAGGCCATGGAGCATCCCGAGGAGCACGACGACCCCGAAGTGCTCGAGTACGACATCGAGACCTTTGTGTACTCGCGCCGCAAGCCGTTTGACCTGCAGAAGTTCACTGATTTTGTTGAGCAGGAGTGGCCCGACGAGGTCATCCGCGTCAAGGGTCCGCTGTGGCAGACCGGTGATCCGGACATGTGCTACATGTTTGAGCAGGCCGGCCACCAGATGCGCCTGATGGAGAACGGCCTGTTCGTTGACTCCGCGCCCGAGGGCGAGAAGCAGAAGATCATCGACGAGAACCCCGAGATCATGCAAATTTGGGACGACGAGACGGGCGACCGCATGACGAGCCTGTGCATCATCGGCCGTCACATGGACAAGGACGCGCTCATCGCCTCCCTCGATGCCTGCCTGACCGACTGGCACCGCGCCTAGGTTTATCCAAGCGGGCATTTTTCCGCCTATGTAACTGCCAAACCACCACGAAGGTGCCCTTCGTGGTGGTTTTTCGTTCTGAGCCAAGGAGATTCATGTTCAACATTGTGCTGTATGCGCCCGAGATTCCGGCCAATACGGGCAATATCGGCCGCACCTGCGTGGTTACCGGCACCCGCCTGCATCTGGTGGAGCCGCTGGGGTTTTCGCTCGACGACAAGACGGTACGTCGCGCCGGCCTGGGCTACTGGCAAAACTTGGACGTGACGACCTATGCCGGCTGGGAGGACTTCCTTGCGCGCAATGACCTCTCCCCTGCCGACGAACGCCTGCATCTGCTGACCAAAAAGGCACGCCGCACCTATGCGCAGAGTACCTACCGCGATGGCGACTACTTGGTCTTTGGCAGCGAGAGCTCGGGCATTCCTGAGGAGCTACTCGCTGCAGCGCCCACGTGCTGCGAGCGCATCCCGATGCTGCGCGATTGCGATTCGCTTGACAACGCCGAGGCCTGGGAAACCCACGAGGAATCGCTGGGGCATACCGAGGACAGCCACGAGGCCATCCTTCAACAGGACATCTGCGGCAACTTCGTCAATCCGAACGACTATCGTATCAGCGCACTCAACCTCTCCAACAGCGCCGCCATCGTCCTCTACGAGGCGCTGCGCCAAACAGGCTTTCCGGGAATGTGACAAAGGGGCTGTCCCTTTGTCACGCAATTAGGTCCGCACCCCTACCTATACCGATTTGCACCAAACGCCGCCAAAGTTCTCCATCATCGAAGAACACGGTCGGTTATCTTTCCGCATCGCAAGCCTCAACCTCACCGTTCACAGAGGCCGTCTCCATACCGACAAGTATTGCAATACGCTCCTGTTTTTCAATGATGAACCGCTTATGGTAGAAGATGTTGGCATATTGCAAAACACGATTCATCTGCGAGACATCAAACAAGGCGCCGACAACGCCGCCAAACACGGGAATGGCCTTGCCGAGGGATTTTTGAGTGATATTCCTGCCAATTTGTTCGAGTACGTTTTTGAAAACACTATTCTCGAGCGACTTCTTGCCGGCATTCTCGAGTGCCTTACGTGCAGCGGCATTAGCAAGGGCGCGAATCTGCGTGACAAGCATAGCCGCGCCGCCCCGTGCCGCCATTGCCGTCCAGCCTTTCTTGACCGTCTGCTTCACACCCTCCATCTCGGCTACAAGCATCACTTTACCGATTGTGACAGCCATGCCATCAGCAGGGCCTGCCGAAGGAGCCATCGCGTTTGAAAACACATCGCCCGCAATGACCATTTCAGCCGGATCCTCTTTAACGTTAAATCCGTACATCATGGCAACCGACTGCACCGCGCGATAATAGAGAAACATGCTGAATACGATATTGAAGGGCAAACCGGCAAACCCAGGAGCACCCGTCACCGCACCCTCGGTCGCCGCAAGCAGCAAGTGTCTACCGTTCTCGCCTGCCGCAATCCTCGCGACGTCAAAACTGCGAAGCATGAATAACTCGTCAATCGAACGGATAGTAACGCCTTCAAGCGTAGTATTTGCGGCCTCAACAATCTGCGCCTCAGTAACGCTGTACTTGGCAGCTTGCTCCTCGATAGCTTTGAAACCATCGACGACCTGCTTCATAACCTGTGCATATAGCTCTTGTTGCTGAATCTCACTTGTAAGCTCATCGACCGCATCTCCAACGGCAGTGCGAAGATTCTCCGGTATCTTTAGCCCAGCCATATCGGTCAACTGCTTGAGCTTTGAAGGCGCTACCATCTTTTCGTATTGCTCGGTCAATACCTCAAGCTCGGCAAGCTCTTGATTGGTCAGCAACGGATCGGGCAACACCCAATCACCGTTATCGTCAACGAGCGTCGATGGCAGGCCGAGTTGCTCTTGTCGCTTTGCGCTGTAGCGTTCATTCGCCGCGGCTGCAGTTGCAGAAGCAATCCCATTTGCAAAGTCAGTAATACCTTTAAGCGCATTATCCGCCAACGGACTAGCGGCGTCCGCCAATTCACTCGATTTCTTTTGGGTCTCCTTGACCACACCCATAATGGCGTTTTGCGCGCCATTTAATGCTCCAAACATTATGTTCTCCAGCGAAGAAGAACCGACACCGGGCTTCCGCTGCTTTTCGGGCTCCGCCTCACCAAACTGTTGTCGTTTATCGGACACACCATTCACCCTTACTTAAACGTAACGTTAATATCGACATCGTCGCCGCATAGGGCTTTGACCTGTTTTTCGATCAATCCGCTGGCTCTATCATCAGATTCTTTGAGCATATCGCTCTCTTCGACCTTCTTGGTCTGCTCTTTCTTCGCCTGTTTCAACAAACCGTTCAGATCGTCCGTACTTACTTGATTCCAGTTCAGAAAACCATTGTCCTCAACATATTTCTTCAGTGTATTGGGGTCTGTTGAGAAAGAGGTAATTTCCGAGTGAGGCAATGTAACCTTTACGCTCTTGACCTCTGAGTTCTCGTCGTTCATATCAACCCGCTTGATTTCAATCTTCATTTTATCGGCATCGATCCCGATATCAGCCTTGCCGTCAATCGTTGCGACATATCGCTTAGACGTAAAGGGGTTTTCCCACCCAAGCGGATTCCCCGCTTCATCGATTGAGAGCAGCTGCGTAAAGTTATATTCGTACGTCACAAGCTTTACGACCGGCGCGATCTCCTCGCGAATCGAATCATCGGTGACCGTTGTAGGATTACGCGTCAAATACAACCAGATACACCCGGCAGTCGCCACGGCCGTAACAGCCAGCAAACCGCCAAAGATTAGCTTTTGCGTTATTGTTGTAAACAAGTTTGTTTTTGTCATCCTGCTTCGCCTTTCTTTTATGGGCCCGACTTCTCCATCATCTTCCATCGTGTACATGGCGGCACGAATCATTCTGTCAACGGCTTAATGCAAAACGCGACCGTTCGGAGAAAACGGTCGCGCATTCTTTCCAATTCCCGCGAATTACTCCTTGACGCTGTAACTCGATACTGTCGGTACAACCCTCGAAGCGTCAACCTCACTCATTACCTCAAACTTCACTTTCTCGCCAGGCGCCCAGGCGGATGTATCTGCGTAGCATTCTTCCGCCCTTACACCATCGGCATCGTAAAGAGCGACATTTAGAAAAACGTTTTCGAACGATATGTCAGAGGTGTTTTCGACGATTGCGGTGTACGTATAGAGACCGTAGCCGTCGTCACTTTTCTCAAAGGTCGCCGATGAGAGCAGTCCGTTGATAGCCTCATCATTATGCGTCTTCTCCTCCACGGTCCTACCGTTCTTGATCAGCTCGTCAAACGCATCTCGATACTCATCATCGACCGTTAAGTCATACCGATCAACCAGTTTCTTAAGCTGTGCAGATCGTGCGTCATAGGCCTTTTCCCATTCGTCGTAATACTTGGGATCCGATTCCGCATACTTCTTGACAACATCAAGCTGATTATCAAGCAGATTGAGATAGGCAATGACGTCTTCTTGCATCTTAGTGTCTTTAAATGACGCCTTTTTGAGTTCTTTGTCGTTATCGATCTCGGTTTTAATTGCCTCTTTTCGCACTTTATTCGAGCCCAGATCAGCATCCTCTCCCAGTGAATCAAGGTAATCAGACCGCTTTTGATAGCCTTGAGCAATCACGGCCATTGCACGGTCATCGGCATAATCAGGCCCATCGTTTTTCTTCTCAACCTGTGAACAGCCGCTCAGCAGAAGTGCCCCACAAAGCACCGTCGCAAATAGCGAGATCGCCGCAGCCATCCCATAATGCCTTTTCATCTTGTCCTCCTTTAAATACAAAACACGATATCTAGCCCCCTCGTCAAAAAGCAGACGAATTGGCAACGCGGTGGCACTATTTGGTTCCAGGGCGTGAACTGGATAAACATCGAGGGAAGGAGTGGACTCCGTGCAATAAACTCCCCTCGTCAAAATGTCTAGTTAAAGAGGACGGACAGACGGCGAACGGTCATATCAGTTCGTATCCGCCCGTCTCCAACGATCGAACGTCGATGCGCTGACGTTCAGGAGCATTGCGGCCTCTCGCCTCGTAACTTCACCTCCTTCGAATGATTTGATGACATCGCGGTAGCTATCCGGACGTTCGAGCGTCGGTCTCCCAAATCTCACACCCCGCAGACGCGCCGACGCGATACCCTCCGCCTGGCGCTGCTTTATGTTTTCGCGCTCCACCTGAGCCACGTAGCTCAAAACCTGAAGCACTAGATCGGCAATAAAAGTCCCCGTAATTCCATTGGGTTGTTCGCGTGTATCAAGCAATGGCATATCGAGCACCACGATGGCAACGCGTTTGTCCGTCGTTAGGCGACGCCATTCATCGAGAACTTCACGGTAGTCGCGACCCAATCGATCGATACTCTTAATCACCAAAACGTCCCCTTCGCGCAGACGACGAAGAAGACGCCGGTACTGAGGACGCCTGAAGTCCTTTCCACTCGCTTTGTCAGCATAGATCAAATTCGTTTGGACCGGAAACCGCTCCAGCGCATCCAGTTGGCGATCCAGGTTCTGATCTGCTGACGAAACTCGAGCATACCCATAGATTCTGTTTTTCATGATTGCCCCTATCAGCCGCACGATGGCAGCTTCAGCTCATCTGAGAGCCCACTCACAATAGGGCGTGCAAATTTCGCGAATGGGTTGAACCCATTTTCGGGCTCCAACGTAAGCTATTCAAGCACCGCTTCGATAACGCACGACGCCAACCTTATGCTTTGAAATGAAATTAATCGTTTTTAATTGAGATTAACTAGAATAAAATGAAATTAACCCGAGACGCTAAAGGAGGGCATTGTGGAATACCTCGAAAACCCGTTTACCCCTAGCTTTGGCGAGGTTCCTGCCCATCTCGCTGGCAGACAACAGATTATTCGGGATTTGGACCGTGCCTTCTTGAGCCAGCGCAGGCGCCCAGAATTGACCTCGATCTTCTCAGGCGCGCGTGGAACCGGTAAAACCGCTCTCATGTCGTCGCTCGCGACAAGGGCGGAATCCCACGGCTGGATAGCCGTAAAGACGACCGCGCTCTCGGGAATGCTTGAGGAAATCGAGCTCGGGACGAAACGTGCCGCAGCCCATCTCATCGACTCGTCCACCCACTTCGAAGTCACCGGCCTCGGAATTGCACCGCTCGGCAGCATCGAGGTCAATCGCGTTCACGATGCCTCAACCTGGCGTTATCGCATGAGCGACATCATCGACCAGCTCAACGAGGCGGGCACCGGTCTGCTCGTCACGGTTGACGAGGTGGACCCGACACTCGACGAGATGATTCAGCTTGCAGCGACGTATCAGCACTTTGTGACCGATGGGAAACGCGTCGCCCTGCTCATGGCGGGACTTCCCAACAACGTCTCGACGTTGCTGAACCACAAGACGGTCTCGTTCCTTCGCCGCGCCCAACAATATCATCTGGGTCGCATTGCCGACTATGACGTACGCGAGGCCTTGATTCGCACAATCCAGGAAAACGATCGCCTGGCAGATGCTGGGGGAATCGATAGAGCCGTTCACTCGATCTCTGGTTTTCCCTTCCTATTGCAACTCGTAGGCTACCGTGCCTGGGATCTCACAAGCGATTCGAAGGAAATCTCGTCACGCGACTTTGACCTGGGAATCAAAATCGCGCGCGACGAGATGGACGACCGAATCCTCGCGGCAACCTATCGGGAACTCACGGCGGAGGACAAACGATTCCTCATCGCCATGCTCGATGACGAGGAAGAGTCCACCACCGCCGACCTTGTCGAGCGCCTTAAGCGTTCGCCGCAGCAGGTCTCCCGCTACCGACGCCGCATGATAGATGCCGGCATCATTGGAGAACGCGGGCGCGGAATCGTCGCTTTTGAATTGCCATTCTTCCGCGACTATCTCGCCGCTCAATGCGTGAAATAGAAGTCAATGTGACAAAGGGGCAGTCCCTTTGTCACATCGCCTATAGATAACGACCGGTAATGCTCCTGGAGCAAGTAGCGATATCCGCCGGCGTACCGGCGCAGACGATTTGCCCGCCGGCGTCGCCACCGCCCGGTCCCATGTCGATCACGTAATCGGCGTTACGGATAAGGTCAAGATCGTGCTCGATCACGATAACCGTGGCGCCCTTGGCAACAAGGCCGTCGAACACACTCAGCAACACCTGGACATCGAGCGGATGTAGTCCGATCGTGGGCTCGTCGAACACAAACACGGCATCATCCTGCACACGGCCCATCTCGCTCGCAAGCTTAAGACGCTGCGCCTCGCCGCCCGAAAGCGCCGGCGTGGGCTCACCGAGCGTGAGATAACCCAAGCCCAGGTCGTGCAAGGTCTGCAAGCGCGCCTGAACCTTCTTGAGTCCCACCGTGGCGTCGAGGGCCTCGTCCACGCTCATGTCCATGAGCTGCGGCAACGTAAGCAGACTCCCGTCCTTGCCCTCGCGATGGATATGCGAAGCAGCGTCTGCATAACGTGAGCCGCGACATGCCGGGCAGACGATCTCGACGTCGGGCAGAAACTGCACGTCGAGCGATATCGATCCCGTGCCATCGCACGTAGGGCAGCGCAGAGTGCCAGTATTGTAGCTAAAGGCACCCGCCTTGTAGCCGGCTGCTTTGGCCTCGGGCGTACGGGCGAAAGCGCGGCGCAGCTCATCATGGATGTCGGCATAGGTCGCTACCGTCGAGCGCACGTTGGCGCCGATGGGCGTGGCATCAATCAGGTTGGCGCGTGCGATACCCTCGGCGTCGACCCAGCGCACATGGCTTGGCAGGCGCTCGCCAGCTGCCTGCGCCTTAAGCGCCGGGATGAGCGTCTCGAGCACCAACGTCGTCTTACCCGAACCCGAAACGCCCGTCACCGCAACGAGACGGCCGCGCGGGATATCGACTTCGAGCGGCTTGACGGTATGGATGGTATCGGTCGCCATGCGGATGTGGCCCTGGTCGAACATTTCCTCGTCAGTCACCTGCGGGCTCAAGCGCTTGGGGTCTGCGCGCAAAAACGGGGCGATGCGGCTGCCCTGCGATTGTTCGACCTCGTCCACCGTACCTGCAGCGATCACGTTACCGCCGCCTGCTCCGGCAACGGGGCCCATCTCGACCAGATAGTCGGCTTCCGCCAGCACGCGTGTGTCGTGGTCGACAACGACCACGGTGTTGCCGTCGCCTACCAGGTCGCGCATCACGCCTACCAGGCCGTCGACATTGGCAGGATGCAAGCCAATCGAGGGCTCGTCCAGCACATAGAGCACGCCCGTCGATCGGTTACGCACCACGCGAGCAAGCTGCACGCGCTGGCGCTCGCCCGTGGAAAGCGTGGCGCCGGCGCGGTCGAGCGAAAGGTAATCGAGGCCCAGGTCGACCAAGCGACGGGCCGCACTCAAAAACGAATCGCAGATATCCGTCGCCATGGGCTGCATCTCGGCCGGCAAGGATGCGGGCACCCCGTGCACCCACTCAACCGCATCACTAAGCGTCATGGCCGCGGCCTGCGCTAGATTGATACCGCGCACCTGAGGCTGGCGCGCAGTCTCGGAGAGACGCGTGCCGCCACAGTCACGGCATGGCCCCTCGCGCAAAAAGCGTGCAACGCGTTTGAGGCCCTTGTCGTCTTTGACCTTTGCGAGTGCGTTCTCGACGGTATAGACAGCGTTGTAATAGGTGAAGTCGAGCGGCGTGGCCCCCTCGCCGTTTTTGGGAACGTAGAGAATGTGCTTCTTAACCGCCGGGCCGTGAAACACGATATCGCGCTCTTGAGGCGTGAGCTGGTTAAACGGTACGTCGGTGCGTACGCCCATCTCGCCTGCCACCTGCTTCATCAGATCCCACATGAGCGTACCCCAGGGAAGCACCGCACCCTCGTTGATGGTCTTTGACTCATCGGGCACCAGGCTCGCCTCGTCCACCTCGCGCATGACACCGGTACCGCCGCAGGTAGGGCACGCACCGCCACTATTGAAAGCCAGATCCTCGGCACTCGGCGCGTAGAACTCGCGGCCGCATGTCGGACACGTGAGCGACAGACCTGCGGCCACGTTAAGGCTCGGCTCCACACGCGCCCCGCAATGCGGGCACACGTGATGGGCACAGCGGCTAAAGAGCAGGCGCAGGCTATTGTTGAGCTCGGTCATGGTGCCAAAGGTGGAACGCACGCCCGGCACGCTGGGGCGTTGATGCAATGCGAGCGCCGCCGGCACGTGCAGCACCTCGTCCACCTGGGCGTGCTCGGCTTGCGTCAGGCGACGTCGAGTATAGGTGCTGAGCGCCTCCAGGTAACGGCGCGAACCCTCGGCGTAAAGAACGCCCAGTGCCAGCGAGCTCTTACCCGAACCCGACACGCCGGCAATACCCACGAGCTTTCCCAGCGGGATATCGATATCGATGTCCTTGAGGTTGTGGACACGTGCACCACGCACCTCGATAGCACTTGGTTGTTGCGACACCGCCATCGCTCCCCTTCCAGTTGATCGAATATGACAAGAGGGCTGTCCCTTTGTCACATTACTCGTACCGTGCCTGCCTGCGCCAGTCTTCGCAGGTCAAATACGTAAAGCACTCGGTGCGTACATCGCCCATAAGCTCGCAGGGCACGTCGCGCTCAACGTGATGTGGCGCGAACCCACATTTTTGCTGGACGCGTAACGACTTGTTATTGCCCTCATAGTATCCACACCAAAGCGCCTTGCAGCCAAGCGTTTCGAACGCATAGCGCTGCATGGCTCGTACTGCTTCGGGAGCAAAGCCTCGGCCCCAAAATGGCTTGGCGATCCAATAGCCCACCTCGAACTCGAGTCCGCCTCTTTGGCTGTTCGACTCACAGCGAGGCGGCATGAGCCCGATGCTGCCCACGGGCTCGTCTGTCTCAGGCAGGCAAATGGCAAAGGTATGGGGCGCCGTAAAGACCGTCCGAATGATCTCTCTGCTTTCCTCAATGCTTCGATGGGGCGGCCAGCCCGCAGCCGGCCCCACATCCGGGTCGCTCGCATATGTAAACAGGCTCGCCGCATCCGTCTCGCGCCACGGACGAAGCGTCAAACGCTCAGTATGAATCACCATAATTTAGTCTCTCAAATATCGATGTGATAAAGGGGCCGTCCCTTTGTCGCATCACTCATGCCATAAAACGCGGTCGCGGATGTACTCGCCCAGCATGGGCACGGTAAACCGGACGAGGCCGTATCCGGCAGCCTCGATGACGCGCTCGCGAATCAGGCTTGCGCGATATTTGCTCGCCCAGCTCTGAGTACGGTCGCAGCGCTCAATGATGTCCGACATGCGTGTCGGTTTGCCCCCGTCAGCAGCCATGGCCTCGATATAGAGGCGTTGCGGACTGCGCAGCCCGTAATACAGAGGCGCGTCAACCGCTTCGTAGAACTCGGAGACGGCATCCGCATGCCCATCCTCGACATCGCGCCTTTCAATGACCTGCGAGCCACGCCGGACAGCAGAGCGCCACATGTAATAGCCCACCAGCTGAACCATATAGGGATGCCCCATGCTCTTGTGTGCCGCAAGGTCCGCTGTCTCCGCGTCAACATAAAGACCAGCGTCTTTGACCGTCTGGATATACGAATCGCGCACCTTGGGCAAAGATATCGCCCCCAGCGTACGCTGCTGGGCACGCCGCAAAAACGTCACGCTCGGCTCTTCGAGCAGATCGTCAACCATACTGGGTAAGCCGGCAAAAACAAGCGCAAGGCCGCACTGGTCGCTATCGGACAAGCCCGTGGCATCCTGGTCTCCGAGCACCTGCTGATAGAGAACGGCAAGAGCCGCCAGTTCCTCGATAGATGCAGATTGCGCCTCGTCAATCGCAAACAGTATGCCCTTGCCTGGACCGAGCTTCTTGAGGCGTTCGTTGACCAGCCCTCGCAACGTCTCGCCCTTTGCTCGCGCCGCCTCGACCGACATCCGGCCAAACGACGGACCGAATTCCATTGACGTCACAACGGGCCTATTCGAGCGAAGCGCGTCGGCCAAGCGGTCGCATAAGCCAAGCGAAGCGGAATCGGAGACAACCGCCCATCCGCGCTCACTAGCCAAACGCTGTAGCTCCCGCAAGAGAACTGTTTTGCCACAGCCGCGGTTTCCCGTAATGAGCATGAGCCTACCCGGCGCTCCGGCGCCGTTATCGAGCCCTTCCTCGAAATCTTCGATGACCGACTCGCGACCAATGAGTATCGGAGGCCGCTTACCAGCCGTGGGCTTAAAGGGATTTGGATTCATGTCGGCCTCCTCGGATTGGCAAACCCTGGTAATAGTTATACCAACTTGTACCGAGTTATACCAACAGGATGTGACAAAGGAACTGTCCCTTTGTCACATGTGGCCGAAAAACTCGGCATCTGCTGCTCGCCAGGGGCGGAAGGTAGCGGGATCGACCTTTACGTGCGCCGCGGCGGGTACGTCGTGCCATTTGACCGTGTAACCGGCGCCGTGAGAGCAAAAGACCGAATCGGGCGTGTTGGGCAGATCGGCCTCGGGCTCATAGGCGGCCGTCTCAATGACGCGCTCGGCATCGTGACAAGGCGCATAGCCGGCGAACTCCAGGTACAGATGACCGCGACCGCTCGTGTAGGCAGCCACCTCCAGCGCATAATCCTGCACCTCGGATGCCGGCACGCGACCCACAAGCTTCGCCCGGTCGCCCGTCATCGTCGGCGGCTTGCACTCGGCGCCCATACGCGTGGCATCCGAGAGCGCCCGGCCCACGCACTCCCCCGGCACTTCGAGCTCAAAGTGATACCACGGCTCCAGCAGCACGGCTGCGCCGACCTCACGCGCCTGCATCAAACCCTGGCGAATCGCGCGGTACGTGGCCTGGCGAAAATCGCCGCCCTCGGTGTGTTTGGCATGCGCGCGGCCGCCCGTAAGCGTAATGCGCACATCGGTGATGGGCGAGCCGGTCAGCGCACCCAGGTGATCGCGCTCCATGGCGTTGGTGAGTGCCAAACGCTGCCAGTTAAGATCGAGCTCGTCGGTCGAGGTCACGGTGCCAAACTGCACGCCCGAACCCGCTGGCAACGGCTCCAGGCGCAAATGCACCTCGGCATAGTGGCGCAGCGGCTCAAAGTGGCCCACGCCCTCGACCGGCTGCGAAATAGTCTCCTTATAGAGAATGCCGCCAGACTCAAACTCAACCGAAAGGCCAAAGCGATCGACCAACACCCGCTGTACGACCTCGAGTTGCACGGCGCCCATCAACTGCAAATGAATCTGCTCGAGATGCGTATTCCAGCTTACGCCGAGCATAGGATCTTCATCCGCCAACTCAGTCAATGCTTTGAACACCGTGTGGACGTCGTGTTCGCCCGGAAGCACCGTATAGGTGAGAACTGGCGCAATGACGGGCGCATCGCACGCGGGTTCCGCGCCCAAGGCGTCCCCTGGGCGAACGTGCGCAAGACCCGTCACGGCACAAATACCGCCAGCGGCAACTTCTTGGGCAAGCTCATACTTCTCGCCGTTATAGATGCGGACCTGATCGACCTTCTGCTCCCATGCCTCGGCGCCGGAACGTCCGTCAATCATCTGTTTGGCATGCAGCGTGCCGCCGGTCACTTTAACCCAAGCCAAGCGCTCGCCACGATCCCCGCGGCTGACGCGATAGACGCGCGCGGCAAACTCCGGGAGCCACGCCTGTTCGCGCATCAGCGCGCATATACCATCCAACAGCTCGTCCACGCCTTGGTCCTTGAGAGCCGAGCCGGCAAAGCAGGGAAATAGCTTGCGCTCGGCAACCATGCACGACAGCGTTGCAACAGAAAGCTCGCCCGCCTCAAGAAACTCCTCGAGCGCCGCTTCGTCCAACGCAGCAGCGTCCTCCTGAACGGCGCCACCCGCCAGCAGTTCGTTGGCATCCAGGCACCCCTCAGAAAGACGTTGCCCAAGTTGTGCCAGCAAAACATCGCGGCCGGGATTCTCCAAATCGATCTTGTTGATAAAGATGAACGTCGGGATGTCATAGCGCGCAAGCAGGCGCCACAGGGTTTCGGTGTGCCCCTGTACGCCATCGTTGGCGCCTACCACCAGAATCGCGTAGTCCAGGGCACGCAGCGTGCGCTCCGCCTCGGCAGAAAAATCGACATGGCCGGGAGCGTCCACGAGCATAACGTGGGTGTCACCATGGTCGAGCACAGCCTGCGACGAGAAAATCGTGATGCCGCGCTCGCGCTCGATGGCGTTGGTATCCAGGTGCGAGTCGCCATCGTCCACGCGGCCGCGCTTGCGAATGCGACCCGCGCAGAACAGCATGGCCTCGGCCAGTGTGGTCTTGCCGGCATCGACATGCGCCAAGATTCCAACGACCGCTTGCTTCGACATGGCTCTCCTCTTATTGCAAGCCCGTCGCACTCGGCAACGGGCATCCTCGTTCCACACTGGATGATACAATTTACGGGCCGGCGGGCGAAGCGGGCCCTATCCCCCGACCAAGCTCATCGCCCTGCGTTGCCGCGCGGCGATTTTCGTAGGTTCGCGCCTTACGAAAGCCGGCACCTCCCCTTTTGTCTGCCCGGTCTCATCTGAGGCGGTAACAATGCGAGTCCCACAACGACGCGTTTTACCAAAAATGGCCCCACGCGGGGCCATTTTCATTTCGATGAAACGCTGGTATGTGACTCGGCCCTTATGCCTCGCGCAGCCAGTCGAACGCAACGCGCGGCGTGCCGTCGGACACATACACGACGCCGGCGCGCTCGAACCCTGCCTTGAGGCTCGCACCCTGCATGGGCAGGTTGTCCGCGTGCGTATCGATACGCAGATGGTCGGCACGCTCCTTGGCAAAGGCAAACATCGCGGCCGCGATACCGTGCACGGTGCCGTCGGACGCCACGCGGTGCAGCACGGCGTACGGAGTGTCGCTGCGCCACTGACCGTCCTCGATGACGTCATAGCACTCGTCCGGGCCCGGCAAAAAGGCAAACGTCGCCACCACGCGACCGTCGACTTCGCACACATAGCTGCCACCGGCGGCGATATCGGCAGCCAGCTGCTCGGCCGAAGGCGTGCCCTCGGGCCACTGCGTGGCGTTGCCATGCGCGCGCATAAAGGCGCGGGCGGCATCATAGATAGCCATGACGGCGGGAATGTCGGTCTCGAGGGTTTTTCTGATCATCACGCGGCGACCTCACGTTTATTGGTATCACTTTGATTGAGCAATGATACCAGCGTTTGGAAAGGGCAAGGAGCGGATGGGAAGCAAAAAGCGAGCCGCCTGGTCAAAGGCCAAAAGCGAGTTTTTGGGCGCTGCCACCGGCGGCGATATGAGCGACCTGTTTGCGCGCGAGGACGAGCGCCGCGATGCCCTGGACGCCGAGCGCGATGAGGCTTGGCGCTACAAATCGTGCGAGCGCAAAAACCGCTACGACACACGCGCCGAGGCCGAGGCCGTTATGGCCGACTGCGAAAACCGTGGACGGCGTGGTTTGGCCTGCTACAAATGCGAATACTGCGGCGGGTGGCATCTGACGTCGCATCCTTGGAAATAGGCTCCGCAACGGAGCGGCGCTCACGCAGCGGCACGGCACCGACACATCGCCGGCCATCACGCGCAGGCTACGGGCGCGGCGGCACCAAAACATCGTAGCGGACGGCCTTGCCCGCAAGCTGATAGCTCGGCTTAACGCCGGCAAGCAATGGGCCCTTCACCGGCCGTTTGATAACGACCTTGCGCGGCCGCACTGCAAGCGCAGTTTTAACCAGCGTCTCCTCATCGGCACACGGCTGTTCCAGATGGTGCAAGAGCTGGAACTTCTTTTTGACCGCCGCGCTCTTGGTGCGCTCAGGAAACATGGGGTCCAGATACACCACGTCGGGAGCCGCGAGCTCATCGCGCTCGACCAGCTCAGCCGTATGGCGAAGGCCGGCAATGCTGTCCTCGCCCGCATGTAAGTGCATGCGCGCCACGGCGGCCGCAAGCGCCGAATCATCTGCCGCGCGATCCAGGGCATCCTGGAGCAGCGCCGCGATCACGCAATCCTGCTCATACAGATCGACGGTAAAGCCCGCTGCCGCCAGCAGCAGCGAATCCTCGCCAAAGCCTGCCGTGGCGTCAATCGCCCATGGTTGTTCGATGCCTTTTGTGCGCGCAGCCTTTACCAACAGCTCTTGCTGCAGACGACCCTGCTTGAGCCGTGGAAGCATGCGGCCAAAATCGGCACGCAACTCCATCGTGCCGTCGGTGAGCGTAAGGCCCTCGGACGTCCGCACGAGCTCGAGCCCAGCAGCCCGAGCAACAGAAAAGGGATCGACGACGCCCATGGACACTCCTTAGCAAACAAAACGAATACATGGGCGCCATTCATGTCGGCACCCAACCGTCCGTTATTGTCCCACATGCGACATGGTCCACAGCATCCCAATGCAAAGCACCGCCATCAATACCGTGCACACGGCAGCGATCACAGAATCACTCATGCGCCTTCCCAGCGACCGCGGCTCATCCACTTGCTTGACTCCGTACATCATGGCTCCTCCTTCGGTCCAGCTCTTACCATGGCCTCATCATCGCAGCGCCGCGCATGCGCTGCCATCGATTTGACTTACGTCCAGCTTTCCTTTTTGAAAGGTTGAACCGTGCAGGCAAGAGACGCTTTCAGGCGCATGCATCGCCGCGTTGAACTACAATGTGCTTCACCATATGTGCAGCACATAGGGTGCGCCAGGTTGGCGTACTCGTATCGAAAGGACCAGCCATGAGCTTCACTCGCAAGACACTCAAAGTCCTTGCCCTCATTTACTTTGTTTTGGGCATCGCCAGCCTCGTCATCGCCGGCGTCGGCATCGCCAAGGGCAGCCTCGATTCCACGTACGGGTCGAACGCCATGCTCGCCGCGGCCGTACTTGTCATCAAGGGTCTTGTCGATCTTGCCGCAGGTGTTGCGGGCATCAAGGGCGCCAACAAGCCTTCGCAGGTGGATGGTGCGTTTAAGCTCGGCATCGTCGCCGCAATCGCCACGATTGCGCAGGCCGTGCTCACGCTTCCCGCGTTTGGCGGCGACGCCATCAACTTTGGCGCCTTTGTCATCGTGGTGTACGACCTGTTCTTTATTCAGCAGGCACACGACATTAAGGCCGAGAACAAGGACCGCCTGTAAGCGCTCGCTTCTCATAACCTTTGTAGCCAAGCAACTAAAAAGGGCCGATCGCGCATCTCCGCGGTCGGCCCTTTACGTTTGCCCAGATAAAACCTGCCAAAATAAACCTGTCCCTTTTTGGCAGGTTGTTAGCTGTGACGGTACTCGGCAATGATGAAGTCGATATCGGTCTGAAGGGTGTCCAGGTTTGCCAGGCGCTCTTTATCGGCAGGGCGCGTGCGGTAGTAGTACGGCGTCATCTGGAACACCGCCTCGATGTCGGCCTGCGTCTGGAGCGTAATGTTCGCAGATACCCGTTGCGTTCCCACCAACTCGAGCTCGGTCGTCTTCGGCAGCTTCTCATCGTTGAGATATGGCGTGTCGTAGAGCACCTCCTTGAGCCCAAACAGATGCCGAGCACCCGGCACCACGGTGTAGAGCGAGCCCTCGGGCACCAGCACGCGGGCAAATTCACGCTCGTTAAAGGGGGCGAAGAGCTCGGTCACCATATCGAAGGCGCCATCAGCCACGGGGATATCCTTCATGTTGGCCACGAAATAGGTCGCATCGCCGCGCTTGGCAGCCAGGCGCACCATCTCTTTGCCCAAGTCGAACCCGAAAGCCTCCACGCCCGGCACCGCACCCATGGCGCTCGTGTAGTAGCCCTCGCCACAGCAAATATCGAGCAAGGTCATGGGGGTGCCGGTAGATGCCGCACACCCAGGCGCCTGCTCGCGCACCAGCTCGACCATCGCATCGCGCAACGGCGCATAGTAACCGCGGTTCAAAAAGTCGCGACGACTGCGCGCCTGCGACTTGGGATCGCCCATGGAGTCGCCGCTCTTGGACGAGCGCAGCAGATACAGATAGCCCTCGCGCGCACGGTCAAACCGATGTCCGCCCGCGCATGCAGCACCGCGCTCATCGTCCACCAACGGCTCATGGCAAACGGGACACAACAACATGGCAACTCCTTAGCGCGGACAACACAACGCCCACCATTGTCTCACGCCTCCCCCACCTAGTCATTGGGGACGTTCTTGAATGACTAGTCGTTTAAGAACGTCCCCAACGACCAAATGACTAGTCTGAAGGAGTGTCCCCAGCTGCCGGCAGAAAAGGAACGTCCCTAAGTGCCGGCTGGATGCATTAGGAGTATCATCGTCTGCGCAAATATCTAGCGAATCGCATAGTAGAGATTGAGAGCGTATGACTGATACCGCGTCCAAGCACATTGACATGACTACCGGCTCGCTGTGGCGCAATATTCCCCTATTCGCCTTTCCCGTCGCCGCCACGAGCATCCTTGAGCAGCTATCGAACCTCATCGCCACGGTCATCATCGGCAACTTCTCGGGCGACCAGGGAACCCTTGCCATGGCAGCGGTCGGCTCTAATGTTCCGCTTACCAGTCTTATGCTCAACCTGTTTATTGGCATGTCGCTTGGCTCCAACGTGGTCATTGCCAACGCTATCGGCCGCAACGATCAGAACATGGTCAAACGTGCCGTCCATACCTCGATTTTAATGGCGCTCGTGGGCTTTGTCGTCATCGCACTGGGCGAGATCTTTGCCGAGCCCATGCTCGCCGCGCTCAACGTGCCTGCCGAGACCATGCCGCTCGCCTCACTCTACCTACGCGTCTTTTTGCTGAGCATGCCCTCGATCTTGCTCTACAACTTTGAGGCCGCGATCTTCCGCTCCGTCGGCATCACCCGCATGCCGCTGCAGGCGCTTGCCGTGTCCACCGTCCTCAACATTGGCCTGGACCTCATCTTTGTCCCCGTACTCCACTGGGGCGTCGCGGGCGTCGCTATCGCCACCGCCATCGCCTACACCGTCAGCGCCGCCACGCTCTTTATCCGCCTGCTCAAGACCGACTCCGTCGTCCGCGTCACCCTACACGACCTAGCTATCGACCCCGTCGCCCTCAAGCGCATCGTCAAGATCGGCCTGCCCGCCGGTATCCAAAGCGCCGTCTTTGCCGTCGCCAACATCATCATCCAGTCCGCCATCAACAGCCTGGGCACCGAGGTCATGGCGGCATCCAGCGCCGCCATGAGCTTGGAGTATGTGTGCTACAACCTGCTCAACAGCTTTAGCCAGGCTTGCACCACCTTTGTGGGGCAAAACCACGGCGCGCGCCAGATCGACCGCTGCACCAAGACGCTCAAGGTCTGCCTGGTCGAAGGCGGCATCGTCGCGCTCACCACCATCGTCATCATCGTCGGTCTGGGGCGCGAGATCCTGGCGTTGTTCAACAGCGACCCCAACATCGTCTCGATCGGCTATATCCGCGTGTGTTCGATCTTCCCGGCGTACGCCTTTAGCATGTTCTACGAGAACATGTCCGGTTATCTGCGCGGCTTTGGCATCTCGCTCATGCCCGCCCTCATCACCATGATTTGCGTCTGCGGCATCCGCTTCTATTGGGTGTTCTGCGTGTTCCCGCACTTCCGCACCTTTGCGAACATCATGATGGTCTACCCCATCAGCCTGGGCACCACGGCGTTCTTTATGGTCGTGGCGGTACTGCTCTGCCACCCGGCACGCACCTACCGTCTGGCGCAAGCCAAAGCGACAGCCCGCTAAACACCACACTCAACGTCACGCCAGTCATTAATTAACAATATGCGAGCTCATATAGTCGATAAAACGCCTCGTGGCGATGGGCATGGTGTCCCAGCTGCGCCAGGCCGCCACTACGTCGCGCGAGGGGGCATGCACGATGGGACGCACGTGAATATCGGCCCGCATGCCCTCGACGGTACGGCGATACAGCATACTCACGCCTAGGCCCTCCTCCACCATCGCCATGATGGTATAGTCGTCGGTCACCTCGCTCGTCACGTGCGGCGACAGCCCATGCGCCGCGAATGCATCGAGCACCAGACTCTGTTCGCCCTCATCCAGCAGCACAAACGGCTCGGACGCCAGGTCGGCAAGTGTCACCTTTTCCTTTGCCGCCAGCGGATGCGCGGCCGGCAGCAGTGCCACCAACTCGTCGTGATAGACCACGCGCTTCTCGAGCCCAGCGGTAAAACCGCGTGCCGTAAAGCAAAAGTCAACCACGCCATCGTGCACCCACTGGGCGTTGCGCGTGTAATCGCCCTGCTTGAGGGTAAAGTGCACGCCCGGATGCAGGGCCCCAAAGTCGCGGATCACGCGCGGCAGCACGGTACGACTCACGTTGGTAAACGTCGCAATACGAATATCAGTCGAGGAGAGCCCCAGCAGCTCCTGGCGCTTGCCCTCAAGCTCGGCCTCGGCAGTTACGATTTGGCGCAGATACGGCAGATACTGCTTGCCGTCGCGCGTAAGCGACACGCCCTGCTTGCCGCGCTCGATAAGCGTGGTGCCCAGCTCGCGCTCGAGTGCCTTGACGGCCTGGCTCACCGCACTTTGCGTATAGCCTAGCTCGTCGGCCGCGCGTTTCAGGCTGCCGCAATCGACCACCATACACGCAATCTGATACCGCGATGCCATCGTGCCTCCCCATCGATGTAGCCGTAAAACGTTTTGCCAGGGCTTTTTCTTCCGACATTAGCATTTCTTAATCATACTGAAGATACATTCGCTTTACTACATCAAAATCTGGGAGCAGAATCCTTTTTACGAAACCGTTCTGCAACAAAAGGAGTCCCATGGATCGCAAAAAAGCAATCGCGCTCTCATTTTCCGTTCCCGTCGCATGGGGCTTTTCGTACCCCCTCATGAAGATCGGCATGGACAGCATGAACGCCACGAGCATCGTTGCGCTGCGCTGCATCATCGCCTTTGCGGCCTGCCTGCTGCTCTTTCACAAACGCACTTTCCGCATCAATCGCGACCTTATGGTTCGCGCCGCCATCATCGGTGCCATCATGGCAACCGAGCTCACCTGCATGTGTCTGGGCTCCAGCCTCACTTCTGCCTCCACCGCCGGCTTTTTACAGAGCCTGACGGTCGTGATTGTGCCGTTTGCCAACGCCGCCCTGCTGCGCCGCGCCCCCGAGCGCAAAGTGCTCGTCGGCACCGCCATCGTCACCTGCGGCATGCTGCTGCTCTCGGGCGCCGACTTTACCAGCCTGAATCCCGGCGCGATCATCATGCTGCTCTCCGCCTTTGTCTATGCCGGCCATATCATTGTGGCGAAGCGCTTTGTCGAAGATGTCGACCCGCTGGCTCTGGGCGTTTGGCAGCTAGGCTTCGGCGGCTTATTCTCGGGTATCGCCGCGTGCGTCTTTGGCGGCTTCACCCTTCCCAGTACGCCCAGCGAGGTCGTCGTTGTCGTCGCACTCGCACTCATCTGCTCTGCCTACGGTTTTATCACCCAAACGCTCGTGCAGCCCCACGTGCCTGCCGAGACCACCGGCTTCGCTTTCTCGCTCGAGCCGGTCTGCTCTGCCGTCTTCTCGTTCTTCCTGGTCGGCGAGGTCCTGAGCCCCATCGCCTTCTTTGGCGCCGCCCTCATCCTCACCGGCGTCATGGTGGCAACCGTCGAGCCTCCGCGCCTCCGCGCACATGGACAGGCTCGCATGGCAGGAGCGCCCGAGCACATCTCGTAGACCCCACTTCTCATACAGCCGCGGCATAAAGGCAACCGGTGTGCCTTTACAATAGATGTCAACAGAGCATCTGTCATAAAGGAGCCCCATGGACACCGCAGCTCGCGACCGCAACATAGCAACTTGGTTGGGCGATGCGCCGCAGCCGGTACGTGACACGACGAACCAGCTGCTCGAGCGCATCGCCCTTTTGCGTGCCGAGCAGACCATCTACCCGGCACAAGACGACATCCTCAATGCCCTCGCCTACACGCCAGCCGACCAGGTCAAGGTTGTCATCTTGGGTCAAGACCCCTATCACGGGCCCAACCAGGCCATGGGACTGTCGTTCTCGGTCCCCGCGACGCAAACCAAGTTGCCGCCGAGCCTGCGCAACATCTATAAGGAACTCAAAGCCGATCTGGGTTGCCCCATTCCCGCCACGGGAGACCTAACACCATGGGCACAGCAGGGCGTCCTACTCCTCAATACTACGCTCACCGTGCGCGAGCATGCCGCCAACTCGCACGCCAAACTAGGCTGGAGCACCCTGACCGACTACGTTATCGAACGCTGCTGTCAGCTGCCCCAGCCGGTAGTCTTTTTGGCATGGGGCCGCTTTGCCCAGCAAATGGTTGAGGGCAAGCTCGCCGCGACCGGCGCGGGCAAGGCAACCGGCAAGTTCTGCCTGGCCTCCACGCACCCCTCGCCGCTTTCGGCCAACCGTGCCACGGCAGAACTCCCCGCCTTTATGGGGTCGCGTCCCTTCTCCGCTGCCAATCGGCTACTCGAACAGCACGGCTCGACCCCCGTCAACTGGACTTGCCTCGACTAAAAATCGAGACATCAAAAACGCGCCCGACGGCTTTCCATCGGACGCGTTTCCTATTCGGGCCAAATAAATTGTGTGCGGCCGGCCTCGCCGCCATCGATCAGCAAACTCTGCCCGGTCATAAACCGGTTGGTCACGCCCACAAAGTAGATCCACTCGGCGATCTCTTGGGCGGTGGCCCAGCGCTTAAGCGGCGTGAGCTCCATAATCTGGTTCCACAGGTGCTCGTCATCCATCACGCAACGGTTGAGCGGCGTGATAACGCCGCCCGGGTCCACACTGTTGGCGATGGCCTGCGGTGCCAGGCGGTTTGCAAGGTTCTTGGTGTAGGCGATAACGCCGCCCTTGCTGGCGGCATAGGCGGGAAACTCCGATCCCGTATGCCCGCTCGCCGACCCCACATTGACCACGGATTTAATAGCTGGCGCCGGCTTGGCGGCGAGCCCCTCCCCCACAAAGGCGTAACGCTCGGTCACGTTGATGGTGCCACACAGGTTGGCGGCGATGTCATCGGCCGAATCCTGCGTACCGGCAACGTTCACGATTACCTGGGGTTCAAGGTCACCTGGAAACGAGTCCGGTTCGCGGACATCAACAATCAGATGGCGGTAGCGCTCGTGTTCGATCGCCGCCGGCAGCAGATCAAAGCCCACGACCTCGTGGCCCTCGTTCAAAAAACGCTGCACACACGCGGCTCCGATACCGCCCGAAGCGCCCGTGATCAAAACCCGCATACTTGCCCCTTAGGCGGTTGCGTGGCGCTCGAGGTACTCGGCGCCCACATTCTCACGCTCCCAGCCACGCACGACCTTGTAGCCCACGGGGCTCAGGAAGACCTCGCACAGCAGCTCGGCAACAGCGCCGGTCAGCGAGCACATAAGGACCTGCACCCAGGTCCAACCAAAGAACGTGTGGCTCACCACAATGGCAAAGACCAAGTTGTCGATAAACTGGCCAACACCCGTGGACACATAAGAGCGGAAGGCAAAGCTCGCAAAGTTATTCTTTTTGAGCATACGACCGAGCGACTGGTTGAGTGTGGAGTTAACCACGGCAGAAACGAGCATTGCCAGCGAAGAGCCCAGCACCACGTACCAGGTGCCGCCGATGGTGGCGTTAAGGGCGGTGTTGACCTCGATCATACCCGTGTCGTAGTAGGCGCCCCACATGCCGGGCGTGAGCGAGCATGCCCAAAAGCACAGACTCACGGCCAGATTGACCAGCAGCGCGAGGATAGAGATTTTGATGGATGCCTTGGCGCCAAAGCGCTTGCAGATCATGTCCTGGCACAAAAACGAAACCCAGCTCACCACAAAGCCGCAATCGAGTGCCAGATACGGCAGGCTGATAAGCTCTTTGTTGGCCAGCAGGTTCATCATGATGACACTCACGAAAAACAGCGAAACCGTTGCCGCGGGAATGCTCCGCAACAGGACCTTGTAGTCCTCCATGACCTTCTTGATCATTATGTACTCCTTTGGTTTTAGGTTTAACGAGCAGGATATCGGACCCGAACTGCTCGGACGCCCCGGTCTTGAGACGACGGTGGGTATGATAGCCGCTCACACGGCATCAGGCAAGTAAATGGCGCGGCAGCCCCGCAGGGTCACCGCGCCGATGCGTTAAAAGGCCACGTTGCCAAACTCCGACAGGATAAGGTCGGGGTTGTGGTCGGTTGCCCAATCCACGTTCCACGGACTCGTGAACAGCAGCAGCTTGCCGCCGCGCATGTCCTCGACGCGCAGGGTGTCGCGCGTGAGCGAAAGGCCCGGGATATCGATGGTGTCGGGGTCGTTCTGGATCCAGCGGATGTCCGTATAGGGCAGCGGCTGGCGACGAACCTCAACACGGTACTCGGCCTTGAGGCGGCGCTCGAGTACCTCAAACTGCAGCACGCCGACCACGCCCACGATGACGCTCTCCATACCGGCACCCAGCTCGCGGAAGATCTGGATAGCTCCCTCCTGGGCAAGCTCCTCCATGCCCTTGACGAACTGCTTGCGTTTGAGCGTATCGACCTGCGTAATGCGAGCGAACATCTCGGGGGCAAACGTCGGGATCTGCGGATACTGCACGTGGCGCTTGCCGGAGCACACGGTGTCGCCGATGCTAAAGATACCCGGGTCGAACAGGCCCACGATATCGCCCGCATACGCCTCGTCCACGATGGCGCGGTCATCGGCCATCATCGAGGTACCCGTGGCAAGCTTGAGCTTGCGGTTGCCCTGCACGTGGAAGGCGTCCATGCCGCGCTCGAACTTGCCCGAGCAAATGCGCACAAAGGCGATGCGGTCGCGGTGGTTCTTGTCCATGTTGGCCTGGATCTTAAACACAAAGCCGCTAAAGTCGTCGCGGCAGGGATCGACCGGCTCGTTGGTGAGCGTATCGGTATAGGCGCGCGGCGTCGGGGCCAGGCGCAGGAACTCCTTGAGGAAGGGCTCCACGCCAAAGTTGGTGAGCGCCGAGCCAAAGAACGCCGGGCTCAGCTTGCCGCAGGCCACGGCATCCAAGTCGAGCTCATCGCCGGCGCCATCGAGCAGCTCGATGTCGTCCATCAGGTTCTTATGGTTTTCCTCGCCGATGAGCTCGTCCATAGAAGGATCGCCCAGCTCGGCCTCGACCTCGGCGACCTTCTTGGTGGCGTTGGCGTGGCCATCGCCCTCAAAGGCAATGACACGACGGGTCTGACGGTCGAACACGCCGCGGAAGTTGCGGCCGCTGCCGATCGGCCAATTCATGGGATACGTATTGATGCCCAGAACGTTCTCGATCTCTTCCATGAGCTCAAACGGATCGCGAGCCTCGTGGTCGAGCTTGTTCACAAAGGTGAAGATGGGGATGTGACGCAGTGTGCAGACCTTAAAGAGCTTTTTGGTCTGGGCCTCGACGCCCTTGGCGCCGTCGATGACCATGACCGCAGCGTCGGCGGCCATAAGGGTACGGTAGGTATCCTCCGAGAAGTCCTGGTGGCCGGGGGTATCGAGAATGTTGACACAGGCGCCGTTATAGGTGAACTGCAGCACCGAGGAGGTGACGGAGATGCCGCGCTCCTTCTCGATGTCCATCCAGTCCGAGACAGCATGCTTGGCCGAGCTCTTGCCCTTGACCGAGCCGGCAGTCTGGATGCTGCCGGTATAGAGCAGCAGCTTCTCGGTAAGCGTGGTCTTACCGGCGTCCGGGTGGCTGATGATCGCGAATGTGCGGCGCGACGAGATTTCATCCGACAGGCTTGCCATGCGGATCCTTTCTTGCGTTCTATATGCATTACGTCGATGTAACTGCCCTATTGTAGCCGTGAAACCTCGCCATAGGGCACCTATCAGGACAAATTCATCAGTTGGGGTCTGGGTAGCCGGCTTAATCCGAATTTGTCTCTTGCGTAACTGTGCATAGTGTATATATACTGTGCCTACCGGTTATATACACGTGTAGCCCAACAGCTAAGGAGCCGCTGTGGACATTATCCTATCCAATTCGAGCGACAAGCCCATCTACGAGCAGATATCCTCGCAGGTCAAAGCTCAAATCCTTTCGGGCACGCTCGCTGCGGGAGCCAAACTCCCCAGCATCCGTGCACTCGCGAGCGACCTGGGCGTGAGCGTAATCACCACCAAGCGTGCCTACGCCGACTTGGAGCAGCTTGGCTTTATCTGCACCGTGCAGGGCAAGGGCTGTTTTGTCGCCGAGGGCAACCAGGAGCTTTTGCGCGAAAACCAGCTCTGCCATATCGAAGAGCTACTTGCGAAAGCGGCGAGCCAAGCCGAAACCCTGGGCGTCACGCGCGACAAACTGCACGAGATGCTCGACCTGGTAGCCCCCGAAACCATGCAGTAGCCATCTGCAAGAAAGGCTATACCATGCAAAACTTGCTTGAACTCAAAGGCATCTCACACGCTGTAAGCGACCGCTTTTCGCTGCGCGACGTCACGCTTGCCGTGGAGCCTGGCCAGATCATCGGCTTTGTTGGTGCCAACGGTGCTGGCAAAACAACGACGATTCGAGCTGCTCTCGGGCTTATAAAGCTCGATGCCGGCGAAGTGCACCTGTTTGGGCAGCGCTGTGGCGCCGACGCGCCCGATGAATCGCAACGCCATCTACGCTCCCGCGTCGGTCTTGTCCTGGACACGTGCCCCTTCCCCTCCACGCTCAGGGTGGGCCAGATCGAGTCGCTCGTAGGCCCGGCGTACCCCACATGGGACCGCGAAACGTTCGCCGGATTCATCAACCGATTTGGCCTCGATCCCAAGACAAAGGTCAAGGACCTCTCCCGCGGCATGGGCATGAAACTGCAGCTTGCCTGTGCACTCAGCCACAATGCCAAGCTGCTCGTTTTGGACGAAGCCACCGCGGGCCTCGATCCCATGGCACGCGAGGAACTGCTTGATGAGCTGCTTGCCTTTGTCGCCGACGGCCAGCACAGCGTGTTACTCTCGAGCCACATTACGTCCGACCTCGATCGCACCGCTGATCGCGTCATCTGCATCGAAAATGGCTCGATTATTTTTGACCTGCCGCGCGAGGACATTACCGACCGCGCCGGCATCGCCCACTGCACCCAAGCACAGGCCGCCGAGCTTATGGCTTGCGTCGAAGGCGCCCGTGCCGCCCACCACGCCTATAGCGTGGACGTGCTCGTGCCCAACCGTCACGAAGCGCTCGAGGCCTTTCCCGAGATTCCCTGCGATCGGGCAACCATTGATGACTATCTGCGCCTCATACTGAAAGGGGCTTCGAAATGAAACGCGCCTTTATGTCCGAACTCGCCATCGTTCGCACGCTCATCCCGAGCATTGCGGGCGTCGGCCTGTTCATCTTCGTCGTGCTAACCCTTGCCAACGCATCGGACGGCGATTCCGGTATGAGCGCCGGCGCCTGCGCGGTCAGCGCCATGTCACCCATCATAATCATGAACTCACTGGCTGGCTACGATAACCAAAACGGTTGGGAGCGCTATCGGGCAACGCTGCCGTTCTCGCGCAAAGACATCATCTGCGCACGCTACCTGTGCATTATTGCTTTCTCGGCCGTCATGGCATGCGCCGCCGTGCTTTTGAACATCATCGCCCTTCCGTTCTTCGGTCACACGGGCATTCCCTCGACGGGACAGACCGTCTTTGAGATCACAATAGCCTCCGCCGCATCGATGCTCATCTCCCTCATGATGGTGTTTTTGGCACAGCCGCTGTTCTTTCGATTTGGACACATGGAGGCGCTGCGCCTTTCCGTCGGCCTGTTTGCCCTGATGGGCTGCGGTACCATGGCAATGCTGAGCTCTTCCAACCCCATTAGCAACTGGCTCATGTCGATTGCCGGAGCGAATCCCGATCCTGCCGTCCTTGGCGGTCTGTGCGCAGGAATTGCCGTACTGGCCCTCGCGCTATGTGCAATCAGCTGCACCGTCAGCACCAAGGTCTATCGAGCACGCGATCTGTAATCGACAGCTAAAGGACTTGGGCGGCACCCCACCTCATTTACTAGATAAGACGAAGCAGCAACAACGCCGCCGCCCTTCGAAGCATGCCGTTTAGATCTTGGAAACCAAAGAGAAGTCGACAGCATATCGACAATTCGAGCCTTCACCAAATGGCTCCCCGGAACATAACCCCCGTCTCGCCGCGGCCATATCAAACCTTCATGGCGGGGCGGTATCCTCATGTCCATAAAACTCGCAGGATAAACCCATTATCCAAGGAGGCACCGCACCCGTGTCGTGGGTTGTCGCAGCATTTGCGTCAGCATTCTTTGCCGGCATCACATCCATCTTGGCCAAATGCGGCATCAAGCAGACCGACTCCGATGTCGCGACGGCCATTCGCACCTGCGTGGTGCTCGTTTTCGCCTGGGTAATGGCGGGCATTTCTGGATCCATTGGAACCATTGGCAGCATCGAACCCAGATCCTGGCTCTTTCTCGTCCTCTCGGGACTCGCTACCGGTGCTTCGTGGATCTGTTACTTTAAGGCGTTGAGCATCGGAAATGTCAATAAGGTCGTACCGGTCGACAAGATGAGCACCGTGCTCGCCGCGCTGGTCGCCATCGCGCTTTTTGACGAGACGAGCAACCTTGCGGTTAAGCTCGTGGGAACCGCTGTCATCACCCTCGGCACGTTTTTAATGATCGAGAAGAAGCAGTCCGCCGAACCCGAGCAGCAGCAAGACCGAACCTGGCTCGCTTACGCCCTCGGCGCCGCCGTGTTCGCGGCACTCACCTCCGTCCTCGCCAAGATCGGCATCGAAGGCGTCGAGTCAAACCTGGCCACGGCAATCCGCACCTGCGTGGTACTGGTTATGGCATGGGCAATCGTGGCAGCCAAGGGAAAACTGGAGCAGTTCGCGCACGTTGACCGGCGCGAACTCACATTTCTCGCAACATCGGGCATCGCGACTGGAGCATCGTGGCTGCTCTATTACTATGCCATCGCTGCAGGCCAGGTGAGTGTCGTGGTGCAGATCGACAAACTATCGATTGTCGTATCGGTGCTATTTGCGCGCCTGGCATTCAACGAAAAACTCTCCCGCCGCAGCGCCATCGGTCTCGTCCTCATCGTACTGGGCACCGCCGCGCTTGCAATTTGGAAGTAGCGCCGATACCGAACGAAATCCAGTCCACCCGCAAATCCGTGACACAGCGCCCGCACCGGACTTGAGATGTTTGTACTGACCGCGCGCTGCCGCGCTACTTGCGCAGCGGCTTGGGCAGTGGAATGCCAGCGGCAATGGCTGCGGCGATGATCATGCAGACGATACCCTTGAGTGGGAAACACATAAGCAGCAGGCCCACAACCATGACAGGCTGACGCATGACCGCACCCATCGTCGATGCCGTGCAGACGGCGACGCAAAAGACCGGATCTGCGCCGGTGAGGATGGCAAGGCCATAGCCCAGGCTTACGCCCGAGAAGATAACGGGGAAGAAGTGGCCGCCGCGCCAACCAAGGTTGATGAGGGCGGGCGTCAGCATGGCCTTAACAAGACCGGTCGCGATAAGCACGCCGGCGGGAATGGTGAGGTAGGTCTCCATAAGTACATCGGCCTGGGTCTCGCCGGCAAACATGGTGTAGGGCAAGACCGTGCCGCAGATGGCGAGCGCCAGACCGGCCAGCATGGCCTTGACGACAGGACGCTCCCCTATTGCATGGGACAGCGCCTCGCTCGCGTGCTCCGAGACAAAGTACAGCCAGCCGCAAACGGTGCCAACCAACGCCAGCGGGATGAGCCAGGCAAGCTCCAGGTTGCCCACCTCGGCGGCCTCGAACCTGGGCATGCCCATGCCGCCGCCCATAACCTGGCCGAGCAGCAGGTAGGTGCCCAGACCGCCAGCGATCGCGATACCGTAGACCACCGTCTTCTGTGCCTTGGGCAGCTTGATGGTGATCTCGCCGGACGCGGACCCATCGCCGGCGTCTTCGCCCTGGCCGTCGGCGCTACCGGCGAGCGGCGCCACAAAGCCAAAGACGGGCGCGGTAAAGAGCGCCGTCAGCGCGGCCTGGGTGCCCAACAGCGTGAGCTCCCTGAACTCGGCGCCAAAGCGGCGCATGCGGTCGCCGACCCAGCTGCACAGACCCGCGATAACGCCGGTCAGGCCGGCCTCCGGTCCAATACTTCCGCCAAACAGCAGCGGCAGCAATGCCGCGAGCGAAAGCTTGCCCAGGTTGTCGTACGGGTAGCGCCCGTCTTGCTTAACCTTAGCCATCACCTGGTTGAGGTCGTCGGTCTTGGTGCCCGTAAGCTTTTCGTACAGGCCGATCAGCAGGCCGCCCAGCAGGCAGACGAAAAACGGATACGGCAGAAAACCGAACGGGCCGCTGGCGAGTTCGGGCGACGCCGCGCCCAGCATGTGGGGGATCTCGGTCCACAGATAGTCGATACCGTGCTCCATCGCAAAAAAGAACAGCCAGACCGCGGCACCTGCGAACGCACCGGTCACGGCAACGCTAACTAAAAACAGCACGCGGTTTGTGGGTTTGGCAAGGTTGTCCATCGGGTCCTCCCGCGGTCAAAGTCGACATAGTTATGTTTTATTGTAGAGCGAGCGTTGTTTCGCGACTACTGGCTTGCCGAGCAGGCAGGGGTCATCCTGTCAAACCCGATGGGAACGGTTTCCCTAGCCGCCATTCACAGCAGCAGCAACCTGAACAGTGACCTTAAGAACATCGCTTGCACAGCAGACGCGATCGTCAACCGTTTTGAGCTCGCAAACCTATTCCCCGACGCAAAGGTAACCGAGTATCCGAATGACAACGAGGCACGCGAAGCCCTCAATAAGGGGGAGGCAAGTTGCATCATTGTCCCCAGCACGCGCTTGAAAACCATCCGCGACACCTACGATATCGAGGATTTCCAAACACAGGAGCTCACCGACACGGCACAGCTATCGTGTTTGATTTCGCGCGGCAAGCCCGTGCTGTTGGGAATCATTAATAAGGGCATCGTCAATGCTGGCGAATCGCTCTCTGCAAGCAGTTATTCCCCCACATCGTACTCGGCGCAAGAATCGGATGCGTTTCGACTTCTCTACCGCAACCGCATCGTCATTGCGGCAGTCGTCATCTGCATTTTGCTCACCGGCATCGTCATCCTTGTCTGGTCGCTTCACCGCGCGCAGAAAGAACAGCAGAAAGCCGATGCCGCCAACGCCGCTAAGACGGCATTCCTCACGCGCATGAGCCACGACATCCGTACGCCACTCAACGGCATCCTGGGTCTTATCGAAATTGAGGAATTGAAAGACGGCGACATGCAGGCCGCCCGCGAAAGCCGCGCCAAGGCGCGTGTTGCCGCCAATCACCTACTCTCGCTGATCAACGACATCCTCGAGATGGGCAAAATCGAAGACCGCAAGCTAACTCTGGAACATGCGCCTTTTAACCTCAAAGAGCTCTGTGACGATACGCTGGTGCTGTGCAAGCTCCGCGCATCCGATAACGGCATCACAATGCAGGACAATAGTCTGCCGTACGCCACGGGGCCATACATGATCGGCAGTCCCACCCATATCCGACAGATCATAATCAACCTGTTAGACAACAGCATCAAGTACAACAAGCGCGGCGGCTCCGTCACCTTTAGTTCAAAGACCAAGCCACTCGATGATGGGCGCGCGCTCTTTTGCTTTAGCGTTTCGGATACCGGCATTGGCATGGCTCCCGAGTTTTTAAAGCATATCTATGAACCGTTTGCCCAAGAAGGTGACGATGCGCGCAGTAAGTTCCAAGGAACCGGCATGGGCATGCCAATCGTCAAGTCGCTTATTGAACTGATGGGCGGTACGATTGAGATTTCGAGTGAGATTGGCGTGGGGAGTACGTTCAACGTCCAGATTCCGCTCGATATCGACAAGAACCCTCAGGCTAGAGAGGATGCGAGCAGGCAGACAAACAGCTGCTCGCTTGCCGGCATGAACGTCCTTTTGGCAGAAGACAACGAGCTCAATGCCGAGATTGCCCAGACTCTACTCGAAAGCGAGGGCATCGTCGTAACTCGCGCCGCCGACGGCAACGAAACGGTCGACCTATACGCTGGTCGTCCCGCCGGCAGCTTCGATGCGATTCTGATGGACATCATGATGCCGGGCATGGACGGCTATGAGGCAACCCGCGCGATTCGTCTGAGCGAGAAGGTCGATGCAGCCGATATCCCCATCATCGCGCTCACCGCCAACGCCTTTGCCGAGGACGCCAAGGCGGCACACGATGCCGGCATGAACGCCCATCTGTCCAAACCGCTCGACTTTAACAAGCTCAAAAACATACTCGCGCGCATCAAGAAAAACGGATCCGTTTCGCTATAGTTTGTGCTCAACCACCACGCACGACCAGAAAGGAAGCCAACGATGTTTAGGCCCTTACGTCGAAAGAAACGCGCCATCACCGACGAGGAAGCGCGCGAACTGCTCGCTACCTGCAAGCGCGGCGTCTTTGCCGTCAACGGCGACGATGGCTACCCGTACGCCATTCCCGTCAACTACTTCTTTGACGCCGAGCACGACAAGATTTATTTCCATGGCGCCAAGGCTGGCCACAAGGTCGATTCACTCAAGCGCGATGACAAGGTCTGCTTTACCGTTTACGGCAACGAGTGGTACAAGGACGGTGACTGGGCTCCCTACGTTATGAGTACCGTGGTCTTTGGCCGCTGTCGCCTGGCGAATGACACCCCTGCTTTTATCGAAGATAAAGTTCGCCAGCTCGCGCTTAAGTACTACCCTTCTGCCGAAGAAGTCGAAGAGGAAATCGCCAAGGACATTAAGGGCGTCCAGCTCTACGAGATTACAATTGAGCATCTTTGCGGCAAGCAGATTCAAGAAAAGTAAGCCTCTCAGCAGGTCTGCGCCCAATGGTTACAGATGCCTTACCACACGGGGCCTTCTAGCCAACTTGGCAGAAGGCCCCACATGCAGCGCACGCTTACCGTGCATTAAAAACGTAGCGGTCCAGGCGGTCGCACGCTTCCCTCACGCGCGAAAGCGGCAGCGCCAGATTCACGCGAATGTGGCAGGGCCCGTGGAACGGGCGGCCGTCCTGATACCCCACGCCCACGCGCGCCCCCTCGTCGAGCAACCACTGAATATCGCGGCCATGCTCGCGGCACCACTCGGTGCAGTCCAGAAACACCATGTACGTGCCCTGCGGACGTGAAAACGCGACGCCCTTCCAGTGCTTTTCTGCATACGTGCAGAAGTACTCGATATTGCCGGCAAGTACCTGGTTGAGCTCGTCCACCCACTCGTAGCCCTGCGGCTGATAGGCACCGATAAGCGCATGCATGGAGAGGACATTCATCTCGTTGTAGTGAGTCTTGTCGGACACGGCGCACATGCGGTCACGCAGCGTCTCGTTGTAGACAATGTGGTAGCTGCCGACCAGGCCCGCCAGGTTGAACGTCTTGCTGGGCGCGTAGAGGGCAACCGTACGCATGCGGGCATCCTCGCTCACCGACTGCGTCGGGATATGCTTGTGCCCCGGCAGGATGATATCGGACCAAATCTCGTCCGAGATCACCACGCAATCGTGCTGGCGATAGATGTCCATGGCGCGCTCGATCTCGTCGCGCTCCCATACGCGGCCGCAGGGATTGTGCGGCGAGCAGAACACCGCGGCATGGATGTGGTTTTGGGCGAGCTTGTGCTCCATGTCCTCAAAGTCCATACGCCACACGCCTTGATCGTCGAGCTTAAGCGGGCTGTGGACAATACGATAGCCCGCGGCTTCGATGGATTTGGTAAAGCCGATGTAGGTGGGGCTATGGACCAGCACCGCATCGCCCGGCTGGACATACGCGCGCAACGTCGACACGACACCGCCCAGCACGCCGTTTTCGTAGCCGATATGTTCAGGGCGCAGGCCCTCGACGCCATTGCGGCGGCTCTGCCATTCGATGATGCGGTCGAAGTACTCGGCGCGCGGGTTAAAGTAGCCAAACATGGGATGCTGAGCGCGCTGAATGATATGCTCCTGGACCGTGGGCACCGTGGCAAAATTCATGTCGGCCACCCACATGGGAATGCGGTCGAAGCCCTCGTCGGGTGCGTTCGGAGCCATACCGGGGATCTCGCCCCAGGAGTCAACGGCGATGGAGTCCATGCCGTGGCGGTCGATAAGCGAGCTAAAGTCGTATTTCATGCTGAGCTCCCGTGCAAAGTAGGCTGTTTCGATAGGCGTTATTGTCCACCAGCGTAGGCGATTTTGGCATGGGGTTTGGCGCTTAATTTGACGGGTGCAGACGGATGGCTGGTTAGTCTTGCGCGTCGTTGACGGCGACTACGGTTAGCTGGGTTTCATCGACCGTAAAAGATATGTCGAGTCCGGCGTAGGCCAAGTGGTAAACGCGGTTTGGCTCGTGCTTGCTGCCCGCGCGGCGCGGATCTTGGCGAAGAACCTCGACCAGACCGGGGAGCTTTGCGGGTGGGACCATGTCTTGAAGAGCTTGCGGGAACTCGACGTCGAGCTCTTGCCACGGAGCGTCCTCAATCCAGCCGCCGGTCGCATCCGGATGACAGTCCGCAAACGGGATGTAGGGCTTGATATCGTAGATGGGCGTGCCGTCACGCAGGCCGGCCCCCAGCACATGAATGATGGGGCCGTCGTCGGTGAGCTCCACGCGGTCGAGCTTGACGCAGGTAAGCCCAATGGGATTAGGGCGAAACGGACTGCGCGTGGCAAACACGCCCACGCGCTCGGCTCCACCCAGACGCGGCGGGCGCACGGTTTTCGACCATTTTGCGTTGGTGCCGGACCTGTCCTGCGTTTTGGCATCGGCGGCTATGTCCTCAGCCGTGCCGCCGGGCGTTCCGTTTTCGAAGCGCCACAGCAGCCATAGGTGAGAAAAGGAGTCCAGGCCCTCAACTGCTGCATTGGAGGCAAATTCCGACTCAAAAACGATGCGTCCCTGCAGATGGGGCGCCAAAAAGCTGTTGCGCGGAATGCCAAACTTCTGCGGCAGGTCGGTATGTATGTGTGCGATAGGTTCCATGCCGGTTATTGTACGGCATGGAGGCGTGGGGCGTTGCGCGCAATTCTTCGCCGCGGAGTCCTGTCGTGCAACCAACGGTTGCTTGGAAGGGCGCCTGCCGCCGCGTATGCTTAAGCCATCAACCAGCAGAAAGGAGCCGCTATGGCCTTTGCAGAAAAGCTCATTGCCATCCGTCGCGCCCATCATCTTACCCAAGAGCAGCTCGCCGCCAAACTCTTTGTCACGCGCCAAGCCGTCAGCCGTTGGGAGCGCGACGAGGTCACCCCGGGCATCGACATGATGAAGCTCATTGCCGCCGTAACCGGCGAGCCACTGTCCCACCTGCTCGAAATGCCCGAGCACTATTGCCAGAGCTGCGGCATGATACTCACGCCCGACGACTGCGGCACCGATGCCACAGGCGCCACGACCGACCATTACTGCAAGTGGTGCTACGACCACGGCAAGTACACCTACGACACCACCATGGAGGCGATGATTGAAGATTGTGCCCCGCGGCTGGCACAAAACACCGGTATGTCGCTCGACGAAGCCGTCTCGCTCATGGGAGCCGTGCTGCCACAGCTGGAGCGCTGGCACACCGTGCAGGAAAACGAGGAGCGCTACGGTGCCGAGGCGCGGTCGCGCTATGGCGATGAGGCTATCGATGCAGCAAACGAAACGTTACTGGACATGAATCCTCAGACATGGAACGACATGAAGGAACTTGAACGCGCTATTCTGGGTCAGCTCTCGATTGCCATGGGCGACGGCGATGCGGATGGAAGCGAGGCTCGCAAGCTCGTCGCGATGCATCACCGCTGGATAGCTCTCAACTGGGGCAGCGAGCCCCAAGACGAGGCCTATCTGGGGCTCGCCCACGGCTACCTCGCCGATCAGCGCTTTATCGACTACTACGACAAGCCATGCGGCACCGGAGCCACGGCGTTTCTAGTTCAGGCCATCGAGTCGTCGTTGACGCGCGCATAGACCGCGGCGGCTTTGGGTATTTCAATCAAAACCTCAACCGATTGGAGACCCATGGCTACTAATCATGAGCTCGCGCTGTACGTTATGACCGGCTGCCCGTATTGCATAAAGGTCAAGCGTTTCCTTGCCGATAACGGCGTGACCATTCCCGAGCGCAATATCTCGACCGATACCGATGCCGAGCAGACACTCATCGCCGTCGGCGGAAAACGCCAGGTTCCCTGCCTGTTCATCGACGGCAAGCCACTCTACGAATCGAGCGACATCATCGCGTGGGCGCAGGAGAACCTGCTCTAGCGTTCTATTGCGGTCGGCTGGCCCCAACCCATACGACCCAAACATGTACACCAGCATCCAAAATCGACATTTTTCGACATCTTTGGATGCTGGTGTACAGTTTTTTGCATGGGTAGTCATTGGGGACGTTCTTAAATGACTGGTTGTTTGAGACGACCTTTGGATTATGGCTGTTTGAGGCCATCTGACATCTCTGGAAAGGGCTCCTTAGAGGACCGTGTTCAAAAAATGGCAAATATGAGTACTGCTACTTGTTTAGTAACAGCGATTTTAATCATTTCAGGGATCATTCAACGCCCCAAGCGCCCGCAGACGGCGTTATTCCTCCCCATATGTTCAATAAAAGAGACGCCTAATGGTATTAAATCTCATCAGGGACCTCATTTTTGAAAAAAATAAATGCAACCATAATGGCAACAGTACTCATATTTGCCCTTTTTTGCACACAGCCCTCCAGAATAGTCGTTAGGGACGACTCAAAATGGCAATTCTGGCACTTAGACACTCTTTTCTTGAATGACTAGTTGTTAAAGAACACTCAGCGACTACTCCAATTCGCGACACACTGTGTCGCGAATTGAGCTGTTCTCACCACCGAAGACCGGTGAAAGCTCCTGACCAGAATCTCGATAGTTTGTTAAAGTGCCCCCTCTGCAGGTTCAATGAGCGCTCATGTTCCAGACTGGAAAGCGAAGAAATATCGAAGCCATCGATGCTCATTTCCTATCGAAAAAACTAGTCAATACACGCTAATTAGCTTGATAAACTGCTTGTATTTTTGTCTACAAAACTGTATACAAAAAGAGATTCCGAGAACCAGCGCTCGACATTATGTCAATCGATAGGGGGCGCTATGGACGCTAAGCAGCTCGAAAAGATGATGGGGTTTGCCCCCCGGAGAGTTGGAGAAAGCCGCGGAGGCATACGAAAAAGATAAGTGGCCGAAGGGTCGCACCATCAAGCTGGGAAGACCGCCGATCTCTGATGAGCCAAGCATTGTTTTATCGGCACGTGTGGGTGAGTCGGTTCTTGATGCGTTTGACGCAAAAGCAAAGCGCCATGGGCAGACACGCACAGAGCGACTCAGGGAGCTCATCACGATCGATGCAATGATTGCCTAGTTATCCACCGAGCCCAAAGACGTACGCCAGCATCCAAAGTCGACATTTTTCGACATCTTTGGATGCTGGCGTACGGTATTTTGCAACATAGTCATTCGGGACGTTCTTTTAAATGACTAGTCGTTAAAGTGCGTCCCCAACGACTAACTAGCCGTGGAAGCGTGCTATGGGCGCAAGTGGCTGTTCGCGAAAGACGCGCTCGACGGCGGCGCGGTATTCGTCGACCTTTTTGGTCTTGCGTACGAGCTTGTGAACGGTAGCGGGGTCGGCGAAGGCGCATTTGGCGTAGAACCACCACTCCTTCATGCGAAAGACCGCATTGCCGCCAATCTCTTCTGCATAGGCCGCAAACAGCGTGTCGTGGAAGCGCTGCAGCTCAGCAGCCGTTGCAGCAGGGCCACCCTTGACCATGCGAGCGAGCGCGGGATTCGCAAGCAAGCCACGCCCCAGCATTACATGGCGCGTGCCGGGATAGGCCTCCACCAGCGCGTCCATATCCTCAAGATCGAAAATGTCACCGTTATAGGCCACGGGGAACGGCGCGCGTTCCAGCGTCTCGCCGTAAAACTCCTTGCGCGGCGATCCCGTATAGCGGTCCTTTTGCACGCGCGGGTGCACGATCAGCTCTGCCAACGGCATGCGGCAATACAGATCGAGCACACGCTCGTATTCGTCGTCGCTCTCAAGCCCCAGCCTGGTCTTGACCGATACCGGCAACGGTGACCGCTCGCACACATCGCTCAAGAACACCTCGAGCTCGTCGAGGTTGCGCAGAAAGCCCGATCCTTTACCCTTGGCAACAACCGTACCCGAGGGGCAGCCAAGGTTGAGATTGACCTCGCGGTAGCCCATGTCGGCGAGCACCTGTGCCGCCCATACAAACTCGTCCGCGTTCTTAGACATCAGCTGAGGCACTACGTTGAGCCCCTGGTTATTGGCAGGATCGATCTCCTTAAACGCCTTGCCGCCAAAGCGGTTTCCCACCCGCGGCGGCGGCAAAAACGGCGTATAGTAGCAGTCGAGCGCACCAAAGCACTCCGCATGCACGCGGCGGAACACATGCCCAGTAATCCCCTCCATAGGGGCCAACGATAGAATCATCAACATCTACTCTCAGATCAATGCGGTAAAGGGACTGCCCCCTTGTCACATGCATTATGCCTTGTGCTTCAGATGATTCACAAGGCAGAGGTAGCTACTTGACGATAATCACCCTTCCATCCGTCGCCTCACGCAACGAAGGTGAATGCTTTTCCGCGAAGTGAACGAGTAAAATCGGACCCCCGAAGCATCGACACTTTTGGAAGACCAATTCCTGCGGTTTTATCACTCAAATCCTGCGGTTTTTGCATCCAAAAGTGCGAATGCTTCAGAGGTCCAGAATAGGTCGTTCACTTCTCGGGAAACCATTCACCTTCGATTTGCTGGCGCTCACAAACAGCGAGAGGCTGTCCCGCGACAGCCCCCTTGCGCGTCATTCGCCCCATGACAGCGGCTCCATGCTCCAAAAACGACGTTCATGATCACGACGACCGCCAACAGCACGCTGTTGACCGCTATGTCTGAACAACAGACACCCTCCACTCATCTATACTCAAGAGCATGTGCGCATCGCCCAAAAACGATGAGAGTCGAGGCCCCATGCAGCAGCTCACCGAACAAGAAAAGAAACGCATCCAGCGGTACTGCACATACCCCAAGATCGCAGCGACCGCACTCGTCATGTCGTTCGTGGCATGCCTGTTGATGTTGCCGCTCCAAATGATCAACGATATCGCGTTCCACCAAAAGGAATTCCAACCCGCGGGCATATGTACCGCCATCGCACTCACCGCAATCGAACTCGCCATCTTTTGCTATTGCGCTCTTGCGCCGCGCTTTGGAATGCAGGGCAAACAGTGGAAGGAGCTGCAGAGCAGGCTTGCGGTAGCCCAGACTAACAAGGACCGTTCCGCGGAGGTCGCCGGCGTGCTTTCCGCGCAAGCTGCCGGCCGCATGCTCAAGAACAGCGATAACGATCTCGCGCGCGACCTGGGCGGTGCCGCCGAGGTCGCCGGCGCCGTAGGGGCAGTCGCCACGGCGGCAGACGTGCTAGCCGAAACCTCGAGCAATGCCGAGGCCATGGCAAACGCATACGGCGTGACGATTCCAAGCGTCAAGAAGCAGGTCATAGCTCTCGCAGTGGTGCCCGTCATTGTGCTGCTTGGCGTCTACATCCCGCAGTTTATCCAGGGAAATAACGAGCTTCAGGCAAGAAAGGCTGCAGCCGCCGAGCAGCTCGCCATCGCGCAAGATGCCTTGGAGCCCGTGTGCGAACGCGTCGCAGCAGACGACCCATACGTGTCATATCACGACTACGGCTACCGCATAATCGGCTATCTACGCGATAATGACCTCGGCGCTCAAGCAGCCTATGTCTACCTTTCTTTTGATGCAGACAGCATGCTCACGGACGTCGATTACACCAGTCAGATCGACCCCGAGGAAAGCCTTGCAGACAACCTCGCCCGCGCCGAGCAGGATATCGCGACGCTCTGCACCCCGCTCAACGGGTTGGACATTTCCGTTGCCACACCGGGCCTCCTCACGCCATGCAGCCTGTCGGATGAATTTAAACAGGCATTTTTAGCCGGATCCCTATATGAAGAAATCAGCATCAAGACGGAGGACGAATCTATCAAGTCGTACTACACCTTTGACACCGAGCCCAAGGAAGAGTTCGACGAATACACCCATCCGGAAATTAGACTCATGCTCTCTGCAAAGAAGAACTAAAAGCTTACGCTCTAATTGCCGCTCGCAAACATCATCTATATCTCGAGGTCTAATACTTTTCCGAGAAGTGAACGGCTGTATTTGGACCCCCGAAGCATCGACATTTTTAGACGTCAAAACCGCAGGATTTGACTGGCAAAACCGCAGGAAATTGCATCTCAAAAGTGTCGACGCTTCGGGGGTCCATTTTGACTCGTTCACTTCTCGGAAAAGTATTAGACCCCGATTTACATGCCACTCAATGTGACAAAGTGGCTGCCCCTTTGTCACATTCGATGAAAAAGGGCACCGATGTTAGTCGATGCCCCAAAGCGGCTGTAGGTTAAGCCCTACAGCGTATGTCTAAGACGAATCGAACTATTCGTCCCAGGAGAGGTTCTTACCAGTCTTTTTTGCCAGCAGCAAGAACAGGCCGATAATAACGTTGCATGCGATGCAGAAGATGAAGACGCCCTGGAAGGAGCCGACAAGCTCATAGACCTTCATCATAACGGGCATGCCAAAGGCGCCGACGATATAGCCCACGGAGCAGATCAGCGCGAAGATGCGACCGAAATCGCGGGAGCCAAAGACGTCCATAACCAAAACGGTCAGGGCAGTGCCAGCGATGACGTACATTACGTCGTTCACGCCTGCTGCGAGGATGCTGAGCGTCGAGTTGCCGCTGCTCATCATGAGCATGACAAAGGAGAGGATGGAGACAGCGAGCCAGCCCAGAATAGCCTTCGTGCTGCCAAACTTATCGCAAGTGGTGCCGACGATCGGATTGAGGAACAGATCGAAGAGCGATGCAGCGGATACCATGAAGCCGCCCACCATGGGGCTAAAACCAACCTCGGAAGCATACGTCGGGAAGAGCTGGTTCATGCAGCAAGTGAGCTGAACGAGGCAGAGGAAGCCGATGCAGAAGAAGAAGGCAGGCGACTTAATGGCGCGCGCATAGCTAACGCCACGCGTGCTATCCTCGGTCGTCTCCTCGGTCTCGGCGTCCGGCTCGCCCTCGACGTAGCCATAGGGCAGCATGCCCTTGTCCTGAGGCTTATAGCGGATAATCAGGACGGAAGCGGGGAGAATGAGCACGGCGGAGACGCCAGCGAGCACCAGATAACCAGTCCTCCAGCCAGCGGCCTCGATGACAGAGGTGATGACGGGGCTCATGATGAGCATGTAAATCGAGTTCACTGCCCAGGCGAGACCAATTGCCAGGCCACCAGATTTTTTGAACCACTGGTCAATAACGTCGGACATGGCGACGCCGGTGGTGAAGGCGAAGCAAATGCCAATCAGGGCGCCAGCGGCGATGAACATCCAAACTTCGGTGTAGAAGGCCATGCCTGCGCCGGCGGCGAGCAGAATAAGCTCGACGACGGGGAGCCAAACCTTGCCAACAACCTTGGGGATAAGTTTTCCGACAAACGGAAGCGCCGCCGCAAGACCGATGAGCGTCGCGGTGAAGTAATACGAGAAGATTGAATAGTCAAACCCGAACTCCTCGCACACGGGCGCGACGAAGGAGCCGGCGATTACGCTATAGGATCCGGTCGTACCAGCAGACATGAGGCCAAGCGCGATTACGAGAACCCATGCGTAGACCTTGCTGCTCTTTAACTTTGCATTTTCCATTGATACAGCTCCTAGAGACCCAGAAGGGCACACATAACGGCCTTGATGGTGTGCTGACGGTTCTCTGCCTCACGGAAGATGACCGAAGCGTTGGCCTCAAAGCACTCGTCGGCAATCTCGAAGCCCTCGGTGATGATCTCGCGATGAAGGTCGTTCTTGCACTGGTCGAGGAGCATTTTGCCAACACGGTGATCTGCGTTATGGACAGAGGGAAGCTCATGCATGCAGAAGATGTCGGGATTGTTGGTGCGCTTGCACAGCTCGCTGGTGACGCGATAGGGGTACAAAGACTCGGCATCGCCCAGCCAGGAGTTGTAGTCGTCGGGATCCAGAACCTCTTCGCCGCACTCGGGGTTGATGTAGCGCCACTCCTCGGTAACGATAACGTCAACGCCATCCAGGGCATCGAGGTCAGAGGTGATGGTAAAGGTCCTATTGGGAGCGTACTTGGCGTAGCAGGCCTCCACCTCTTCGATCATTTCCTTGCACATCTGATGACGGAGGTCGTCGGGGCCGATGGCAAGGAAGTCCATGTCGAGCATAGCGCACAGACGGCCATACCACACCGGGGCGCCGGCGCAGTTGCCAACGAAAGCCATCTTCTTGCCGCGGCTCGTACGCAGACCGCCCCATTGCTCTTCCATCGTAAGAGCGTCAGCGAGCATCTGAGTCGGGTGATCGCCGAGAGTAAGGGCATTGATGACCGGGATGTCAACCAGGTCGGCGACGTCATAGAGGAACTGCTCGTCCTTCTGTGCGCGGTAGACGATGAGATCGTACATGCCGTTAAAGACGCGCATGGCATCCTTGACGGTCTCGCAGTCACCCATGTGGGAGTTGGTCAGATAAGTGAAGCCCATGCCCAAATCATTGCAGGAGGTCTCGAATGCGCAACGAGTACGGGTCGAACCCCACTCAAAGTTGGCGAGGACGTTTTTACCGGGGAAGTAGCGCTGGTCGACACCAGACTTCTTCTGAGCCTTAAGGTTCCAGGCAAGATCAATGAGATAGCGGAAATCCTCGGAGGAGAGATCATGGATGTTGATGTAGTCGCGACCGCGGAGGCTGTTGTTCATGCCTATTTCCTTTCCATTTAGTAATAGATGAATGTCGAATGTGTCCCCGAGGGAAACACGGATATCCCTCGGGGAGCAGTAAGTGTGGCGCCTAAATCAGACAGTGCAGGCTCAAAGGCTCGCTAGCAGCTGGCTGCCACGTCCTTGGTCCAGCAGTGCACGCCGCCGCCGGACAGGTTAAGCGCGAGAGAGTCAATCATGATGACTTTGCGATCGGGGAAGCAGCTCTCAAGAACGGCTTTGGCCTGCTCGTCCTTCTCCTTCACGACTTCGTTCATGCCCTCGTGGTAATAACGCTGACCAAGAACGACGCCATTGCAGATGAGGAAGTTGCAGTAGCTCGCTGCTGCGTAGAAGTGAACGGGACCCTCGGGCCAGGGAGTGCCATCCATAAACTTGCCGCCCATTTCGTCGATGAAGCCCTTATAGAGCTCGTAATCCTCATCGCCAGGGGCGATAACGACTTCAATCGGCTCGGCGGTGGGCATACGAACGATCTCGAAGGGCTTGCCCTCCCAGTCCGTTTCGTTGCTCAGGATCTCGTAGGCCGCCTCAATGCGGCGACGAGACTCTGCGCCAGCCTTGCTCGAAGCTGCCTCTTCATCGGACACCTCGGCAAGAAGAATCTTGTTCGGAGTGATAAAGCGACACATCTCATCAATGTGAGCCGCAAAGCTCATGCCAAAGACGGGAGTTCCGTCTTCCTTCTCGTCGAGGATGCCCAGTCGATAGTCGTCGTCCTCGAGCATAGGCTGCGGAAGCCAGATAACCTTGTTGAGGTTGTAGATGCGCTTATACTCGGCCTCAACTTCCTCTTTCGTGAACTCGGGGTTACGCTTGCGGCATTCCGTGTCCTCGATGGCGATCAGAGTGCCGTGACCGTCAAACTCGCGGTCGCCGCCCTCCGAAACCATTTCGGAATTGACGATATCGAAGCAACCGAGCGCAACCGCCATGTGAACGGCTGCCTTACGTGCGGACTGGCACTCCGGGGAGTTCTTGTCCCACACGCCGTAATAAGTCCAAGCAGGGTTGACCATATAAGAATGGCCCTTGTCGTCGACCATGATGCTGGGACCGTTGTCGCGGACATAGAAGTTGGAGTCTTCGAACTGCGTGATCTCGATGCGATCGAGATCAACCCCCTCCTCCTTCAGGCGCGAGCAAGCCTCCTCATAGGAGCCGGGGGTGCCGCAATTGAGGTTGACCGTAACGTCGCCATACTCGAGCAGAGCCTTGATCACGTCAACGCAGGGCTGGCGGTTATCGTAACCCTCTGCACGGATGTAATCGGGAAGCCATGTCACATAGACGTTGGAGCGCTTCTCGAACTCGCCCGGCATACGATAGTTCTCGTACATGGTTGGTCCTTCCGTCGGGTTTCCCGCGATGCTGTCCGGCCGCGACAATAGCGGGGTTTCACCTGCTATAGTACTACTATACCTACCGTTCGGTAGATAGTTTTGAATAATTTCCGCTCGCCTACTGATACATACCGTTCACCGTATATAGTGGTCATGTTTGGACACGAATTGATGTTCCGTTGCCATCCTTAATAATGTTGGTAGTGCGGAAATGATTTGCAATGGAGAAATGCAGCGTGAGCACAAGAAAAAAAATATTGGACGCAATGTACGATCTTGTGGCAGAAGTCGGTTATGACAAAGCGTCTATCGGAAAGATTTGCGACTTTGTCGGTATATCCAAGCCGTCGGTGTACTACTACTTTCCCTCTAAAGAGGAGATTTTCACTACGCTCTTGGACAGCATGTTTCCGACCATCGACTATCAGCGCGACTACTCGCTAATAGTCGATAGGGACGGGTTCAAGGCCGCGCTTATCGAGCTCGGCAATTCAGTTATAGGTGGTTATCGAAGCGATGAAAAGCGCCGGCGCGTGCTGGCCGAGGTTAGCGTTCAAGCAAATCGAATTCCTGCAGTTCAGGAACGTCAAGCGACGGCGACCAAACGAACCATGGATGCGCTTAAAGACATCCTTCTTCATGGTGCAGAGATTGGCGCGTTTTCCGATAGTGCCGACGTGATGCTCTACGTACAAATTCTTTATACCGTTCTGGAGGGAGCGAGCAATACGGTCGCTCAAGGTGAGGATATTGATGAAAAAGCGGTTTGGGCGGGAATAGTCGAGCTTATGTTCAAATAGGCCAGCCAAGCTGAAGCGCATGTTGGCACCCATGGTGCCTGCGGGCAACCTTTAAAACGAAAACAGGGGTTGACTCCAGTCTGGCTTGGAGTCGACCCCTGTTGCATGGCAATCTATGCCGATGCAATCGGCGCTTATTACTTTTCAGCAGCCTTACTGAGAAAGCCGGAAACGATAGCAAACGCAGCAATCATAAGGTTGCAGGCAATGCAGAAGATAAATACTCCCTGGAATGACCCTGCCATGCCGTAAACCTTCATCATGACCGGCATTCCAAAAGCACCGACGACATAGCCCGCTGAGCAAACGATTGAATAGATCCTTCCAAAATCGCGTGATCCAAAGAGCGAGAGGAGAAGCATCGGCATTGCGGTTCCAACAATGGCGAACATGACATCGTTTACGCCAGCTGCAATGATGGAAACGGTCTCATTGCTTCCGCCAATGATGAGAAGTAGGAATGAAAAAATGCTGACACCTGTCCACGCGACCGTTGCTTTAATAGCGCCGAGTTTGTCACATGTTTTGCCTACGAAGGGATTTAGGAAGATGTCGGAGAACGAAGCTGCCGAGACCATTAAGCTTCCTACGATGGGATTGAAACCGACCTCGCTTGCATAGGTTGGAAACAACTGGTTCATGCAGCAGGTGAGCTGCGCCACGCAAAGCAGGAGGACACAGAGAATAAAAGACGGCGTTTTCGTGGCATCACGGAGTGCCATGCCCGAGAGGGTATCTTCCCGCTCATCGACGCTGTGGCTCTCATGGGTTTCAGAGGTGGTCTCTCCGTACGGAAGCATGTTGCGATCAGAGGGTTTAAGGCGAATGATAAATGCACTCGCAGGTAAAATCATAGCTGCAGAAACGGCCGCAAGTACGATGTATCCCGTACGCCAGCCTTGTTGCTCGATGACCAGCGTAATGACAGGGCTCAACAACAGCGTACAGAGAGAATTAACGCCCCAAGCAAGGCCGATGGCAAGACCGGACGATTTACTGAACCATTGGTCAATAACATCGGACATGCAGACGCCCGTTGTGAACGAAAAGCAGATGCCGATCACCGCAGCGGAGACGATGAACATCCAGACTTCGGTGTAGAACGCCATTGCGGCGCCGGCGGCAATAAGGACAAGTTCAACGCAAATATGCCACGGTTTGCCTATTACTTTTGGAATGAAACGACTCAAAAGTGGAAGTCCAAGTGCAAGGCCAAGAAGAATCGCAGTGAAATAGAAAGAGAAAGAGGTGTACTCAAAGCCCAGGTCTTCACATACTGGAGCAACGAATGAGCCGGCAATAATGCTATATGTGCCAGTCGTTCCGGCGGACATTAAGCCGAGCGCAATAACGACAATCCAAGCAAATACGCTGCTCTCGCGAGGACGGTCTTTTTCGGCTGGTGCGGTGAGAGCCATGGTCACTCCATTTCTATCGGCATTACATCCTATATGCCTACCGATAGGTATATAAACCAGGGGACTCTCCGTCAAGCATTAAGCGGGGAAAGGGAGTTCTTAACGTGCCGAACGGTAATTGGGCCCTTGCAAAATCGAGGTCTAATACTTTTCCAAGAAGTGAACGACCGTTTTTGGACCCCCGAACCATCGACATTTTTAGACGACAAACCCGCAGGATTTGGCTGGCAAAACCGCAAGAAATTGCATCTCGAAAGTGCCGATACTTCGGGGGTCCGTTTTCACTCGTTCACTTCTCGGGAAAAGTATTAGACCTCGATTTACAAGCCACTCAATGTGACAAAGGGGCTGTCCCTTTGTCACATTATTCGGAACGTAGGGCCTCCACGGGGTCTTTCTTGGATGCGCTGCGGGCCGGCAGCAGGCCAGCGACAACCGTCAGCAGCACCGAAATCGCGATGAGCACCAACGCATCCTGCACGGGCAGGCTCATCAGATTGGGCACTTGTTTGGCAGCAAGCGCCCAGGCATTAACCGGAAAGCTCACGGCCACCACGACGACAATGGCAAAGACGCCAGCGATGAGGCCCTCGATAAAGGTCTCGGCATTGAATACGTTGGCCACGTTGCGCTTCGACGCGCCGATCGCACGCAGGATGCCAATCTCCTTTTTGCGCTCCAGCACGCTGATGTAGGTGATGATGCCGATCATGATGGAGCTCACCACCAGGCTGATACTCACGAATGCGATGAGCACCAAGCTGATGGTGTTCACGATGTCGGTCACCGAACCCATGATGATGCCCATGTAGTCGGTGTACGAAATTGCACGATCATCATGGCCAGCGGCTTTGACCTGCTTGTTGTACGCATCGATGTGATCGAGTACGCGCTCCTTGGCCTCAAAGTCGCGCGGGAAAATCTTAACCGAGATGGGGTCCGCCTCATCCGCATAGCCCAACGTGGTCAGATTGTTGTCGTAGGTGAGCTTCGACGCCTTGGCATAGCTCATCATGAGCGAACTCAGGTCCTCGGCGTCCATGTTGAAGTTAATGGCATTGGCAAAGGCGCTCGCATCCACACGCATAGCGCTCGCCAGGTTGGCAAAACTCGAAGACATCTGCGTCGCCATCTGGTCCATGAGCCCTGCCGCGCCCGCCTTGAGCTGGGACGATACCGTCGACGCTATCTGCTCGCTGATTGTCTTCATCACCTGGTCCATAGCCTGCTGCAGATACGGGGCCAGCTGCTTTTGCACATAGTCGGTCATCGCCTGCTGGAGACGCTCTGCCAGGGAATCGCCGCCGAGGGCCTTGAGCTGAGCCAGGCATTGTTGGGCTGCGGCATCATTCTCAAGATATGTCGAGAATGCGGCAGCGAGCTTTGACGCGTCTTTAAGATCTTCGGGTGACAGCGCCCTAAACTGATCAGACCGCAAAAAGCCCTCAAAAAGTTGGTTGGCAAGCGTTCCCACCTGCTGCATTTGCTCGGGCGTGAGTTCCAGACCGTCAAAGATACCCGAGAAATCTGGGGCCGGTGCTTTTGCCATGATGTCACTGAAGTCGATATCCTTGCCAACGTCCGAAAGGTCAATGTCCAGCCCGGACAAGTCAAGACCCGACAGGTCCATACCGCCGGCCGCACCCGAGAGTGCAGACGCATCAAACGAGAACGCGCTCTTGAGCGCCGCCTCGTCCACACTGAACATGCTGCCCAGATCCACGCCCTGTTTGGCTTCACTTTGCAGCTCGTCGAAGGTCTTGCCGGTAAACACGTCTGTCTCGGGGTGGGCAAGCTGCTCTTGGACAATCTGCGAATTGGCGGCGCGCTCCATAAGCTGGCGGGTCAGCGCATGCGTATAGGCAATGCCCGGAGACAACGCACTCGCATTGGCTGTCTCGTTAGGTCGCACCACGCCCACAATGTGCACGTCAATACCGTCGGCAACCTTGGCGGCCATAAAGTCGGCGTCGCCAGACATATCGGTCCACATGCCGGTCTCTTCGTTTTTGCGATAGGCATCGGCCGGCGACAGCACCTTAAACGTCGTGGACAGCGCATCGTCGTAGGTAAAGTCGGTACCGGTCTCGGGCGCTTCGACCCCACCGTCAGCCGTCATAGCGCTGTTAACCAGATTGTTAAGCTCATTGATATCCAGCGCACCGATGCTGTAGAGCGTGTAGTCGCCCACCGTACCGCGGCTCGAAAGCACCATCACGGCCTCGTTGGCAGACGTGGGCCAATGACCGGCGACGACATCGTACTGGCTGTCGAGCAGGCTCTGGTCGTCAATCATCTCGTTAAAGACCGAGGTTCCCATGGATTCCATGCTCACCGTTGCCGCCGAACTCGCACCTCCGCTCATGGCCTCGGTCATGGCGTTGGGCACCAGCCGGACAGGCTTCTCATCGCCCTTGCCGGCACGATAGACAACCGGCGATACACCGTAGCCGTACTGGATGGCGTTGACTTCTTTATCGATGCCGTCGCCACCGGCATCGAGCCATGCCTTAAAGCTCGTCATGTCATTGGACTTAACGCTCGCAAACATATCCTTTACGGCCGTGACCACGGGAATCTTATCGGTTCCCTGAGCTTTGCCGCCGGCGCTGTCGTCGGACGAATCCACGTTTTCAGGCGAGCCATCATCCGCAGCCCCCTGCCCGCCCATCATGGACGACAGGTCGTAGTCCTGCTTGGAGATGGTAAGCGGGTAACTCGAGAGCGTATCCTCCTCGACCTTTTTGATGTAGCCGTTTACGCCGTTGGACAGCGCCAGAATCGCCGCGATACCGATAATGCCAATCGAACCTGCAAAGGCAGTCATGGCCGTGCGACCCTTTTTGGTCATGAGATTTCGGGCAGAAAGCCCCAGCGCCGTCACAAAGCTCATCGAGGTTTTGCGCGTAGGCTTGGCCTCGCGGCGCGTGGCCTTGGCAACATCGAAGGGGTCGGAATCGTCGGTGATCTTGCCGTCCGCCAGGTTGACGATGCGCGTGGCGTACTGGTACGCCAGCTCGGGATTGTGCGTGACCATGATGACCAGGCGGTCGCGCGCCACGTCCTTGAGCAGGTCCATGACCTGTACGGATGTCGTTGAATCCAAAGCGCCGGTCGGCTCGTCTGCCAGCACGATCTCGGGATCGTTGATCAGGGCGCGGGCGATGGCCACGCGCTGCATCTGTCCGCCCGATAGCTGGCTCGGGCGCTTGTTAACATGCTCGCCCAGGCCAACTTTCTCCAACGCCTCGCGCGCACGCTGGCGGCGCTCGGCATGTCCCACGCCCGTAAGCGTGAGCGCCAGCTCCACGTTTTCCAAAATGGTCTGATGCGGAATGAGGTTATAGCTCTGGAACACAAAGCCGATGCGGTTGTTGCGATAGGCATCCCAATCGCGATCGTGAAAGTCCTTGGTCGAAATACCGTCGATCAGCAGGTCGCCGGAATCGAAATGATCGAGCCCACCGATAACGTTGAGCATCGTAGTTTTGCCCGAGCCCGAGGGACCCAGAATGGCCACGAACTCGTTATCGCGAAAAGACAGGCTTACGCTATCGAGCGCCACCTGCGTAAACGACTGCGTAACGTACCTTTTGCAAATACTCTTGAGCTCCAACATGGACGGCAACCTCTCCCACGCAGGCGCACTTGCCCGCTCTCCCCCGCCGTTCGTATTCGACGCGTTTGTCCTACTCTATCCCCATTTTTTGCCGGCGCCAGTGAGGAATGTAACGAAGCACGCCAAAAAACGAACGGGACGGCGCCTAAAAGAAGAGGCCCCGAGCGGGACCTCTATATGGTGGAGATTATCTTGAAAGGCAGCGGACTACTCCGCGCAGCGGCGCACGATCCTCGCCATGCTTTACGCGTTTTTTACTGCTCGCTATTCGCAATCGCCTGGTCGATAAGCTTGTCGAGTGCTGCGCGCTGCTCGGCGGAGCTGATGGCTCCCACGATGGGCTCCCCTACGATGTTGCCATTCTGATCGATGACATACGTTGTCGGGAACGAGAACAAATTTGACGTAAACTTACCGGCCTCGCTATCCGACTTGAACCAGATGTTCTTATACGTCACGCCCTTCTTGCTCAGCACGTCCTTGGCATCTGCAATCTCGCCCTTGTTGCCATCGAGCGTAAAGGAATTGACGCCCACGACCTGACCGCCCTTCTTGGCAAGCTCCTGATTCAGCTTCTCAAGATCGCCCAGCTCGCCCACGCACGGCTTGCAAGTGGTGAACCAGAAGTTCATGACGGTGACCTTGTTCTTAGAGAACAGCTCGTCGCTACTCACGTCGTTGCCATCCAGGTCCTTGCCCATAAAGCTGGGGAACTTCGTCGCCTCGCTCGAAGCATTGGCACCAGCCGTCATGCCAGCGGCCGAAGCGTCGACGCTCTCGCCTTCGCTCGGCGTGCTTCCACAGCCGGGGAACTCCTTCTCCAAGCTCTCGAGCTTGTCCTCGATCTCCTTGATCTGCTGTGCACCGGCCTTGAGCGTCTTGAGCTCATCCGCCGTGAACTCATCCTTGGCACCGTCGATGGTCTTGAGCAGGAAATCGCCGTAATTGCTACCGTCCTCAATCATTGCCGATTCTTTATTTGCCGCATTGAATACCTTTTCCCACAGCGCGTTATCACTCGAAAGGATATCGTTCTCCTTTTTCATGAGCTTCGCATACAGCTCATCGGCCTCGTCGGCATTGGTCGGCTTCTGCGCAGTGAGTTCTGCGATCTTAGGATCGGAGCTCGCAGATTCGCTCACATTGCCACCGGGCGCCGAACATGCCACAAGACACAAGGCCAATACCGGCACCATAAACAGGGCCGCAATCTTAGAAAGCTTCATAGTCATTCCTCCGTTTTGTCGAAGCTTGTTTACTTTTTATCGGCGGTCAAGGGAAGCTTTTCCGCCGACACATCCAGGCCATAGCGATAGCTGATGGCATCGACAGGACAGGCCCCGATGCACTTTCCGCACCGGATACATTCGGCATGATTGGGCGCGCGGACCACATCAACGTCCATCTGACAAACCCTTGAACACTTGCCGCACGAGACGCATTTGCATGCATCGACCCGAATCCCTAGCAGGGATACCTTATTCATGAGCGCATAGAATGCGCCGAGCGGGCAAATCCATTTGCAGAAGGGGCGGTAGAACAAAACGCTCAGCACTACCACGGCAATGAGAACGGCAAGTTTCCAAGTAAAGAGATGTCCCAACGCAGATCGAATGCCGGTATTGGCAATGGCCAGCGGAATGGCGCCCTCGAGCACGCCCTGCGGACAGATGTATTTGCAAAAGAACGGATCTCCCATCCCCAGGTCGTTGACCACCAGCACAGGCAGCAATACCACAGCAAACAGCAGCACGAAGTATTTGATATACGTAAGCGCCTTGAGCTTTTTTGTCGAAAGCTTTTTGCCGGGAATCTTATGAAGCAGCTCCTGCAGCCAGCCAAACGGGCACAGAAAGCCGCATACAAAGCGTCCCAGCAGCACGCCGAGCAAAATGAGCGTACCGGTAACGTAGTAGGAGAAGTTAAACTTAGATGAACCTACCACCGACTGGAACGACCCGATGGGGCACGCACCCGATGCCGCGGGGCACGAATAGCAGTTAAGCCCGGGTACGCAGACTGTTTTTCCCGCGCCCTGATAGATGCTTCCTTTGGCAAAGTTTGGCAGGTGAATGTTGGTGATGAGCGTTGCCGCCGCCTGAATGAATCCGCGAAATCTGGCCAAAACATGCGAAACGGTGTTTTTTCTTTTATCCAATTCCGATACACTCCAAGCACAGCCTAATCGCTTTGGCCAGCACGGCATCCGCCTCGCCACGCATAACGCCAAAGCACACCATGGCAATTCCGACGATCAACAAAGCGACCTGTACCACGGGTTTTACCGCTTTAAACAACCCAACCACTCCTTTCGTTACGCGACCATTGGACCATATCGACTATAAAATCCGTGTTAAGCGCGATTTGGAATGTGCAAGGAGACTGTTATGCGTATTTTGATCGTCGAAGACGAGCGAGCACTGTGCGATGCAATCGCGCGCAGCTTGCGAAACTTGGCGTACAGCGTCGACTGCTGCCACGACGGACAGAAGGCGCTCGACCTGCTGGGCGTCGAAGTCTTTGACCTCGTGGTACTCGACCTCAACCTTCCCCGTATCGATGGCATGACCGTGCTCAGGGAACTTAGGAAAACCGACTGCGAGACCAAGGTGCTGATTCTGTCCGCGCGTGGCGAAGTATCCGATAAAGTCGCCGGACTCGATGCCGGCGCCAACGATTACCTTACCAAGCCGTTTCATCTGGACGAACTTGCGGCAAGGATTCGCAGCCTTACCCTAAGACGCTTTACACAAAGCGACATAGTTTTAACCTGCGGAAAGCTCAGCTTTGACACCAAGGCGCGCATCGCTTCTGTGGACAGCGAGGCTTTATCTCTTACGCGCAAGGAAACGGGAATCTTGGAATACCTGATGCTTAATCAGGGGCGACCGGTAAGCCAAGAGGAGCTTATCGAGCACGTTTGGGATTGCAGCGTGAACAGCTTTAGCAACGCAACCCGCGTTCATATCTCGTCGCTCCGAAAAAAGTTGCGCAGCGCTTTGGGATACGACCCGATTCGCAATCGGATTGGAGAGGGCTACGTTATGGAGGATAGCGAATGAAAAGACTTTCGCTGCAATGGCGCATAACGATTATGACGGCGCTGCTCACGTGCACAGCGTGCGTGCTGACGAACTGCCTGGTCGGTTATACGGGCATGCGCTACATGGATGCCATCGGCAGTAACATCTCGGCCTTTAACGCAACCGGCGAAGATTCGCCCCAGGTGTTTGACCCAACAAAAGCAGCCCTCGATGACGAGGTCACGATCGTCGTAAACGATGCACAGGAATCTTTTGGCACGACAGCCTGGTGCATCACGGCTGGAGTCACACTCCTTGGCGGCGCGCTGGCATACTTTGCGAGCGGGCGTGCACTCAAACCGCTACGGGATTTTACCGCCCAGGTAGAGCGCGTGCAGCCTGACAACCTAAGCGAAATCAGACTCAGTGAAGATGCGCCCACCGAGCTACAACGATGCAGTGCCTCTTTCAACGACATGATCGCCCGTCTTGGCGAAGGGTTCTCTGCACAGCGTCAGTTTACCGGCAACGCCGCACACGAGCTGCGCACCCCGCTCGCCCTTATGCAAGCACAGATTGAGCTATTCATCTCCGAGCGCTCCGATTTGCAACCCGAAACAGCCGAGCTGCTCGGCCTGCTACAAGAACAAACCGAGCGCATGTCTCGAATGGCCAAGGTATTGCTCGAGATGAGTGAGCTCCGCAGCGTTCCTTGCGAGGACGATGTTGAACTTGGCCCCTTGTCCGAAGAGGTCCTCACCGACCTTGCGCCACTTGCCGAAAATAAGGGCATAGCCCTCAATTGTGCTGGAGACGCTTTAGTAATCGGGAGCGACACGCTCCTCTATCGGCTGGTGTTTAACCTGGTCGAAAACGCCATCCGTTACAGCCGCCCCGACTCGACTGTCAACGTCTCCATCTGCGACAACGACAGCCACGTGTTCCTGCGAGTCGAGGACCAGGGCCCGGGAATACCCAGGCAGTACCGAGAGAGCATCTTCCAGCCGTTCTTTCGTCTAGACACATCCCGCAGCAGGGCATACGGCGGCGCAGGACTCGGACTAGCGCTCGTTTGGGAGATTGCAGCGCTTCACGGTGGCACGGTAGAGGTCGAAACAAGTTCCGAGAACGGGACCGTGATGCTCGTGACCCTCTCAAAGGGGGCCACCACGTGATCCGACTGTCCAGGAATCCCACTCGACATTGTGAAACGCGTCCCAAAACTTGGACATGAGAAATGGGAGACAGTTCGCATCTATGCCGAGGACGAAGTCCTGGCGGGGATTCAGGATGCGCAGAGGAAGCTTGCGGCAGAAAACCCCGACAGAGTCGTGACCGTCGGCGGCAACTGTATGGTGTCGCTTGCCCTCTTCGATTACCTGCACGGGAAATACGAGAACGTTGGAATCGTCTGGATCTATGCGCATCCGGATGTATCCACGCTGAATGATGGCTACCCCAACGCTCACGCCATGGTACTTGGCAGCCTTTTGGAACAGGGTGCACCGCAACTCGTTTCGCGGATGCGGCATCCGGTGTTTAAGCCGAGCGATCTCCTGCATGTCGGGCTACAGCAGCTCCACGACTATCAGGAGGTTTGCTTAAACAAGCATAGGTGTTGCGGTTTTAGCCGATGTCCTCATGGAGGAAAACGACATGCTGGGTCTGTCTGATTAAAGTCCAACAGTTTCCATGAGGCATCTAGCACGGTAAAAGCTAAAGACCCGGGAGACCCCAAACTGTCAACCATCTTTACGGGTGCAAGGGAAACGGGCAAGACAGCCCCCTCTCGCTCCTATCCGAAACGGCGCTTGAACACGGCTGGATTGCAGCGAATGTCTCCGCCATGCCCGGCATGCTCGAAGATATCATCGAGCACACAAAGGAGGCCGCAGGCCGTTACCTCTCGCAGCCCCATACACGCGTGAGCGGAGTTCAAGTTGGGCAGCGGGGCGGTTTAGCGCGCCAATATAATCAAATCGTGCACTTCCATAGCCTCTCGTCTACGTGGTGTACCGTCGTCTCCCCTTTTATCAGAGTTGGGCGATTTTCAGGCACCCGAGCTGAACTCAAATTGAACTCAACGATGCCTTATCGGTCGAGGGCGTCCTAGCGAGAATATACAGAGGCGCACATTTCGCAGGGAACCTCCCATTCGTTATCATATCGGGATGCTGTCAAGGCAGCGTCAATGCGTTCGACCTACACCTTCTCGCTTTTCGAGGCCTCGTCTGCAGGACCATCGGAATCGATACGGAATCGATCGGCATACCATTCATCCGAAGCAATCACCTTATGGAGCATCTGGAGATGCAGGTCGACATAGTGGCAGAACGCCTTGCCGCATTCCACGAGAGGCGCATTGTTTCTCTCGTTGGGCTCGGCTCCAAAATTAAACTCGACCTCATAGCCCTCCCCAGGCACACCCATGCTCGGCAGAATATCAATGGAGAAGTGGACGAATCCAGACGTCACCTTGTATACATCTTTTACCTTTGGATCGAACTTCTCGAGTAAGTCTTGAAGTCTTCCATCGGACATCTTCTCACCCGAGAAATCTTTCAGCTTGTTCACAGGCACACCTTGAAACACCTGCTTGAGAAAGTCATCCTGGTCTTCGGCGGCGAATAATGCGAATGTCCGCAGGCAGACTCCAACCTGTGCGCGGAGAAGCTGGGCGACGCAAACAAGATTCCTCGACTCGAGCATGGAGATGAATCCGTCTATCAGTCTCATCGCATACTCAGAGGAGGATGCCAGATATAGATCCCATTGGGTAAAGTCGCCGTTCATGAAGGGAATCACTGCATTGCGCTCGGCGACTCTCAAGGCACTCAGGCTTTGTTCTATTTTCTCAGCTTCTTGTTTGAACTGTTCGCTATCCAAAATGCCCCCAAATGCCGGCTTCTCAACAAATCAAAAAAGCAAGAGAGACAGAGATTAGGTTCCTGCTCCACTGAACCCACGCTTCCAGTCGAGACACTCCTCCTCGAAGATCTCCCCAGAGTCCCGCCTCTCGCACCCCTCACGGAACTGTCCATATCAGTGTAGCCAATCCAAGCACAGCCCCACCGCACGGCCCAGTCGCTTCCGGTCCTGCGTGGCCCCGTGAAGGCGGAAGGGCGTGGTTGTCGTCATCGCGTTCCTTTCTCCTCGTACCTTTTTGGGCATGCGTCACGGGCCCCCGCGCGGCGCTGAGAGCGAATCGGCGCAGGCTTGGGGCCAGTTGCGTAGAGGTTGAGGTTCGGGTTTCGCCGGCTTACGCAGCTTGGCGGGCAGAGCGTCCGGGCTCGCTGCGCCTAGGGCGCGGCGGGATCCGCGACGCCGGAGGTGTCGATCTCGCCCAGATTGGCGAGCTGCTCGATGAGGGGGAGGCCCATCGGGTCGTCCACCTCGACGCCGCCGAGCACGATGGTGCTGTCGCGTGTGTCTATATGGGTTGTGAACACGGCCGGGTCGAAACCCGAAGCGATAAAGCCAATGCCCGCGAGGACAACACCCGCGGCAACGAGCCCGCCCGCCACGGCGAGGTAGATCTTCTTCGCACTGGTCATGGTACTCACTCCTTTCTACGCCGCGAGATGCGCGGCAGCGCCGCCCTTCTCGCCCTTACCCTTCCAGAAGGGCGAGGCGGCCTTCCTCGCCCAGAGCGCCGAGAGGCGCGCAATTTGTTTTGAGGCTGCCCAAGCGCCAGCACCAACGAAGAGCGCCACGCCGACGAGGCCGAGCCCCACGCCCGCCGAGGCGAGGGCGTACGGGAAGTGGCCGATGATGACGCCGCTTACGGCAAGCAGGAGCCCAACTACGCCCACGCCCCCGAGTGCCACCGCGACGATCCACACGCAGAGCGCCAGCACCCAGATGCAGATATAGACCGTGACGGCCACGGCGGCGAAGGCGGCGAGCAGCGGCACCCACACCGGGGAGCCCACGATGGCCAGCACCCACAGCAGCGCGGTGCTGCGCCGGCGCGTCCTCGCGATCGCGCGCGGCACGGCGGGCAGGTCGTCGAGCGTGGCCTCCGCCACCTCGCCGGGCGTGCCCATGGCGGCCACGGCCTCCTCCTCGCTCATACCGTCCTCCATGCGGTCGGCGATGGCCTCCGCATAGAACGCCTTGGTCTCCTCCACCTGCTCGGCCGGCAGGCAGGCGAGCAGCTCGCCCAACCGGCCCAGAAACTCATCGCGCGTCATGGTGCGCCTCCTCAACGTATGCGTAAATCTCCCGTACGGACGGCCACTCGGCCAGGAACTCCTCGATGCGCGCTCGCCCGTCGTCCGTGATGCGGTAGTACCGGCGCAGCCGCCCGTTGTGCTCGGCGGAGCGCGCCGTGATGCACCCGGCCTTCTCCAGGCGCTTGAGCAGCGGGTAGAGCGTCGACTCCGTGAGCCCCATGCTCGCCGGTACGTCCTTCACGATCTGGTAGCCGTAGGACTCCTCGCCGGAGACGGCCGCGAGCACGCAGGCCTCCAGGAAGCCGCGCTTCATCTGTGCCTCCATCCGCACACCTCCTCTCGTCATATACTGTGCTATACACACTATACGATGCAAGGTATTAGACGTCAACTCTCATCGCGAAGATTCTCCGGCCCCTGCGCGCTGTGAACGTGATGTCGCGGGGCGGTTGGCATTATGCATGAAACGTCAAGTAACGCTCTTTTGATCCACTTCCACTCGGCCCCATTCGCCTTGCACAACGCCCCCTTTCAACCTTGGGTTCAAGAGAGCCGCTAGGCTGGACGTGCCGGACGGTAAAGTCCTGGACGCCATGGTGGACTTCTCCGATGTCAGGGGGGGGTCATAGGTCTACGCCGATGGAGGCCCACGTACGCGGCAGGGCTCGCCCGTCACCGCTGGTCGCCGGACGGCCGCCACGCCTCGCTCGCCAACGCACAGGCAACAGCAGCAGTCCAGCGCTGGCTGGAGACGCCGGAATGCCCAGAAGATGCGTTTCCCATCGCTGCGACAGAGCTTTTTGCAGGGGTGGCAATTTTTCCGAATGCCAAGGTCAGCTAGGCTTCGACAGCCACCTTGGGAGCATCGCCAATAGACTCTTCCTTTATACGTTCGGCATAATCGTAGGCGATACCCACAAATTCCAGTCCCGAGCAACAGGAGTACAATTGCTGCTAATGTTGCCACCTGATGGGAGATGGAAGATGGACTGCGATGGCTACCCATGCGTTCCCATGCCGTTGATGTGTACCGCCTTTGTGCCGGGGCAGATTGACGCTGCGGTTGCAGGCATTTCCGACCCCGATTCGCGCGCCATTGCCACGGCAGAAGCGCTGTACTTTCGCGGACAGGCCACCCTCGCCGCCGAGACAGCACGCCCCCATCTTGACGCCACCGACCCCGCACTGCGCTATTCCGCATGCTTTATCTGCGGATATGCCAGTCTGTCGCTCAACCGTATCGCCGATGCCCGCCGTTGCCTTGCGGGCATCCTCGATACGCCAACTGACGAGGAATCACCCGCCGTCCACGCCACGCATATCCTGTTCGCCTCGGCCGCGAGCGTCCTGCTGCACTTGCCTTCCCCGTATTCCGCCGAAGAGTTTTATCCGCTTGCGGCGCATCTGCCCGAAGGCCTGCGCCTGTTCGCCAGCTACGTGATGGCGCACGCCTTGTATCTGCGCGGCGAATATGGCCGCAGTCTGGGCATGGCGGAAAACGCCCTGATCATGAAACAGGGAAGTTATCCGATCTCGGAACTGTTCCTGCACCTGGCAGCTTCCATGGCATGCATGAGCCTCAAGGACATCGACGCCGCAAAAACGCACTTCGGAGCCGCTTGGGACATTGCGCGCCCCGACGGCCTTATCGAGCTCATCGGCGAGCACCACGGCCTTTTGCAGGGGCTTATCGAGGCATGCCTAAAAACGCAATACCCTGACGACTTCGCGCGCATCATCGAGATCACGTACCGCTTCAGCTACGGCTGGCGGCGCATCCACAACCCCGATTCGGGCGAGGATGTGGCCGACGATCTAACGACCACGGAGTTCACCATGGCCATGCTCGCCTGCCGCGGGTGGACCAATGCCGAAATCGCTCGTCATATGGGTGTGTCGCCGGGCACCGTCAAAAACCGACTATCCGGCGTATACGCAAAGCTTGGCATCGGCACACGCGCCGAACTGGTCGCGCATATGTTGCGTTAGCGACCGGGCTGCCAAGCGCATCGAACGCGCTCCGGGGCCTGGCGCTTTCGCGCGCTCAAATTGGACATTTTGGCCATCGAACGGCACTACCGCCACGGGGCACCTTCTCGCAAAATTGGATTATTTCCTCCGATGTTTGCGGGATGGGAGCCAAAGATGCTTGATCGCCGTTCGTTACTTGTTGCCGGAGCGTCCTCGCTGGCGAGCATTATGTTGCCGCGCGTGCCGGGAAGCGCAAACGCCTTCATATTGCCGTTCGCGCCCACCGCAGCCTATGCCGACGAAAAAGATCCCTTCAGGGTGCTCGTTCTCTCGCGCACCATGTTTGGTGTGGTCGTGGTCGACGTCGCCAATAAGAATACGCCCATCGCAGGTGCCCAGGTCACGCTCGCGTCGCGTTATGCCGCGGGCAAGCAGCTCACCGCCACGACCGATGACGAGGGCACGGCCATCTTTGAGGTCGCGCCGCTTTCGGAAGGCTACGTGGACGAGGTAACGCTCCTTGACGCGTACGACTTTAACGGCGGCATCTCCATTAGCATGGCGGGCTACCGTGATGTCGAGATTCCCCTTGCGCGCATCCAGGGCGGCACCGCCATAACCGCGCCCACGCGTCCGCTTTCCGACGGCGAGCCGTACTTTCGCCAGCTCACATTCGACGAATGGGACATCCAGTACGCTGAAGCCACGTTTATGGCAATGCCAGCGGACGAAGCAGCAAACGACCAACCCGATACGCACGCCTTTACCGTTCAGGCACATCTGCCACAGGGCGGACAGGCAACGGTGCGCATCAACAAAGTGACGCCTGCCGCGGGCAGCTCACCCGAAACCGTCACGCAGATCGGTCAGATCAAGGCTAGCGCATCGGGCGCGGATAATCTGGCGACGTTCACGCTCGAAGACACGTTTCTCGACGCGGCATCGGGCCTTCTGGAAGAAGGGTGCAAACTGCGCTTTGTCCTCGACTATCAAGGCAAAACCTATACACTCTCCTCCCCCATGGCCGTTGTCACCGCGCCGGCCGCAAAGGCGGAATCGGGCTCGACCACCATCATTCCCACCACCATGGACCAAGAGATCACTCCGTTTGATTTCCCCGCGGCGTTTCCCGGCATCGGCGGCAATAAGTTCACGTGCTGGATACCCACATTTCCGATCCTCTTCGATTTCTCGTTTGCTGGATACGTGCTGTTTGGCGGAGGATACAAACCAGCCAGCTATATGAACGATTCGGGCAATCCAGATCCAGAGTACTGGAAGAAATCACCGCGCGAGTCGGGTGCCAAGCAGGCAAACCGCTACCTCGACGAGATGGAGGGGAAGTGGAATCAGTACAAGAGCATGAGTGCCGGTTCGGGCACCGATCCAAGAAACACTAAGCTCCTTCGCCACCATTGCACGCCGCTGTTCACGATGGATATCGCCACACAGCTGTACGGCTCGCTCGCCTACGATTGGGCGGGCAAAACCTGGGGCAACAACAACGACCCCACATACGGCAATATTAAGGCCCTCTTCCAGGTAAGAACCGACCTCAACTGGACCGAACAGTTCACCTTGGGACCGGTGCCGTTTTTCCTAAACGTCAACCCCTGGGTGCTGGCAAAACTGGCGCTCGCCGTGGGCGCCCACACGCACGGCAGCGGCGCGGCGTTTTTCAAGAACATTTCGCTCGACTATTCCAACACGTCGGGCTCGTTCACCATCCAGATCGGACTTGCCGTCACCTTTGGAGCCGGCATTGCAGGCGTCGCTTCGTCCGCTGTGCGTGGCGCCGCATCCCTCACACTGTTCATTGGGTACGAGAAGGCAGATGGACACCAGCTTCCGCGGCTGCGCGTAGGTGCAGACGTCGATGTCGATGTGATACTCCAGTTCGTAATGTTCAAGTGGACTACCAAGGCTTGGTCGGGGTCGTGGCCCACACTCATCGATTCGTGGAATATGTCGGTGAACAATGGCGACCAGTATGTACTCCAGCGCTCTGAGCTGGCATTGGGTGGAAATACGCCTTATACGTTGGATGCCTGCTTCGGCTCGGCCGGCAACGCCGAGGCAGGTGGTGTGCCGCAGTTTATCGCATCGGCCACCATCGTCACCAACGCCGAGCTGCTCGCACGCGCCGAGGTTAAGGCCACTGCCGTAAACGCCGCGCCTGTCGTGCGCGATTGGGATCAAGCGGTCACGCGCATTGAGCTCGAGGCGGATTCAGAAAGCGACGACACGGGACAGATCGAGCATTTCGTCCATGCACTGGTAGAGAACGACGAAAACGCCGCGCCGATGTATGCGTACACCCATATCGGGCAGGCGAAGGACGCCGCTGCGGACCCCAACGCCAATTCTGCCGGCGTGTCGGAAGACGAGCGTGGCGGTATCAAGCCCTCGAACGACAACGTGCTGTTTACTGGCGTGCTCAGCGAAGCTCACATGAAGCTGGCAATGATTGCCGGCGTAGAATGCCTGTTCCGTATCGCCTCGGTGCGCTACGGCGACAATGGCCGCTCGCGCCTGGTGGTGCACACAAAGGCAAACGGCACGTGGTCCGCTCCCACGCCCGTGGACTTTCCCCTTGGGTTTGGCGAGGGCGACGTGGAGCGCGACGGCATATTCGATTACGACTTCGACGTGGTGGAATATACGGACGGAAGAGGAAACCAGGACGCCTACGTGCTGCTGGTCTCGGGCGAGCGCCCCGCCGGCGACAACACCCTTTTCGATACGGCAAGCACAGCCGGCATACTGTCCGTCGTACGCCTGCGCATAAGCAACGACGGAGTTAGCGTGATATCGCACACGTCGTGGCGCAGCATCTCGCGCGGCCGCCTTCAGGAGGATGGCTACCATTGCCTGCAGTGCCCGCGCATCACGGTAGGCAAGACGCTGGTCGACGGACGCCTGTCGGGTGCCTACCTCCACCGCCGCGGAACCACCGCAGAAAAGGCGCTCGGCAGCGAGGCCGAGGTTGCGCTGGAATGCTTTACCCTGTGGTCGGATGATTTGGGCGACAGCCTCACGTTCCGCCAAGTTCTTCGCTTTCCGCAGGCACCGTCGAGTATCGAGTTGGGCGAGCCCGAGAATATCAACGGCAAAATGGTGGTGCCCGTTGCATACGAGACTGCAGGCGGTTGTGGCTGCGCATCGTACGCCGTGATCGGCCAGTCCATTGCAGGCTGGGGCGTTATGTCACCAGACGCCACGGTACCCCGTGCGGTGCCGTGGCCACAACATTCGGGCTTTTTGGCTACCGTCAACGAGCAACTGCAGCATATTACTTGGACGCGAGGCGCATCGGCATTTTCAACGCAGCCCGTGGGTGCCGCAGGCTGTAGCCCGGCATCGTTTAGCGTAAGCAACAACGGCAGGTGCGTGCTCTATGTAGAGAACACCGATGGCAAGGTGGGACAAACCTACGACGAAAAAGGCAACCCTGTAGCAGTGATGGGCAAACACTTCCGCATCTTCGCCAGCACCTTGGCAGGCGATCTGTTCACGGAGCCGTTCGTGATGTGCGAGCTGAACCATCCCGTCGATCAGATAACGACATTTTTGACGTCGGGGGGCATGCTCTCCGCGCTCGCCACGCACATTGTGAGCGCGGAGAAGAGCGAGGCAGAGCTGCACGGCATCGAAGTGCCCTTGGTGGCGTGTGCCACTCCGACGGGCGCGGTCGCTACCTCGGGCGCGGTGGTGCCCGGAGCAGCAGGCGAATCCTTCATGGTCACGGTGCGAAACGACGGCAACACCTTGCTGACCGCCGGCACGATCGATCTGTACCGAGAGGGCTCCAGCCAGCCGTTCTCCAGCGCATCCATCGGATTCAGAGCGAACGCACGCATGGCTTCGATCTACGACCCAGAGCTTGCCGAGGACGCTTCGGCCAACGACATGGCACGCGTGAAATACGCGCTCGAGACGTTGGGCACACGTTTTGCAACGCACCCGCTGGTAGCCGACAACGGCAACGCCGTGCTGGCACCGGGTTGCACGGCACAGTTCCGCATGAGCTTCGCCATCCCCGAGAGCTGGAGCGACGAAGTGGGCAAACGCGTAACGCTGTATGCGAAGGCGCGGAATCTGGTGGCGCTCGATCCCGTAACGCTCGAGGAAATTCGACCGGGCGCAAACTCGACACTGGGTGCCGTACTGCACGAGCTCCATGTGCCCGACGCGGCATGCGAACGCTCGGAGGTTCAGGTCGGCGTATGCGACAGCGCGGATACGATAGGACTTCACGACGCCCCGATGACGGCGGACGGCGATGGTGACACGAGTGGAGGTGGCTCCGGCGGAAGCAGTTCCGGTGGCGGAAGCAGCTCCGGCAGTGGCAAGGACCACGGCAATAACAAGCGCTCCGGAAAAGCGGGCGCACTTGCGGGCACGGGCGATGTCAACGCTCCCCTTACGGCAGCCGCTGCAGCACTCGCCGCGGCAGGAGCCGGCCTCGTCGCCTACAGCGCCCGCCGCACGGCGCTCGAAAAAGACACCGCCAATGAGGTCAATTCGGATAGGCCTCGCTAGCTCCTAGTTACTTTTGTGTGAGACGCCGACTCGGCTCATCGAACACCAAAAGGGGCTGGCCCCGATAACTCGGAGCCAGCCCTGAGTCGCCTGACGTAAGAATCGCGGCGTTACTTGAGCTTCAGTGCCTCCATCATGGGCACGGCGGCATCCCAGTCGATCTTCCAGCCAATCGACACGCGGACGGTCTCGCCCGTCGCGGGAGCCGTCGCAAATAGCGTATGGCCGTTGTCGGGACCGGTAAAGCGCAGCCACGTTATGCCGTTGTACTCGACCTGGTCGGTTGTCGTTTCCTTGCCTTCATAGATCTGCTCCAGGCTTGCAACTTCCTCCTCCGGCGAGCGCGGGAAGATGCTGATGTTCAGGCGTCCTCCAGTCTCGTCGTGGAAGAAGTTTGCCTTTTCGTGCTCTTCGTTGGACGAATCCAGCGTGTACCCATCGGCGGCCTCGATACTGTACGATGCGCAAGCGATGCCGGTCATATTGGCCGCGTCACCAGAATCGGCCACGCCGCCGGCCGCCTTGAACTCCTTGGTCTCGCATCCCGTGGTGTCAAAATGCATGGCCTCATGATTCTTGGCGGGGGCGTAAGCGTCTACGAACTCGACAGTGATGGGCCCGTAGTACGCCGTCTTGGGGGCCCAGAAATACACGTACTCAACGGTCTCGCCCGGGCCGATATCTGGCCTCTTGGAAAGATCGATGCCCTCGTGAAGCTCATCGGGAGCCTCGCTTGCAACGTAGTCGAGCACGGCCGCCTTGCCGGAAGTAAACAACGGGTCGCCTGCCTCAAGATCGCCCTGGGCAGCATGCACGTTAAAGGAACTGAACGTCCTGTTCTTTGTGTTGTTGTTGGTAATCTTGATGTGCAGGTAAAAGCCGTCCTGCTTCTTGGCATCACCGCGATAGAACGTACCGTGAGCCACCGATTCATAGGTAATGCCTGCCACCTCGACCGTCTGCGACTCATAGGCCTTGGGCTTCTCGGCCTTCTCCTGCACAGGTGCGCTCCCGCCCGAGCCACTCGGCGCATTACCGCCGCAGCCGGCCGCCGTACATGCCAGCACGGCCGAAAGCGTCACGGTGGGAATTCCTAACAGCAGCTTCTTCGTCATGGGCTTCATCATCCTCACCGCTCCTTTCGGCTTGCAGCTCATCCGTTGCCCGAGTCCCAAGTCGACCCCGTGGCATCGGCTTCCACTATGAGCGTATGACGAAACACGACGCCGGCGAAGTGACCCACGGCCCAAATAACGACCCGCCAGCGTTCCTTATGGGCCAAAGGGACTCGCACACGCACGCCCGTGGCCCATAAAACGAGACGCTTGTCCCAATGTTCGATTCGGAACAACAATCCGCACGACACGTTTTACCCGTTAATCCGAACGATTGTTCGATGGATTTCGTGTTGGGTGGAATCGCCCAAGGGCTGGGCTATGCTACCTTGACTATCTATATGACTTAAACGCAGCAAAGGAGCACCGAGAGAGCGAGTATGGCAAAAAACACCGCAAACTATGGTAACGACAGTATCCGCCAGCTCAAGGACGAGGAGCGCGTACGCCTGCGCCCCGCCGTCATCTTTGGCTCGGACGGACTCGACGGCTGCGCGCATGCTGCCTTCGAGATCCTGTCCAACGCCGTTGACGAGGCGCGCCAGGGCTACGGCAAGCTCATCACCCTTACCGCCTTTCGCGATGGTTCCATTCAGGTAGAGGACAACGGCCGCGGCTGCCCGCTCGACTGGAACCCCTCCGAGAAGCGCTTTAACTGGGAACTCGTCTTTTGCGAGCTCTACGCAGGTGGCAAATACAACAACAACCAGGGCGGCGACTACGACTTCTCGCTCGGTACCAACGGCCTGGGCTCGTGCGCGACCCAGTACGCCTCCGAATACATGGACGTCACGGTTTGGCGCGACGGCAACAAGTACTCCCTGCACTTTAAGAAGGGCAAGGTCGTTGGCGCCAAAAAGAAGGCACTCGAGATTGAGCCCAGCGACGAGGACCGTACCGGCACCACCATCAAATGGCGCCCCGATCTTGAGGTCTTTACCTCCATCAGCATCCCCCACGATTGGTATCGCGAGACCATGCGCCGCCAGGCCGTGGTCAACGCCAACGTGACCTTCCGCCTGCGTATTGAGGGTGACGATGGCGAGTTTACCGAAGAGGACTTTTGCTATCCCAAGGGCATCGAGGACTACGTGCTCGAGAAGGTCGGTACCGACTACCTCACCGAGCCCTTCTTTATCGAGGCCGACCGTCGCGGTCGCGACCGCGAGGACCTGCCCGACTACAACGTCAAGATCACCGCGTGCATGTGCTTCTCGCGCACCTTCATGATGCAGGAGTACTATCACAACTCATCGTGGCTCGAGAACGGCGGTTCGCCCGAGAAGGCGGCCCGCAGCGCTCTGACCAGCGCCATCGATGCCTACATTAAGCAACAGGGCAAATACAACAAAAACGAGAGCGGCATTAAGTGGCAAGACGTCCAGGACTGCCTAGTGCTAGTGACCAACTGCTTCTCCACCCAGACGTCCTACGAGAACCAGACTAAGAAGGCCATCAATAACCGCTTTATCCAGCAGGCCATGACGGCCTTCTTTAAGGAGCGCCTCTCGACCTACTTGATCGAGAACAAGGACGCCGCCAATAAGATTATGGAGCAGGTGCTCATCAACAAGCGCTCGCGTGAGAACGCCGAAAAGACGCGCCAGAGCATCAAGACCAACCTGCAGCAGAAGACCGACATGGCCAACCGCGTGCAGAAGTTCATCGACTGCCGCTCCAAGGACAAGAGCCGCCGCGAGATCTACATCGTAGAGGGCGACTCGGCAGCAGGCGCCATTCGCACCTCGCGCGATGCCGAGTTCCAGGGCGTTATGCCCGTCCGCGGTAAGATCCTCAACTGCCTGAAGGAGGACTACCCGCGCATCTTTAAGTCCGACATCATCATGGACCTCATGCGCGTGCTGGGCTGCGGCGTGGAAATCAAAGACAAGCGCATCAAGAATCTCGGCGCCTTCGACCTGGACAACCTCAACTGGAACAAGGTCATCATCTGTACGGACGCCGACGTCGACGGTTACCACATCCGCACGCTCGTGCTCACCATGCTCTACCGCCTGGTGCCCACGCTTATCGACGAGGGCTACGTGTATATCGCCGAGTCGCCGCTCTACGAGATCAACTGCAAGGAAAAGACCTACTTTGCCTACACTGAGCTCGAGAAGAACGGCATCCTCAAAGAAATCGGCGACCAAAAGTGCTCCATCAACCGCTCCAAGGGTCTTGGTGAGAACGACCCGGACATGATGTGGCTCACCACCATGAACCCCGAGACGCGTCGCCTGATTAAGGTGGAGCCCGAGGACGTCACCAAGATGGAAACCATGTTCAACCTGTTGTTGGGCAACGACGAGGCGGGCCGCAAGCGCCATATCTCCGAGCACGGCAAGGAATATCTGGACCAGCTGGACCTGCAATAGCAGCAAATCGATAACGACGGCCCATAAGAAGTTCAAGAGGAAATCGTGGCAAAGAAGAAGACGAAAACCCAGCCAAAGAAAAAGCAGGTCAACGCCGAGAACGTCATCGGCCTGCACTCCGAGGTCACCGATCAGCCGATAACGCAGACGCTCGAGGTCAACTACATGCCCTACGCCATGAGCGTCAACGTCTCGCGTGCATTCCCCGAGATCGACGGCTTTAAGCCCTCGCACCGCAAGCTGCTCTACACCATGTATAAGATGGGTCTGCTCAAGGGCGAGCGCCAGAAGAGCGCCAACATCGTGGGCCAAACCATGAAGCTCAACCCGCACGGCGATGCCGCGATCTACGAGACGATGGTGCGTCTGGCGACGGGCAACGAAGCACTGCTTGCCCCCTTCGTGGAGTCGAAGGGCAACTTTGGCAAGTACTATTCGGGCGACCTGAGCTACGCCGCCTCGCGTTACACCGAAGCCAAGCTCTCCCCTATCAGCGCCGAGATCTTCAAGGACATCGACAAGGACCCGGTCGACTTCGTCGACAGCTACGACGGCGCCATGAAGGAGCCGCGCCTGCTGCCCACCACGTTCCCCAATATCCTCGTCTCGGCCAACAAGGGCATCGGCGTCGCCATGGCGTCCGACATCTGCGGCTTCAACCTCAACGAGGTCTGTACCGCAACGATGCACTACCTCAAGGATCCCGATTGCGACCTGCTCGAGTACATGCCCATGCCCGACTTCTCGACCGGCGGCGAGATCATCTACCGCCGCGAGGAGATGGAAAAGATTATCGAGACCGGCCTTGGCAGCTTCCAAATCCGCTCCCGCTGGCGCTGGATTCCCGAAGAGCGCATCATCGAGGTCTACGAGATTCCCTACACCACCAAGACCGATGTCATCATCGAGCGCATCGTCAAGCTCTCCAAGGAGGGCAAGGTCAAGGAGATCGCCGACATCCGCGATGAAACCGACCTCTCGGGCCTGCGCATCGCCATCGACCTTAAGCGCGGTGTCGACCCCGACAAGCTCATGGCCAAGCTCTATCGCTCGACCACGCTGCAGGATTCGTTCTCGTGTAACTTTAACGTGCTGGTCGACGGCTATCCCCGCGTTATGGGCGTGCGCCAGATTCTGCACGAGTGGGTCAAGTGGCGTATTGGGTCCACGCGCCGCCGCATTAACTTTGACCTGGGCAAAAAGTCCGAGCGCCTGCACCTGTTGCACGGCCTTGAGGCAATTCTGCTCGATATCGACAAGGCCATCGCCATCATCCGCGGCACTAAGCTCGAGGCTGAGGTCGTGCCCAACCTTATGAAAGGTTTCGACATCGACGAGACCCAGGCCGAGTTTGTTGCCGAGCTCAAGCTCCGCAATATCAACGAGGAGTACATCCTCAACCGCACCAAGGACATTGCCAAGCTTGAGGGCGAGATTGCCGAGCTTGAGGAGATCCTCTCCAGCGAGGAGAACATCAAGAAGGTCATCAGCGACGAGCTGGCCGCGGTCAACAAGAAGTATGTGATGCCACGCCGCACGGGCAGAATTGAGCCCCATGAGGTCATCGAGGTGAGCCTGGAGCCCGAGGTCGAGGAGTACCCGGTCACCATCATGCTCTCGCGCGATGGCTACCTTAAGAAGATGACGGACCGCGTGCTCAAGAAGGCGACCACGCTCAAGTACAAGGACGGCGATAAACCCTTTATCGAGTTCCCGTCCTCCAACACCCACGAGCTGCTCGTGTTTACCAACAAGAGCCAGGTGTACAAGTGCAAGGTTGCGGCGTTTGAGGACACCAAGTCGGCCCAGCTGGGCTCATACCTGCCGACCGATCTTGAGATGGAACCCGACGAGAGCGTGATCTGGGTCATCGACCCCGAGGACTACAAGGCCGACGTGCTGTTCGTCTTTGAGAACGGCCGCGTGGTGCGCGTCGCGCTTTCTGGATACGTCACCAAGACCAACCGCAAGCGCCTCAAGAACGCCATCTACGGTGGCAGCAAGCTGCTGTATGCACAGGTGCTCAAGGAAGATCGCGACATCGCGCTGGTCTCGAGCGACTATCGTTTGATGAACTTCAACACGTCGCTGCTCAAGACCAAGACGACCACCAACACGCAGGGCGTCCAGGCCTTTACCGCCAAGAAGGGTCGCTCGGTCACCACCGTCGGCACGACCGAGGAGATCCTCGGCGCCGGCGTCTCTGCCGAGAAGTTCACCACGCAGAGCCTCCCCTCCGCCGGTGCCCTTATGAAGGAAAACGACATGCCGAGTCTGTTTGACTAAAACAACGGTGGCCAAACCGTCATGGTTTTGCAAAGCAGCGGGGCCCGGAGCGCAGAAACATCGCGCTCCGGGCCCCGCTCGCTGCAACGTAGTCGGAATAATAGAACTCCCCGTTTTTCACTCCTGCAATCCCACGGCACAAGGCATGTTAAGCCATTAGCAAAACTTGCAAAATTTAGCAAAAGTTGCAAAAATTAGCAAAACTTGCAAAGGAGTTACCATGGAGTACAGCAAGAACCCCTTTACCCCAACATTTGGAAGCATCCCTCCCTTTCTAGCGGGTCGCGAGCATATCCTGCGCGACATAAACCGTGGCTTTATCAATGGCCCGGGAGATCCCAACCTGTCGACCATTTTTACTGGCGCAAGGGGAACGGGCAAGACGGCGCTTCTCTCGCTCCTTTCAGAAACGGCGCTTGAACACGACTGGATCGCAGCAAATGTCTCCGCCATGCCAGGCATGCTCGAAGATATTATCGAGCGAACCAAAGAAGCCGCAGATAGCTATCTCTCACAGCCTCACGCGCGAATAAACGGCGTTCAAATTGGTCCAGTGGGCATCGATTGGACGTATGCTCAAGAGGCCCAGGGCAACTGGCGCACACGTATGAATGGCATCTTTAAGCAACTCGAAAAACATGACATCGGACTTCTCATCACCATCGATGAAGTCACAGTCGATCTCGAAGAAATGCTTCAATTTGCCTCTGTTTACCAGCACTTTGTACGCGAAGGTAAAAAAGTTGCCCTACTCATGGCAGGACTGCCCTACAAAGTATCGGCGTTGCTGCGTAACGATTCCGTCTCGTTCCTCAGGCGCTCCCAGTACCATCAGCTGGGACGAATCACTGACGTTGAAATTGCAAACGCATTCCGCAAAACCATTGAAGCAGGAGGCCGCTCAATCACGCCAGAAGCACTCGAGGATGCCGTGAAGGCCGTCGACGGATTCCCCTACATGATGCAGCTCGTCGGATATCGCACATGGGATGTTTCGGAGAACTCGCCCAAAATCAGCGCACCTGATGTCCAGCAAGGTTCCCTGCTCGCACGCATGGAGCTGCGCGATCGAATTCTCGAAACAACATATCGAGAGCTTTCCGATAAAGACATTGAGTTTTTGCTCGCGATGCTGCCCGATTCTGGCCCCAGCAGAGTCTCGGAGATAGCCAAACGCATGGGCGTCGCCAGCAACTACGCAAGCCAATACAAACGCCGCCTCCTGAAGGACGGCGTCATCGGAGAGCGCGGGCGTGGTCTCGTTGGCTTTGACATCCCCGCGTTCAGGGAATTCTTGAACGAGAAGGCGTTTTAGCATACCGGAATTGTCCGCAAGGGCATCGACGCATGGCGATCAGCAATCCTTATGGTAAGGGCAGCACGCATTTCCGCTAGCGCTGATTGCCATGCGCTCTTCTTGTCCTTAGGCCAGCTTGCGAGCGAGCTCTCGCACCTCTTTCAACTTGGGCGACGATGCCATGCTGTCGCGCTCGGTCATACCGCTGATGGTGACAATGCCCTGGTCCTCCCACTTGCAGTACGCGCAGGCTGACTTGTACATAGCGATCGCCGCATCATAGACGCCCTCGCTGTGGCTATCGAGCAAAAGGGCCGTCTTGGTGAACGGGAAGCCCGTAGCACCGAAGGCGTACAGGCGGTCGATGGCGGCCTTCTCCTGCGCAGTGATATCAAACCAGTAGATAGGCGAAGCGAAGACAACCATGTCGGCGCCTTTCAGCGGCTCGATCACGTCGGCCATGTCATCCTTCTGCACGCAAGTGCCCTCATGGGCGAAGCAATACTGGCACCCCAAGCAACCAGCGATCTTTTTGCCGGCAACGCGGATGACCTCGACCGTATGGCCGGCCTCGCGCGCGGTCTCGGCAAACGCCTCAACCATGGTGTCGGTATTGGCGCCCTTACGCGGACTGCCGCTCAATACAACGATATTCATAGAAATCTCCCTCCCTCATGCCGCAGGCGCGCGGCATATTTTTTGTTTTAACCAAAACGTACGGAGTTATTCAATCGCCTCGTTTCAGCTACTCCCACTCGACAATAGGAGCCACTGGCCAAAAGCCTGTCAACATCAAAACAAGTTTTCAATCTATCGATTCTACGTGAGGCAATGGTCCTCATTTGATACCCGCGCTGTTTGCGCACTAGGGAGCAAAGGAATCTGGCCGCCGCTCAAATAAGATCACCGCCATCTTGCATAAACGACGCCATGTTAAGGTGCCTGATGCCATCCCTCTCCTGCAATAGAGGATCAAGCGTGAACAAGTAGCGCGGATAACCATCCCTGATGTGGCCGAACGGCCTGTACTCGCGCTCCTCGACGCCTCTGTCGGCAATCGACATAGAGACCTGGATGTAGGCGTAAGCATTGCGCCTACGAGCGATGAAGTCACACTCGAGCTTCCCAATACGGCCCACAGAAAGCTCATACCCGCGCGATGCAAGATAGAGGTAGATCTTCACGTCGGTATATACGCAAGATGCGCCCCCTTTTTTCTCAGCGTCCATTTCATCAGTTATGGGGGTGCTTTTTTACATTTTATAAAAAAGCGTACCGATAACTTATTCCCACTCAGTTTCGAAAATCGAATGGTTTTGAAGTTTCGAAAGCGGCAGGGCACCATGCATAAGGGCATGTTGGGATCCGCACCAGTAAAACAGGAATTGACTCACGCGAGAAGGCGCCGCCCCGTCGCCTCGATGCGTGCGACAGGCAGATTAGGTTTGGGGAGTAGAACGGCCCTTGCGCGAGGCGTGAATTGTAATCGATAAAGCCGAGCTTTGAGAACATGCGGTTTATCTCGTCGAACGTTGAGTCAACAGGGGCTTGCGCCCCGTCGGCCGACTTGGCGACGCCCATGTCCATGATGCCGGGCACAAGTGTGAATGCGCCACGTGGAGGCGAAGGGGTCACCCGAAAGGTTGATGGTAAGCGAGCACCAGAGGTCAAGGTGGTCCTCGCCTTCCGGGTTTGTGAGGTCGAGGGCGAGTGCCCCTCCCTCGGTCGCGTACAGCGGCGGCAGGCACTCGGCCAGCTCCTCAGTCATAAGCGCTTGCATGTCCGTCTCCCCTCCAGGCCACGTCGGACCCCTAGAATCTTCGCCCCGCGGGCAAAGCCTCGGCGCGCACCATGGCATCTCGGCTTTGCCCCCTGCAATGTCGCGCAGCGGAGACACCACCTGAGACGGATGTCGATGCATCGAACCCGAGACCGGGCGCGGCGGCGGGGAGCCTCTCGCGCGAACAATCTGCTCGATCCTGCCGCACCCATCTTAAAAAAGTTCGAAAAACGTTCAATCGTACGACATCCGTCGAACAGTCGGGGGTACACACCACTACAGAAGGCCCACGGAACGGGGGGCGAGATGGTCGGCGACGGGTTCAAGGCACTCTCCGGCCCCACGCTCCGCTAGGGAGGGCGTCGGGAGGGAGGCCGTAATGGGTGAGAAGGACGAGCGGCCGGAGCGGGTGTTCCCCGGCAGGACAGACCCGTGGTTCATAGCGGCCATGGTGATTGTGGCGGGCGGTTTATCCGCGGCGTGTATCGCGTGTTTCCTGAGCTCGAGTCCCGCGCTCCTATGGGGCTGGTTCGCGCTGCTGCCCGTCCCGGCCCTCGTGGCCCTGGCCGCCCTTCCCGTCCGCAGCAACCGTCTCGAGCTCTACGGCGACCGCCTCGTCGTCGTGTACGCTAGGATGCGTTCGGTGATACCCTACGCCCACGTGCGGGGCGTCCGGCGCACCAGGACGCTCTGGGCGGGGACGGCCAACTCGCTCGACCGCGTCTATATCGAGGCGCCCTACGACGGCGACGCCATCGTCTCGGTGACCGACAACGATGCCCTCGTGGCAGAGCTCGAGCGTAGGTGCGGCCTGCGGCCCGGCTGCGAACAAGGCAACTAGCTTCGCAGGGCGGCTATCAGCGACTTGCTGCTCATCGTCATATCACGACGGTCAATTCTGGGTCGGGCTGGCGGAGCACGTCGAGGGCGGAAGGTATGGCGTCGCCCGCATCGTCTTCGGCGCGGAGCCGTCCGATGAGGAGATTCTGCGATTCGTTACAAGCGAATGGGAAAAGTTCTCGTTCTTCGGCGACAAGGCCACTGAAACAAGCAAGCCCGCGAAGAACCCCAAGCGGCGCGCTCGTGAGGCAGCGAAAGCCCTTAAACGGCCCGCGGTGAGCACCAAGGCACAACAGGCGCTCGCGGCACAGCGGGAAGCGATGAAGCGGGAGTCGGCTCAAGCAAGAAGTCAGCGTCGTGCGGATGAGGCGGAGACGCGCTTCGAGCAGCGAAAGTTGAAGCGCAAGCAGAAACATCGCGGGCATTGATCGCTATTTGCAGCAAGGCAAACCATATACAGCAGCGGCGCCAGTTCCACTTGAAGCCGACGCCGCGTAGACGCTGATGGTGACGGCTATGCACGGGCACGGGCGCGCCACCGCACTTCACAGCTTGTTTCTCAAGTATTTGGGACGCACACACGGCGTTCAAAAATGCGGAGCGACTCCACATGGCTCGAGACTGAGCCGAGATGCCCTACTTCTCGCCCTCCAGCAGCCCCACGATGCGGTCGATGTCGACGGCAAAGCGAGGCCTTCCCTCGCGCTCGTAGCGGTCGAGGTATGCCTGGCACTCGGAGACAATGCGCTTAGTGTTGCCATCGATGATGCGCTGGAGCGTCTCGTAGTAGGCCGAGCCCTCGGTCCTGAAGCGGCGCTGGTAGGCCTTGGTTATGGGGAACATCTTGATGTAGTGGATGCCGTGGCGGCAGCCGGGGCGCGTCGTGGGGCGGGGCGGCAACGCAAAGTACTGGTCTTTGGGCACGTTAGGGGCGATGTTGGAACGCAGCGGCACGGCGAAGTCCCTGCGCTTCCCGCGGAAACGCAGCCTCACCACCACGATGCAAGGACGATTGTGCTTAAGCATGAGCTCGCGGTCGCCCTCGACGAGGTCGAAGAAGTCCTGGGAGATGGATACGATCTTCATCGGTTACGCCCCCCTTCATACGAAGCGGGGCCCGCATCGCTGCAGGCCCCTACAGGTGGGCGATATTCTACGCCTTGCGGCACCCCGTCGCCCACGGAGGTTAAACGTACACGTAAGCCGTACTCTGAAAGCCGCGGCTTCCGGCAAGTAGTTTATACCACGAAAGGTCGCTTTCGATGCGCCTAGCTCGCAAAATAACACTCGATGGGCCGTCACCCCTGATCTTCTCGACCGTCTCCTCCGGGTACTTATTGCGTGCCATGGGCACCTCCGTCCTTGTTATCGCGATAAACATACCATGAGTGGCGTACGGGTCGAGAAGGGCTGGCGCCAAAAGAGCCCAACGGCCGTTACAGCTTCGTTAGAAACGCGCCCCACCATGGATGGTGAACCCGAAAGGCAAGGCGCGCGGGCACGGTGGCTCGGCCCGCGCGCCCGGAAGAGAAAGGACGAACCCATGGGTTACATGCTCGAGACGCGCGGGCTCACCAAGCGCTTCGGACGCGGCGACCAGGCGCAGGACGCCGTGGCCGACGTGAGCCTTCATATCCGCGAGGGCGAGGTGTACGGGCTGCTCGGCCCCAACGGCGCCGGCAAGTCGACAACGCTCAAGATGATCTGCGGGATGCTGCGGCCGACGGCCGGGGAGATCCTCTTTGCCGGGCACGCCTGGCGCCGCGAGGACCTCTACGCAATCGGCAGCCTCATCGAGGAGGCGCCGCTCTACCCCAACCTCACCGCGCGCGAGAACCTGCGCGTTCGCACCACGCTGCTGGGCCTTCCCGAGAGCCGCGTAGATGAGGTGCTCGCCGCCGTGGACCTCGCGGACACCGGGAAGAAGCGCGCCGGGCGCTTCTCGATGGGCATGCGGCAGCGCCTGGGGCTCGCGCTGGCGCTGATCGCCCGGCCACGCCTGCTTGTGCTCGACGAGCCCACCAACGGCCTCGACCCCATCGGCATCGAGGAGCTGCGCGACCAGATCCGCGGCTTCGCGGCGGCGGGTACGACGGTGATCGTCTCGAGCCACATCCTCTCCGAGGTGCAGCAGATGGCGGACACCATCGGCATCATCTACGGGGGGCGCCTCGCCTACGAGGATGCGCTTCGGCCCGGGCAGGACCTCGAGGAACTCTTCATGAGCGTCTGCCGGGAGGGGCGTCGAGCGCGCGGGGAGGTGGCGGCATGACGGGCGAGAAAGGCGGCCTGCTCGCGGGCCTGCGCGCCGAGGCCCTGAAGTCGCGCCACGCGGCACCGGTTCGCCTGGCCGTGCTCATGGCGCTGCCGATGCCGCTGCTCGGCGCGATGCCCTACCGGGGCGTGCAGATCTTTAGCGCGTGGAACTACTGGTACGCGCTCTTCCTGCCCGTGTCTCTCTCGCTCGTGGTGGCGTGCGTCGCGCGGGCGGACGCGCGCACGCGGATGCGGGGGCTTCTGGGCCTGGGCTTCCCGCTTAGGCGCGCCTGGTGGGCCAAGGCGCTCTGGTGCCTCGCGCTCTGCACGCTCTCGAACCTCGTGGTCTTCGGCATCTACCTCGCGGGCTCGGCGTTCTCCTCGCAGGGCCTCACGGCCGCGGGCACGCTCACGATGCTCCTCTGCGCGCTCGCCAACACGGTGACCGCGGCGTGGATGAT
>NZ_QRTA01000039.1:1191-1444 GCF_003457875.1 Collinsella sp. AF28-5AC | reverse complement strand
CTCATATCCGCGGATACCGTTCTGTCGGCCCGCACTCCATTCCTTCGGCGGGGTTCCCCAAGTCTGTCGAGGCGCATGCGGAGGGCTCCGCGCGCACAGCGAAATAGGGGGTATCCCCGAAGGCCGCCCGGCTCGCCGGGACGGGGGCTATGTCTATTCCGCGCCCTCCCGGCACATCATGCCGAGGGCCCAGAGCCACCTCACGAGCTCGGCCGCGGTGGCCGCGTTGGCCTTCGCCGCGGGCACGCCGCGG
>NZ_QRTA01000039.1:0-1181 GCF_003457875.1 Collinsella sp. AF28-5AC | reverse complement strand
TGGCCTTCGCCGCGGGCACGCCGCGGGCGAGCATCTCCTCGCGCCGCCGCAGGAGCCGCTCGGACCCCTTCCTCCCGTGCATCCTTATCTCGAGGGGCACGCCCGTGTCCCTCGGCATGAGCTTCGGCTGGTGCCGTGCCGCGGCGTAGCACCATGAACCCTCAACGGCCAGCTTCCTCACGAGCGCGTTGCCCGCACCGCTGATGCCTCCGAGCCGCACGGAGTCGCCACTCGACCTCTGACTCGGCGCGAGGCCGAAATAGGCCGTGACCTGCCTTCCGGAACGGAACCTCGTGAAGTCGCCGACCTCGGCCGAGAAGGCCGCGGCCAGCGCGAAGGCGCAGCCCTTGATCGACTGGAGGGCGGCCACCTCCGCGGCGATCGGGCTGGCATCCACGGCGGCCCCGTACTCGGAGAGCAGGTCCGCCCGGGCCTCCGCCGCGGCCTCGACCTCGTTCCTCAGGGCGGCGAGCGTCCGAACCCCGCCATCGTCCTCCGGCCTGACCTTGTCGAGCCACCTCAGGAAGTCGTAGGTCCAGTACTTCCTCGGGTTGCCGGCGGGCGTGGTGCCGCCGTAGACGAACCCTCGCCTTGCGAGGAAGGCGAGCAGCCGCTGCTTGGCGGTCGCCAGGCGCGCGGTCGCCCCGTCGTAGGCGCCGGCGAGGTCCCTGATGCCTTCGACCTCGGGGGAGGGGATCCATACGGGGGAGATGTCGTGGGCGAGTATCGCCTTGGCCATCCTGGCGGCGTCGTTCCTGTCGTTCTTGGAGGCCGAGTCGGCGGCCGACCTGGGGATCTTCGAGACCGCGGCGACGACGCACTCGACGCCGAGCCCGGCGAGCTCCCTTTGCGGGGCGAAGCCGAGGTAGCCGCTCTCGTAGGCCGCGAGCGACGGCCCGGGGAACCCATCCATCCACCCGGCGATCTCGCCCCAGGGGTTGCCGGGGAACCTCCTCGTCACGGCCTCGCCGGTGTCCGCGTCGAGGGCGCAGACGGTGGTCGACCTCAGGTGGACGTCCATCCCGAACGCGGTAGAATGCTTTGGCATGGGAGCCTCCCAACCTCGTTGCGGCGCGGCTGCGCCTATGGCACTTCAACATCATTGTCGCAGCCCCGACCCGCGGTCACGAGCGGGGGCTCCTATCTTTTTAGTGCCCTCGGATTGGGTCATAGTGTCTGTC
>NZ_QRTA01000038.1:0-1449 GCF_003457875.1 Collinsella sp. AF28-5AC | reverse complement strand
TGAACTGCCTCCCATTTCTTGGACACAAGAAATGGGAGGCTTTTTTATGGCTGGAAACGCTTTGTACGACGTCGGGATGAGGCTGCGAGCGGCAGAGCTGCACGACGAGGGGCACGGCCGCGCGGCGATCGCGGCCCTTCTCGGGATGCCGGAGGAAACCGTGAGAGAATGGCTGTGCACCTACAGGTCTGCTGGTATCGAGGTTCTGGCCATGATGGGAAAGAAACACACCGCCTATTCGTTCGAGACGAAGCTGGCCGCCGTCAGGGCGGTCGTCGACGAGGGCATGACGAAGCCCGAGGCCATGGAGAAGTTCGGGATAGCCTCGCCAAGCCCTTTCAAGAAATGGCTGAAGGCCTACAGGGAGGAGGGCCCGGAGGCGCTCAGGCCAAAGCCCAGGGGGAGGCCGAGGGGGTCCGGCTCCCCGTCCGGGGAGACGACGCGCGAGCAAGAGCTCGAGCGCAGGATCAAGAGGCTCGAGGCGGAGAACGCCTACCTAAAAAAATCGATCGCCCTGAAGGCGGAGAAACGCTCTCGAACGGCGAAAAGGCCGCGGTCGTGAGCGGGCTTTCAGGGCAATACCCCCTCGCCGACCTGCTCGAGTGCGCCGGCCTGGCGAGGTCGAGCTACTACTACGCGCTGTCGCACCCGAAGGCTCCCACCAGGCCCGAGCTCTGGGAGGCCGCCGCCGAGATATTCTCGCGCACCGCCAACGGGTGCGGCCACAGGCAGATCGCCATGTGCCTGCGCGCCGAGCAGGGCGTGCGCATAGCCGACAAGACGACGCTGAAGATGATGCGCGAGATGGGCATCAGCTGCGGGATCCGCCGCGAGACCGACTACCACAGGTACAACTCGTACAGGGGCAAGGTCGGAAAGACCTTCGAGAACGTCATCGGCAGGGACTTCGCCGCCGACGGGCCGTGGGAGAAGATGGGCACCGACGTCACCGAGTTCAAGCAGCCCTGGGGCAAGGCCTACTTCGCGCCGGTCTACGATTTCGGCAGCAAGGAGATCGTCGCCTGGTCCACGTCGCTGCATCCCAACATGGCCCAGCAGCACGAGCTGCTCGACCAGCTCGTGTCCAAGATGCCCGAGGGCTCCAGGCCGGTCCTGCACTCGGACATGGGCTGGCAGTACCAGCAGGCCGGGTGGTGCAAGCGGCTGGAGGAGGCCGGCGTGGTGCAGAGCATGTCCCGGAAGGGCAACTGCATCGACAACGGCGCGACGGAGCAGGTGTTCGGCCATATGAAGGACGAGTTCTTTCGCGGAAGAAAATGGCCTTGCTTCGAAGACTTCAAGAGAGACCTGGACGAATACATCATCCATTGGAACACGAGAAGGAGGCAGGTTAAACTGAAGGGACTGACCCCGGAGGAATTCCGGAATCAGTCCCTATGTGCGGCGTAGGCCGCTTATTAGCCCGTCCAAGAATTGGGGCGCAGTTCA
>NZ_QRTA01000037.1:0-1559 GCF_003457875.1 Collinsella sp. AF28-5AC | reverse complement strand
GCAACGCGTTGCGCTGAGTCCTGAGGCTGTTGCAATGAAAATGAGAATCAAGGGCGGAACCTGTAAAGCAGTCAATTTTAGGCAGGTTTTATTGACATGCCTAAAAACTACTGTATAATGCAGATATGGGCAGAATCCGGAAAATCGGCTCTGCCCATTGTAACTATTCACAAATCTTATATCAGTTTTTAACGTTTACACAAAACTTGAAACGGTCTCTAAAATTTTGTATAATAGGAATTGAAGTTAAATTAGATGCTAAAAATTTGTAATTAAGAAGGAGGGATTCGTCATGTTGGTATTCCAAATGCGTAATGTAGATAAAACATCTACTGTTTTGAAACAGACTAAAAACAGTGATTACGCAGATAAATAAATACGTTAGATTAATTCCTACCAGTGACTAATCTTATGACTTTTTAAACAGATAACTAAAATTACAAACAAATCGTTTATCTTCTGTATTTATTTACTGATGTAATCACTTCAGGAGTGATTACATGAACAAAAATATAAAATATTTTCAAAACTTTTTAACGAGTGAAAAAGTACTCAACCAAATAATAAAACAATTGAATTTAAAAGAAACCGATACCGTTTACGAAATTGGAACAGGTAAAGGGCATTTAACGACGAAACTGGCTAAAATAAGTAAACAGGTAACGTCTATTGAATTAGACAGTCATCTATTCAACTTATCGTCAGAAAAATTAAAACTGAATACTCGTGTCACTTTAATTCACCAAGATATTCTACAGTTTCAATTCCCTAACAAACAGAGGTATAAAATTGTTGGGAATATTCCTTACAATTTAAGCACACAAATTATTAAAAAAGTGGTTTTTGAAAGCCGTGCGTCTGACATCTATCTGATTGTTGAAGAAGGATTCTACAAGCGTACCTTGGATATTCACCGAACACTAGGGTTGCTCTTGCACACTCAAGTCTCGATTCAGCAATTGCTTAAGCTGCCAGCGGAATGCTTTCATCCTAAACCAAAAGTAAACAGTGTCTTAATAAAACTTACCCGCCATACCACAGATGTTCCAGATAAATATTGGAAGCTATATACGTACTTTGTTTCAAAATGGGTCAATCGAGAATATCGTCAACTGTTTACTAAAAATCAATTTCATCAAGCAATGAAACACGCCAAAGTAAACAATTTAAGTACCATTACTTATGAGCAAGTATTGTCTATTTTTAATAGTTATCTATTATTTAACGGGAGGAAATAATTCTATGAGTCGCTTTTGTAAATTTGGAAAGTTACACGTTACTAAAGGGAATGGAGATAAATTATTAGATATAACAGCGACAACTAACCTAACGGAGGCTCAACCGTAAAATGAGAAGAACCCCCAGTAGTGGCTGCTACTGGGGGTTCGTTTTGTGTCTACGTGACACATTATATCTTTTCTTAGCTATTGCCATTATAGCATATGCTCTCAGGCAAATCAAGTTTACGCAATTATTATATTTTTTATACGTATCACTCTATTTTCTAGCCTTGATTCTCATTTTCATTGCAACAGCCTCAGGACTCAGCGCAACGCGTT
>NZ_QRTA01000036.1:0-1621 GCF_003457875.1 Collinsella sp. AF28-5AC | reverse complement strand
CCTTGATTCTCATTTTCATTGCAACAGCCTCAGGACTCAGCGCAACGCGTTGCGCTGAGTCCTGAGGCGCGAATCCGGGTAGGCAACCCCAGAGGGGCCGGAATCCCCCGGCCCGCGATGGAGGGAGGCCGGCATGTCCAGACCCAAGCCGTCCGGAAGGTCGTACGGGAGGCTCACGAGGCACGAGAGGAACGCGGTCGAGAGGATGCTCGACCGCAACCGCAGCGCCCGCGAGATCGCCGCGGAGCTCGGCAGGTCGCCCTCGACCGTGACCAGGGAGGTTGCGGCGCACCGCTACGTCACCGCGCCGCGCTCGCGCTACGGCGAGCCCGCGCCCGCGGACCTCTCGGGGGCCTGCCCCAGGCTCTCCGCGTGGCCGAGGTGCTGCAACGGCTGCTCGCACAGGAGGGGCTACGGCTGCTCGAGGAGGCCCAGGGTGTTCTACAGCGCCAGGAGGGCGCAGGAGGCGGCCGACGCCGAGCTCTCGGCGAGCAGGTCCGGGATCGACGAGACCGAGGAGGGCGCCGCCGCCAAGCTCGCGGCCATCAGGGACGGGCTCGCGCGCGGGCTCTCCCCGCAGCAGATAGCGGCGACGACCCCCGGGCTCAGCGCCTCCACCGTCTACAGGTGGGTGGACGCCGGCTACGACGGCATGACGAACATGGAGCTCAGGCGCAAGGTCGGCTACAGGCCGAGGTCGCGCCGGGCCCCGAAGAGGGCGACGTCCCACTCGTCGCGCAGGTCGCACGCGTCGTTCCTCGCGCTCGGCGAGGACGCCTGCGCCGCGGCCTGGGAGATGGACACCGTCGAGGGCTCCAGGGGCGACTCCGCCAGGCTCCTCACGCTCCTGCACCGCCCGAGCCGCTTCCAGCTGGCCCTGCCGCTGCCGGACGGCACGTGTGCCTCGGTCCTGGCGGCGCTCTCCTCCCTGCGTGGGGTCCTCGGCGAGGACGGCGCGAGGCGCGCCTTCGGCGCCGTGCTCACCGACAACGGGAGCGAGTTCGCCGACGAGGGCGCCATCGCGGCGCTGATCGGCGAGCGGGACGGCGAGACCAGGCTCTTCTACTGCGACCCCCGGCAGAGCCAGCAGAAGGGCGCGTGCGAGAAGAACCACGTGGAGATCAGGAAGCTGCTGCCCAAGGGCGCCGGGGCCAGGTTCGACCGGCTGACGGCGGCGGACTGCGCGCTGCTCATGTCGCAGGTGAACTCCGAGCCGAGGGGGGCGCTCGGGTTCCTGACGCCGGCGCGCGTGCTGCGGATGGCCCTCGGGGAGGACGCCTCCGCCCTCATGGACGCGTTCGGGATAGAGGAGCTGGCGCCCGGCGAGCTCGACCTCACGCCCGGCTGCATCGACAGGGCCAGGGCCGCGAGGGGCGAGGGGCCGCTGGCGGGATAGGCGGCGGGCCGGGACATGGGCCGGAAGGCCCGTTGCGCTGAGTCCGGAACGGCTGCGCGGCGGGCTGGCGGAGCATGCGGCGGCGGCATGGGGGCACCGGCCTCCATAGCCTCTCCACCTGCGGAAACGGTGCGACGGCCAGGTGCCGGGAGCTATTCCCGCGTTGCGCTAGCTGCGGAAACGCGGGGCCCGTTCAGGCTGTTGCGTTGAGATTGAAAATCAACC
>NZ_QRTA01000035.1:0-1624 GCF_003457875.1 Collinsella sp. AF28-5AC | reverse complement strand
ATGGTTGATTTTCGTTGTTAGCCGTACACTTGCGGCACAAATGAGCTTTTCGCAGTTAACAGGACGGGCGCGCAAGCGCCCGTCCTGCGTTTTCCCGGGCCGATACGGCTTGGATTGCGGTAAAACGAGATGTTCGGCTGAGTTCGGGGCATGGCTCCGCCGGCCCGCCCGGGTCGGGTTTCGGACTTATCCGGACGGGCTGGAGGGCCCTGCCTATTCGGTTTCGCTGCCGGCCGCTACGGTGCCAGCGGCCCCTCGCCGCGCTCGCGGCGTGCGGCCTCGATGGCCCCGACGGACATGTCGAGCTCGCCGTAGGGCACCTTCTCGACCCCCAGCGCGTCGAGAAGCGCGCGGCCGTCGTCGCCGAGCGCCGCCAGCAGCATGTCGATGGCGCACATGCCGCCCAAAGACGGCCTGGGCTCGGAGTTCAGGTGCGACATCAGCACGGCGCAGTCCCTGCCGGCGAGCCCGTCGAAGCTTATTCCGCGCCCCTTGGGCAGTATCTTGCGCAGCTCGACGTGGTTGCGCTCGCAGCCGCCCTTCTGCTGGGACTGGCGCGCGTCGCAGTAGTAGACCGAGCACCGCCTGGCGGACGGGTCGAGCGCGGAGCGCTCGATTCCCGCGCAGTCGGCGAACTCGGCGCCGTTGTCGGTCAGGAGCAGGGAGAACAGCCTTCGGAACGCTTTCGGCGCCGCCTTCTCCAGCATGTCGAGCGCCGATCCCGTCGACGCCGCCGTCTTGTCGGGCATGGGCAGCGCGATCTGGAACTTGAACGCCCTCAGGTACAATGTGAGCAGGCACCGGCGGTCGGACTTCAGGCCGAGCACCGTGTCCATCTCGCAGGCGGCGGCGCGCTCTTCCCCCGGCAACTCCATGAACGCGGCGAACGAGCGGGCCGCGCCGTGCGACGTCTGCCTTGACGGCTCGGCGTGCGAGCGCGGCTTGTAGCCGCACCTGCGCCGCAGCTCGAGGCTGCTCATCCCCGCGTAGCCGCGCCCTATCCACCTGTATATGGTCGACGCCGACGCCCCGATCTCGGCCGCCCTGGCCAGCGCTATCTGCTCGGGCGACAGCCCCCGCGCGACGTCGGACCTGATCAGCTCCATGGCGCGCTCGAATTCCGCCTCGCCCCGGTCGACGCCCATCCTGGATTCGCGCAGCTCGGCGTCGGCGAGCGCCTGCGCCCTGGCGGCCGAGTACTCGCACCTCCACCTTCTCGAGCAGTGGTACCTGCGGAACCTGCACCCGTTGCAGCAATGCGGCCACGACAGCAGCTTCGGGCAGGCGTCGTCGGGGGCCTCCGCGGCGCGGCCGCCCTTGTTCGGACCGCGGCACACCGTGCGGTTGCGCGCCACCTCGTCGGCGACCGTCGACGGCGACCGGCGCAGCTCCCGGGCGATCTGCCTGCACGACTTGCGCTTGTCCAGGCCCCTCTCGATCGCCGCGCGCTCCGACCTGTCGAGCCTGCGGTACGGCTTGGATGCGTTTTTCCTCATGCTCTCTCCTTTCTCTCGGGAGGGCCCTCGGCCCTCGCCTCCGGAAAGGAATTCTCGAACTCAGCCGGACGCGTCCGGCTGAGTTCGAGAGCAAAACCAAAGCGTTCGGATGAACTTGCAAATCAACT
>NZ_QRTA01000034.1:0-1928 GCF_003457875.1 Collinsella sp. AF28-5AC | reverse complement strand
TCGGAAGGCACGTGCAGACCTTTCGTCATGGCCTCCTACCTTTCTTTCGGGCCCTTGTCAGGGCCGATTCGTTAGCGCCCCTCCGTGTGAGGCGTTATTGCTGACGACATATTTATATCCAAAATCAGCTCATACTTCCACCTTGCCCCCGAACGGTTTTTTATAGGGGGTGAACGGCATACACATATACTTCACGCATGGCACACTTCATCTTAATAAAGCGTATTTACGTGCTTAAACGCGTTTTAATCCTAAAATCAAATGGAACTAAACTTTGTTAAACCATCCTCAAATTGCATATTTCCAATAAAGCTATGAATAGAATTAGCGGTTCACACCGCGTCTCAACCATTTTCATTTTTATTCAGAAAAAAGTTTGTCCTATTCATTTCTGATAAATAAATTACCGTTTACCAGACGCTTGATACCGTTCACCGGAAACTCAGTATAAGGCCCAGCGGATACCGCCTCGCTTTACGGCCCCATTTGTAACAACTTGACTTCTCGGTATAGAAAAACGGACCCGCTTCCCCTAGGGAAACGGGTCCGTTTTCGATTATCTTCGGCTAATTTGGATAAGGCCCCCGAAGACCATCGGAATCCTAGCGATCGAACTCCGCCAGTGCCTCGCCCAAAAGCCTCAGGCCCTCGCGCAGAACGTCCTCGCTCGCGCAGTAGCCCAGGCGTGCGCCGCAGGGAAGCTCAAAACGGCTACCGGGGACCAGCAGCACTCCCCTCTCGGACAGCAGGCGCCTGCAGAACTCCTCGTCATCCTCGGGAATATCCAGCTGGATAAACGAGGTGGACACGCCCTGCGGGGCCGTCCAGGAAACGCGATGCTGCGTATCGATCCAAGCCTGCGCGATATCGCGGTTGCCAAACACGATCTTGCGATTGCGCTCGAGAATCTTATCCTTGTGCTCAAGCACATAGGTCGCCAGGGCGTCGTTGAACACACCGCCGCAGATCATGGTGTAATCGCGATAGGTGCGGATGCGGCTGGATATCTCTTCGTCTGCCAGGACCCAGCCCACGCGGGCCGCAGGTGTCGAATAGGTCTTCGACAACGAGTTGGTGACAATGGCCCTCTCGTACACGTCGACCATCGACATAAAGGACTCAGTGTTTTCGAGCGGCAGATATACCTCGTCGCACAGCACGTAGGCGCCCACCGAGCGGGCGATCTCGGCAATCTGGCCGAGCATATCGGCATCGAGCACCGTACCGATGGGGTTAGATGCGTTGTTGATGCAGATGAGCTTGGTGTTGGGACGCACCAAGCGCTTGAGTTCCTCGATATCGGGCTTCCAGCCGAGTTCCTCGCGAAGCTCCCAATACTCGACCTCGGCGCCCAGCGTGCGCGGAATCTCGTAGAGCGGCGCGTAGGTGGGCCACTCGGCGATAACATGGTCGCCGGGCTCGACCACAGCCATGATGGCGTTGAGGTTAGCGCCCGTGCAGCCATTGGTCTGCAGAATGTGATCGGGATTGACCTCCCGACGATACAGCTTGGCAACCTCGGCCTTAAACTCCGGCGAGCCCTCGATCCAGCCGTAGTTCATCTTCTCGCGGTCCAGGCGCTCGTAGAACGTGGCGCCGTCCTGTTCATCGAGCGCGCGCAGCTCGCCCATGGTGAGCGACGAGATCGTCGACTGGGCGATGTCCCACGTGGCGCTCTTCTCCCAAACGTTGAGCCATTCCTCAACGCCAATCGTCTTGATGTCCATAGCCAAGCTCCTTACAAAAGCAGTCATCCAATCGTGTTGACGTTCCTCATACAAGATTGGGGCGGTGCGAAAACCCGCACCGCCCCAATGGGAGACATCTAATGGCAGCTAGATGTATGTATTATGACCTGTACGGGTCCTTGAAGACCTTAGAGGTCCTCGCGCCAGAAGGGCATGCTCATGCAGCGCGGGCCGCCGCGG
>NZ_QRTA01000033.1:210-2591 GCF_003457875.1 Collinsella sp. AF28-5AC | reverse complement strand
GTCAGCCCGTGGGAGGCCAGGGCGCCGCTGACCGGTGGACGGCACCGAGCCGTACGCTTGAACTGAGAAGGGGGAGGCCTCGCGGCCTCCCCCCTTTTTTGCGTTTACACGCAACATTCCTTATGCAATTAAATCAATTTAATCATCCACCGCTGAATATAGACGTTCACCGTTCTTTGGTCGGTTCTTTGTTCTCAATGGACTAATATTTGCTTTAGCGCACTGCTGCGCTTGTCCTGTTTTACACGGGTCGTTTTATTGATTGTGACGGAAGGACTCACATGGCAGATGTTCATGAGCTGCTTGATACTTGGATTGCCAATGTCAAGGACGAGGAGCTCCTCGCTGAGCTTAACACGATGAAGGAGCAGGGTGATGAGGACGCCATCACCGACGCTTTCTTCCAGGATCTCGCCTTCGGTACTGCCGGCCTTCGCGGCACTATCGGTGCGGGCACTAACCGTATGAATATCTATACGGTCGGTCGTGCGACCCAGGGATTCGCTGACTACCTCAATGCGACCTTCGAGCATCCGACGGTCGCCATCGCTCGTGATAGCCGCAATAAAGGTGAGCTGTTTGTCAAGATGACGGCTGCCATTCTTGCAGCAAACGGCGTGACTGCCCTCGTGTATCCCAAGATTTCTCCTGTGCCGACGCTCTCCTGGGCCGTCCGCGACCTTAAGTGCTCCGGTGGCATTTGCATGACCGCTAGTCATAATCCGGCGTCTTATAACGGCTATAAGGCCTATGGCCCTGACGGCTGCCAGATCACCAGCGAGGCCGCTGATGCAATTTCTAAGGCTATCGCCGAGACCGATACGTTCACCGGCGTGAAGTCCATGGACTTCGATGAGGCTCTTGAGCAGGGTCTGGTCAAATGGATCGATGACTCGTGCCTCGAGCGTTATTACGACGCCGTTCTCGCCCGCGGCGTGACTAACCTTTCTGCCGAGGAGATCGCTGGCGCTCCGCTTAAGCTCGTCTACACTCCGCTCAACGGCACCGGCCTCATTCCCGTCACGACGGTGCTCGAGCGCGCTGGCATCACCGATGTCACGGTTGTTCCCGAGCAGAAGGAGCCTAACGGCGATTTCCCGACCTGCCCGTATCCTAACCCCGAGATCCGTCAGGCCATGCAGAAGGGCATCGATCTCTGCGAGCAGGTTCACCCTGATTTGCTGCTTGCAACCGATCCCGACGCCGACCGTGTTGGCGTTGCCGTTAAGAATGGCGATGACTATCTGCTGCTGACCGGCAATGAGATGGGCGTTCTGCTGCTCGACTATATCTGCAAGACCCGTGCTGCCCGCGGTGAGGACCTCACTAAGAAGGTTGCCGTTACTACTATCGTTTCTTCCGCCATGGTTGACGCTCTGGCCGACGAGTACGGTTTTGAGCTCCGCCGCTGCCTGACGGGCTTCAAGTACATCGGCGACATCATTACTTCTCTTTCCGATGCTGGCGAGGTCGATCGCTTTATCTTCGGTTTTGAGGAGAGCTACGGCTATCTGGCCGGTGACCACGTGCGCGACAAGGACGCCGTGAGCACTTCGCTTCTGATTTGCCAGATGGCGCAGTATTATAAGCTCCAGGGCAAGAACCTTGCCGATGCGATGCGCGAGCTTTACGAGAAGTATGGCTACTATCACAACAAGACGATTTCGCTGAGCTATCCGGGCGCTGAGGGTGCGGCAAAGATGGCCGGCATCATGGCTGGTCTGCGTGAGAACCCGCCCGCGGAACTCGCCGGTTCCAAAATTGAGACTGTCGTGGATTACAACACCTGCGTGAACGGCCTGCCGAAGGCTAACGTCATTGAGTTCGATCTTGAGGGTGGCAACAAGGGTATTGTTCGTCCTTCCGGCACCGAGCCCAAGATTAAGCTGTACATCTTCGCTAAGGGCACGGATGCCGCCGAGGCTGATGCAGCACTTGACGCGATTGAGGAGTCCGGTCGCAAGCTGTTGGCCTAAGGCTTTGAAAGCCTATTTCTATAGTTAGACGGAGGAGGGGATCTCGGAAACGAGGTCCCCTCTTTATTACCGGCAAACACAGCTGAGAATCCCAAGATGTGTAGGAAATGTGTACGCCCAGATTCCCGCCCACGGGGCCCCTCCGGTCTGGCAATATATCTCCTTGCCGCGCGGCCCGGTCGGACCGGATGAGCCGCGGGGCGTGCACCTTGAGAACCGGATACTGCGAGGATGGACACACAAGCTGTGTCGCATCCGGGCAGACATCGAACCATTTGAAATGGTCTAACTTGGATTTGTTTTTCGCAAGGCCGCCGAGAGGCGGCCCCGAGAAATTCCTTTTCCTATACTAGAACCATATGAATCGAACGGAACCGATCAGCGATGAACTGAGAGGACCGGACG
>NZ_QRTA01000033.1:0-200 GCF_003457875.1 Collinsella sp. AF28-5AC | reverse complement strand
ATCGAACGGAACCGATCAGCGATGAACTGAGAGGACCGGACGGGCTCGAAGCCCATATATTTTGGACGGAGAGTTCGATCCTGGCTCAGGATGAACGCTGGCGGCGCGCCTAACACATGCAAGTCGAACGGCACCTATCTTCGGATAGAAGCGAGTGGCGAACGGCTGAGTAACACGTGGAGAACCTGCCCCCTCCCCCG
>NZ_QRTA01000032.1:0-2725 GCF_003457875.1 Collinsella sp. AF28-5AC | reverse complement strand
TATGTGCGGCGTAGGCCGCTTATTAGCCCGTCCAAGAATTGGGGCGCAGTTCAAGAGCAGCCCGGGGCTTCTTCGCGGCGGCAAAGCCGTACCGTGCAGCAGTCAGACCGCGTGAGTACGAGCACACGTCAACGCCAGACCGACACATCGCAGCCACGCCGCTACGATCGCCGTAAGACCGACTACTACGTCAAGCGCACCTTTTCGCGACCTCAACGCGATCGCGGCAATTCCGTCCCTCACCCCGCGTCGCACACCACAAGCCACGCGCTTCCGGCCCGCCGTCTACGCCTTGCGCTTTGCTCCATCGCCGCCTGCCTCGTCTTTGTGTTTTTGGGATCCTGTATCTCCCACGGATCAGCCGGTCTTGAGCCCACTGCCGAGGACAAGCTGCTTAAAGCTCCCGTCGCGCCCGGTTACTCCTTTGCGTTCTCGACCCCACGCTCGCAATGGCAGGCCGGTGTCATGCCCCACATCTACCAAATTGACCCCGCATGGTCGGAGCTGCCCTATGCCGGCGGCACTATTCGCGAAAACGCTTGCGGTCCTACCTGCCTCACCATGGTCTATATCTTTAAGACCGGCCATACCGATAAGACGCCGGTCGATATATGCGCACTGGCCGAAGCCGGCAACTACGCCCCCACCGGTGCCACCGAATGGTCGTTTATGACAGGCGGTGCGTGGCAGCTGGGGCTCAACGGAACACAGCTCTATAACGATCGTGAATCGATTGCCCAAGCACTTCGCTCGGGTGCGCCCGTCATCGCCGCAGTGCGCCCCGGTACGTTTACCAACGTAGGCCACTACATCGTGCTCTACGGCATCGACGATGCCAACCAGATTGGCGTCTACGACCCCAACTCGGCCAGCCGCAGCGCCCGCCGCTGGGGCGTCGTAGAGGTCCTCAACGAAGTCGAAGCCATGTGGGCCTACTACTAGTCATTGGGGACAGACTTAAATGAGTGGTCATTGGGGACGCTCTTGTTTGACTAGTCGTTTAAGAACGTCCCCAATGACTAGGTGAATAGCAAAAGCCCCGCAGTCGGAGCGGACTGCGGGGCTCATGAAGAGAGGCTAGTTTGTGGGCGCTTTGCCTGGCGCCCACAAGAGAGGCAACAGAGTAGAGACTACTCGTGGATGCGGGTACCGGAGAGGCCAGCCATGGTCTCGGCGGCCTTGTCCAGAGCGCCGATGATGCAGGTGCGGCCCTTGCGGGAACGGGCGAACTTGATGGCAGCGCGGACCTTGGGCTCCATGGAACCCTTGCCGAACTGGCCCTCGTCGGCCAGGCGCTCGGCCTCGTCGGCGGTGAGGTCCTCGAGCTCCTCCTGGTTGGGCTTGCCAAAGTTGATGGCGACATGCTCAACGGCGGTCAGCAGGAACAGAACGTCGGCGTCGCAGTCCTCGGCCAGCAGCTCGCCGCCCAGGTCCTTGTCGATGACGGCGGGAACGCCCTTGTAGCAGCCCTTGTTCTCGTAGTCGCGGACGACGGGGATGCCGCCGCCACCGCAGGCGATGACGATGAACTCGTTGTCGAGCAGGTTGAGGATGGAGTCAGCCTCGACGATCTTCTTGGGATCGGGGGAAGCGACGACGCGACGCCAGCCGCGGCCGGAATCCTCGACGAAGACCTTGGAGGGATCCTCGGCCATGAACTCCTTGGCCTGCTCCTCGGTGTAGAAGGGGCCGATCGGCTTGGTCGGGTTCTTGAACGCGGGATCGTCGGGGTCGCACTCGATCTGGGTGACGACGGTGGCGGCGTGCCAACGCTTATAGCGCTTGTGCATCTCGCGGCCGATGCCCTGCTGCAGGTGATAACCAATGTAGCCCTGGGACATGGCGCCGCACTCGGGCAGCGGCATCTCGGGGGTGCCGATGGCATCGTGGGCAGCGGCGAAGGCGTTCTGGATCATGCCGACCTGCGGGCCGTTGCCGTGGGTGATGATGATCTCGTTGCCCTGCTCGATGAGACCGAGGAGAGCGTGGGCGGTGTTGCTCACGGCCTCGATCTGCTCGACGGGGTTGTTGCCGAGGGCGTTGCCGCCAAGGGCGACGACAATACGATCGGGCTTGCCAAGAGGCTTAGACATTGCTGGAATCCTTTCTGTAAAAGGCCTACAACCCATTAATAACCCGCGTCCGTGCGATACGCGAGTTTATTAAGGTTTATATTCTCTTTATCGCTCATTTTATTCATTTTGAAAATAGCGGAACGGTGAACGGTCGTTTTTATCCGCTCAGCGTACAGAACTCCAGCTCAGACATATCTACGTAATTTACGTGCGACTTTATTTAAATGAAGCGAGGATTATGTCGGATTATGCAAACTACATCTCTGCTAAACACAAAACAGACAGCGCAATATCTTACTCGCACTATACGAGATTCTATGCACATATAAGTCGAGTATGCACCCCTGCAAAAACAAGGGGCTTTTCATCCAGCATAAGGAATAAAGAAGAGCTCCGAAAAGGCGGCAACAGCCAAGTCCCCCATCCATCCCCAAAGTGGCGCGAGGTTTCGCGGCAAAGCCGCGAAACAGCGAAAGGGACGGAATACCCGCCAACTACGTCCTTCATCCGCCCACACAATCCGAGGACGTAGTCGTAGCAGGATCTGAGGGCTGACCTTCGCGGACACTCCGCAGGACGAAAGAACCCCCGCCGCACGTTGAACTGCCTCCCATTTCTTGGACACAAGAAATGGGAGGCTTTTTTATGGC
>NZ_QRTA01000031.1:0-2952 GCF_003457875.1 Collinsella sp. AF28-5AC | reverse complement strand
CCCGTGGGTTATACCCTAAGAGCAAACCACCCTTTTTAAGGGTGGTTCTGATTAATCAACAGGGTGCCAAAAATCACCCTGCGCGATAATCGCCTTTTGCGGCTACTTGCGCGTTTTGCACACGCTTGGACCGATTTATTAACGCGATATGAATCTACATACGCGTAGCTGGTATACAGTCGAGTACAGACTGTATTTATCGCGGCGATTTACGCAGATATAGCGACTGTAACGAACAAGCGTGTCGCTGTATTTATTCCAGTAGTTCACTTGATCGGTGGACAAGTGGGCTGTTGCAACGAAACGCCAAGCAGTACGGGCTCTATACGAGGACGCCGCAGAGGTAATGGCGGAGGAGTGCGGCTGGCGCTCTGAGAGCCGCTGTATGACCCTATTTCTCCTCAACCCGAATACCTGCCGCGAACCTAAACCGTTCGTACACTTGCCAAAAGATAGGCCCGCGCGGAGTCGCGCGGGCCTTGCACTAGAAAATCTAGAAGCACCAAGCGGGAAACACGTTGCCGGCACTGTTGGCACTACCGCTGCTCCAGCGACCGAAAGGGTCAACATAGATAAAGTCCGTTGAGTCACTCGGAGACACGGAACGAGTGCTGAAATAGCACACAATCTCAGGTCCAGAATACCTCGGCGTCGCATAGTACTCGTACTGGGCGCCGTCAGACTGGAGGTCTCCGTAAATCTCGGTCGTCGAGAGGATGAAGACCTTGTCATTCGTTGCCGTCGGAGTGCCGGCGCTACCGCCGCCCTCGTTGTCCGTCATCTTCGTGACGGCCTTCGCCTTGGACTGGAGCTCGGCCGGCAGGAGCGCCCAGAGGTCACCGGAGTTCAGGCGGGCGCGGAGCTTAGAGGACCTCCAACCGCCGACATTGGTCTTTGTGTCGTTCCAGATGTGTTTGTATAGGACATCGTTGGTCGTCTCAAACGTCAGCCCCGCCTTGCCGCTACCGTCGGCGAGGTCGTCATGGTTGATACCGATGATGCGGTATTCGGGCATCGTGGTGTCCGCACTGCGAATCTCTCATAGAGGATATGCCACAACTTGATAATTTCGCAGCCATAAGGAAGAACCTTTTCAATGTTTCTGAGGACAGCACGATTGAAGAAGCCTCGGTCCATGAAGGAGACTTTCCCATTTACATAGATTAAGATAAGGTCGTGAATGACCAATATGAACTTGAGCATATTCCGTCCGTATTCATACTGGATGACCAAGGAAACATCATCGGCTCATCCGAAGGAGAGGAAGAACCTCTTGCCTTATTAAAGAAATACGCCGAATACAACGGATATAAAGCGGAAGGAGGCGACATCGAGTAACTATCAAAGGCCAGTTTAAGGAGCCAGCCATGAAGAAATGCCTGCCCTCCATCGTCTCAGCAGCTCTTTGCTTCTCCCTTGTCATGACACCATTTGTGCCCGTTGCGGCAGCCTATGCCGACGAGGGATCTCCCGCCGAGAGCAGCGAGATCTACGTCGGAGACAACTACGACGAAAATTACGATATATCCCTTTTTGAGCGCGGACGCTGCACGGATTCATATTCCAAGGCGTGGTGCGATTCTCACGGATTTGCAAATAACCGCACCGTCCCTCACAAGGTCAAGCTGAACGCGAAGGAGGAGGCTTGCCTGCGCGATCCCTACCTTGCTGGCACCGCTGAAGTTATCGCCGGTCTCGTGACAACCGGTCCTGGCGGCGGCTTGTTTGCAACCGCAATGACATCGTACCGACTTTTCACTTGCATGTTCTGAAAGGCAGTTGCCATGCAGTCGCAAAATCAATCGAGATACTTGACCACAATCGGCTTTGCCCTGCTTGCATTACTCTTTGCTAGCGACCTTTTGCTGAAACCGCCCAAGGAACTCGTTTCGCTTGCCATAGCCTGCATTTCCGCCCTTTACTTTACGGCAACCCTATTCGTCGGACTAAAGGAGAGGAAAAAAGGCGCAGTCGTTGCATCTGCCGTAGGCGTGATCACAGCCATTGCCTCATTCTTTATCTGACACATTGGTGATCTAGGGGCGATATCGTAGGAATACGACCGGGAGAGCCGGGACCAGATTACCCGGGTTGCCCGGTCGGCTCGCGCGACGGCGCGGCGGTTCCACAGAAAGATCTCCGGACTTCACGCCGTTTCTGATCGCATTGTAGACGGCCATCTCGTCTTCGCAGTCGGCGAGCACGCGGTGTGCGTCGTCGTTTTGGATGTCCAGTAAATCTCGAAGGTCCTCCATGCACCAGCGTCCGAGATTTGGCCATGCGCGTTGCGCGAGCTGATAAGTGTCGATTGCGATGTTGTAGTTAAAGTCCAGGCCAAAGCCGTCCCAGGCAGAACGGCTTTGTTTCCTTGATTATCAACTTCATCCGGACACTTCCCGCATTCATCCGTGTGTGTACGGATGAATGCGGGGTTCAATACCCCGGCGGCCTGATCGGCAGGCCGCCGGGAACTCTCACTCCTCGATAAAAGCCGGCACCCGGTTAGTCCTGCGCATCTTGAAATCGCCAGTCTCGTGGGAGACGTAGAGAATGCCGTCCATCCCGTCTCGCGATGCATATGACAGGTGAACCGAACCGCAATCCGCTCCATCATTGTCGAGAAGATCGAACGAATTCGGATCGCTCGTTGCGGCCAAACGACCACTCATGCAAGAGCCATCGCCATTACAGATTTGCCATTCCATGTCTTCGCCTGCGAGAATCGCCATAGACGGCCCGGTCGCGCCATCGCTGACATACATCCCGTCTATGCCAAACCCATTTTCAGCGCCATCGATGAACGACTGCTCGGACCTATACCTCGCAAATGATGCACATAGCACCATTGCAAGACAAAGTACAAAGCCAACAATCGCTATCTTTGCATAGCTCTTGCCTATCATGTCATTCACCTCGCTCGTATGTATCGAGGTATTCCTGCTTGAGCGTCTG
>NZ_QRTA01000030.1:0-4454 GCF_003457875.1 Collinsella sp. AF28-5AC | reverse complement strand
TCATAGGCACGTTATATTATCAATAGATTTATTGTACACCCAGAGCCAGAAGAAAAGGCTCCCTCTGGAACCCCTCCCGGAAGCCCTCATAGGCACGTTATATTATCAATAGATTTATTGTACACCCAGAGCCAGAAGATACGGTGTATGGCAGAACGTCTGGCATCTCAGACATTTCCCCGATAAAAGCGTCTGGCATTTGTCTGGCACTTGAAGTGCAGGCGTATTTCTCCCGATAGAAAGATATGATATGATTTCATATCATATCGAAAGGAGAGCGGGCATGAGCCAGATAGGGGTTCACCCCAGAATCAGCAGGCGGCACCCCGAGGTGAGCGAAGCGGACGTGATGGCCGCGATGCGGTCGATGATTCGCTACAAGCAACGCGAATCGGGCGAGTGGATTGCCGTCGGCACGGACTCCCGCAGCAGGCTGGTCGAGCTCGTCTACATCTACGATGCCGACGATGACTACTTCTTCGTCTACCACGGGATGACCCCGCCGAGCGGCAAGACGCTCAGGGAACTCGGCTTGGAGAGGTGATTTGGATGAACGTGAACGATTTCATGGCGAAGCACGGCATCACCGATGCCGACCTCGACCGCATGGCCGCGCCCTACGAGGACGGCAGCTTCGAGCCGGAACCCGATGGCAAGGTGTTCAGCGGCTCACACCTCGACGCGGTCGGAACCCGCCGCGTGACGGTGGTCTACGACGCGAAGGATACGCAGAGAGTGGCCATGATAGCCCGCAGCAAGGGCGTGAAGCCGTCTTCGGTCTACAGGGACGCACTCGACTACTATCTGGCAGCACAGGCCTAAAGGACACTGACCATATGGCTGAAACGACAATGGAGCCTTGGAGCTTCACCATCGTCTTCGATGAGGATAAGGCGAAAAAGAACGGTTACGAGGTCGATACCCTCTATGACTACGTTGGCAAGAACGTCGAGGGGCTTGGAAACGAACGCATCGCACGCGGAACTTGGCGTGCAGCCAAGGGATACGATGAGGTCGATGCGCAAACCCTCGCGATTTCCAAGCTCTCCCGTCAGAAGTGGGTCATGCAGAATATCAAGTCACTTGCCTTTCGCGAGGACGATGATGAAATCTATGACGGAATCGAGACCATCCGACGGGTATATCCGGAGCGCGTTTTCGATTCGGAATCGGGCGAGTAGTCGGGTCAATGTAGTTGTCGGTGACTACGGGGCGGCGTGTTCCGCGCCCGCGCGGATCTAAGCCGACTCGTTCACCGACGGCGGAATTGACGCGACGGTCGAAACAGAAGACCAGACTTGATTGAGGGTCGATGGGCTAGCCTGCCCATCGACCCTTTCCTTGCCCTCGTCAGTCGTTTTCGGCATTGTCGAAATCCTCGATTTTAAGATGGACGTTGTTCCGGTCGGCTTCCCTGCGGAGCGCCGCGAGCGCTTCCATGATTTCAGAGAACGCCGCAACCTCCTTTCCCAAAACCGCCTTGGCTTCCTCATGGTCGAGCGCATTCGAGCCGTACGTGTTCAGGAATCTCATGAACTGGTTCAGGTTCGTCCCCTGCTTCGCGAGTTCGTGCGCGGCCTTTCTCAAAGGCTCGGTATCAATGACCCTGATTGTCGCATCGTCGGAATTGGCAAGGAGCGTGCGGGCGTATTCGGAAACCGTCATGCCGTTTTTGGCGGCTTTTCGCTTGAGGGCCTCCTTCTCGTGTTCAGTCATCCGCACCTCGACGCGTGCTTCTTTTCTCCGCATGTCGCTTTCGGCACCTCTCGTTTTTCCAGAATCATCCGTTTGCAAATAGCGCCGCCGCGTTTGCAAACGGTGCGAAATCGAGCGGCAGGGTTGCCGCCCACTGAAAACCGGCAACTCTAAATTGCCGGTTTTCCAAAGCGCAAGCGCTCTCCCGTCAAGGCCGCTAAAGCCGTTCGGGAGCAAGATGGAAGTGAGGAAAAAGTCCACAACAGTGGAGTTTGTCCGTACACTTCCCAAATCTTGCAACTCGAAGAGCGGCCTTGGCCGGTGAGCGCTTGCGCGAGAGTCTTCTTTCTGCGGTGCCGCCGCCGCAGAAAGAAGACGGACAGCCCGACTAGGCGAACGCGCAGTAGACGTACCCGCCCTTTCGGTCGTACTCCCAATCGCCCGGAAGCTCGTTGCCGTCTGAATCGACCTCGACCCACCAGCCGTCCTCCGGGTCTCCCATGACGCGCCAGCGGCGCTTGCCGAGCTGCGATACGAGTTCATCGCCGTCAGGCTCGACGAGCGCGGAATCGCCCACATCGCCGACGCGCTCGACCGACAGAACCCACGCCTTGCCCTCGGCGCTCGCGATTCGGTTGAAGAACTCCGACAACTCAAAGTCAGCCACCTCGGTGCGCTCGCATTCCCCCGACCTGCGCAGCACGGATACGTTCCACTTCATGGTTAGCCCCTCCAAGCCCTCTTGAGCCTTTGCCATCGGCTCAGCTTCTGCTCGGCCGATTCCAGCGCGAGCGCCTGCGCCGTCTCGTGGTGGAGCGCCTGAGCGCCCTGCACGGCCTTGGTGCCGTCGGCCACCGTCTCCATGAGCTTGGCTATCTGCTCGTCCTTCTTGGCGAGCTGCGCATCCTTGACGGCCAACTGCTCGACGAGCGCGGTCAACGCCCGTGAATCGGTCTCTTTCTGCTGCACGCCACCGTGTATCTCCTGTGTATCTCGGTGTGTATCACCCTGTGTATCAGGCGGCTCCTCGTCAAGCGAATCGATGAACCCGCGAACTAAATCAGTCTGTGAACATCCGCGCAGCTCGGCAGCATTTTTTAACTTACAGATTTGCTCATCTGTAAGCCTGAACATCTTCTGCGGCACGTGTATCTCCTGTGTATCTCGGTGTGTATCACCCTGTGTATCAGCCCATTTCACCACCACGATAAGAGACAGGCAAGAATCAATCGGTTTTCGGCTCCGCCATATCGACGTGGATATGACCGTCCTCGTACCACGCGCCGTCCGGCAGACCGTCGGTGTCACGTTTCCAGTCCCTCAGCCACTTGATGACGGTAGACCTCGACACGCCCAGCGCCTTTGCTATGTCCGAGTGGTTGGCATCCGGGTGCTCCCGGGCATAGGAGCGAATCAGCTCGCGCTTCTCACCGCTTCCCTTCGGCCGACCTTGCAACGCATGACCGGCATCCTCGCTCAGAATCTCAAGGTTCGAACGCGCCATTCTGAGGTGCAGCGCCTGCTTCCTGTAGTTCCGCTTGTTTTTCGGGATCGCTATTCCCGATATCCTCTCCAAGTCCTTGATGGGGAACTTCTTGTACCGCAGGTCGAGGCATTCGAGAGCGTTCTCGACCTCATGGTCGTTGCCGAACGGGTGCTCGGTGTCTACCGAATCCAGGAACGGCACCAGCGAATCCATGTCTGCCTTGACGCGCTCGCGGTCGGTGATGCCGCACTTCACGGCGTATATCGCCAGAGCCATCAGGCAGAAGTACCTATGGCTGAACGTCGCACCCGCGCGTATCTTGCGCAGCCACCAGTTGTAGAGGTCTTCCTTGGCATCCCACGAGCCGTCGGCGCGTCCGCCGCCGACGATGACCTTCTCGTACCACTCGGGGAATCTCTCCTTGGCCTGTTCGAGCGTGTACCTCGTCTCCCTCCACTTCTTCGACAGGTCTACCTGCTGTTCCGGGGGAAGGAAGTCGTTCAGCTCTTCGAGCGAGAAGGGGTGCGTGTTGACCGCGAACGCCCTGACCGTGCCGCCGTCCTTCGTCTTGCCGCCGATGACGCGGAACCCTTGGTTGATGCCCTGATGCTGCGGGTGCTCCCATTCCCTCGACGTATGCTTGTTCCACATCCTGTCGGTCAGGTGGTACTTCATGTCCTTCAGCAGGCTCTTGGTGTTCGGGTATAGGTCGGCGGGTTCCTCGAGGACGTAGTACAGATGAACGTTGTGGCCGCTCAGGATGATGTAGTTCGGCTCGGGATAAACAGGGTAGTCGCTTCGGCAGTTGTACAGGAAGGCCGTGAGCGTGCCGTCATCCTGCCCGTCGAGGTCGAAAATCATGGCGCACATCTTGCTCTGCGCGTCGGCGGTGTTCGCCCTGCCCCAGTAGGTGAGACCGTTCGTTATCGCCCAGTTCGCATCGCGGAACTCGGCAAGGGTCTCCTCGAACGTGTCCTCGAACAGGATTCGGCGGCATCTCCTGTCTCCGACGAGCTTCCCGTCGCTGTCGTAATGCCCGCCGAACGAGCCGAGGATTATCGGGTTGGCCTTGTGCAGCCCACCCGGCTCGCCCTCCGTCTGGATGAAGCCATCGCCGAGCTGGAAGATGTCCGAGTAGACTTCCATGGCCGACACCTCGGAAGCCCCGTATTCGAGAAGAACAGACTCAAGAGACAACCCGCTCACCAACCCCTCCCAGGAGCCCTCATAGGCACGTTATATTATCAATAGATTTATTGTACACCCAGAGCCA
>NZ_QRTA01000003.1:0-207409 GCF_003457875.1 Collinsella sp. AF28-5AC | reverse complement strand
GAGCGGGGGCTCCTGTCGTTTCCGTGCCCCTGGATTGGGTCATAGTGTCTGACGTTGCCAAGACATTAGCGTCAACGAACTAGTCATTAGGTACCTAGTTATTGGGTGAAAAAAGGGGACGCTGCGGATTGGTTCCGCGGCGTCCCCTTTGCGTTGGCGTGTCGGTTATGCCTTACAGTTCGTAGAGCGTGGTGAACTTGTCCTGCAGGTGGCTGCAGTAGTAGCGGGCATCGAACGCCATGCCGCACGCGCCCTTGATGAGCTCCGGCGCGTCCTTGGCGCGGCCCCACTGCCAAATGTGCTCGCCCAGCCAGGCGCGGACAGGTGTCAGGTCGCCGCTCGCGCAGGCGCCGGTAAGGTCGACACCGTCGCGGCACATGGCCGGCACAAACATGGCATCGTAGGCACTGCCCAGCGCATACGTGGGGAAGTAGCCAAACGAGCCGCCGCTCCAGTGCGTATCCTGTAGGCAGCCGTGCGTGTCGTCGGGAACGGGAATGCCCAGGTACTCATCCATAAAGCGATTCCAAAGCGCGGGGATGTCCTTGGCCGTGGCCTCGCCGGTAAACAGCATGCGCTCGATCTCGTAGCGCACCATAACGTGCAGCGGATAGGTGAGCTCGTCGGCCTCGGTGCGGATCAGCGAAGGCTGCGCGATGTTCACGGCGTGGTAGAGCGTGTCCTCGTCGACGTCGCCGTAGACCTCGGGTGCGTGGCGGCGCAGCACCTCGAGCAGCGGTCCCATAAAGGCACGGCTGCGGCCCACGGTGTTCTCAAAGAAGCGGCTCTGGCTCTCGTGGATGCCCATGGAGGTGCCGCCCTCCAGGCAGGTGCGCGCATAGGCGGGATTGACGCCCAGCTCGTACATGGTGTGCCCCGCCTCGTGGATGATGCTGTAGACGTTGGAGATGCAATCGTCCTCGTAGATGTGTGTCGCGATGCGCGCGTCACCCACGGCAAAGCCCTCGCTAAACGGGTGCTCGGTAAAGGCAAGCGTGGTGTCGTCCAGGTTCAGGCCGACGAGCTTCATCAGGTCGAAGCTCATGGCGCGCTGGGCGGCCTCGGGCACGCGGGCGTGCAAAAAGTCGGCAGCGGGCTGCTGGCCGCGCTCGCCGATGGCGTGCACGAGCGGCACGACCGTGGCCTTGACCTCCTCGCAAAACGCGTCGAAGCTCTCGGCAGAAAGGCCGCGCTCGTACTGGTCGAGCCAAACGTCGTATGGGTCGCGCTTGGGGTCCATGAGTTCGGCCTGATGCTTAAGTTGGGCGACGATTCTATCCACATAGGGCTCAAAGCTCGCCCAGTCGTTGGCCGTCTTGGCCTTATGCCACACGGCGTCGGCCTCGCAGGTGAGCCTGGTCCAGGCCTCGGCCTCCTCGGTAGGAATAACGCTTGCCTCGCGCTGGTCGCGGCCGAGCACGCGAATCTCGTCGAGCAGCTGCGGGTCGTCTACGTGTCCGCCTGCAACCGTCTCGCGCGCTAACGAGCGTACGAGCTCAACGGACTTCTCGCTGGTCAGCAGCTTGTGATGCTCGCCGGCAAGCGTGCCCATGGCGTCGGCACGGGCGGCAGCGCCGTTGGCAGGAGCAATCGTCGCCCCATCGAACTCGGCAATCTTGAGCAGGTACTCGCGAGTCCACAGCTTGCCCTCGAGTTTGCGGAACTTTTTGACGGCCTTGTCGACTTTAGCGGCCTTGACGCCCTTGGCGGCCTTTGCCACGGCGGCCTTGGCCTTCTTATCGAGTTTCTTTCCCATACCGTATCCTTAATCTCGCAGGCCGAGCGCCGCAGGCGGGTGCGCGGCCAGTTTGCACAGCTACCTGCCTTGTACCCAGCGCGAACAAAACGGAACGCGGCGATGCACTCGCGAAATGTGTTATCCTATAGCCCAATGCGTTGACGGAGAGGGTTTTGCCCGCCGCGTCGCCGGCAAGAGAGGGAAGGTCATGGGCTGCAAGCCTTCCTGCGGTGGCAAGGGCCAAGCGTTCACTCCCGAGCAGCGACCTCAACGGGCACGCGGCCAGTGGCAGCAAAGTCCCAGTAGGGAAGCCGTGAGCCTCGCGACAAGAGGCACAGAGTGGGCGCGGCGGGCCAGACATCCGCCGGGTCAAACAAGGTGGTACCGCGGAATTCAACCGTCCTTGGGCAATGTACATGCCCGAGGGCGGTTTTTTTTGTTACCGAACCGGGCCGCGCATCCGCAACATCGGGCGGCGTCAGCCGTCCCGGAGCGCGGATGCGCGAGAGACGAAAGGGAAGACATGAGTCTGATTGATGATCTGGTCAAACTCGAGGAAGAGGCCAAGGAGCTCGTCACTAGCGCTGACGACGCCGCCAAGCTCGAGGCCGCGCGCGTTGAGCTGCTCGGTCGCAAGGGCCGTATCACCGGCCTGATGCGCATGATGGGCAAGCTCGCCCCCGAGGATCGTCCCATGATGGGCAAACGCGCCAACGAGATGCGCCAGCTGATCGAGGGCATGCTCGACGAGCGCACCACCGAGATGAAGGCTGCCGCCCTCAAGCACGCGCTCGAGCACGAGGCCGTCGACATCACGCTGCCGGGCATCCGTCCGCAGATCGGTCACCAGCACCTGATCAAGCAGATCATCGAGGAGGCCGAGGACATCTTCTGCGGCATCGGCTACACCGTCGAGTCCGGCCCCATGGTCGATACCTCCTACTACAACTTCACCGCGCTCAACGCGCCCATGGATCACCCGAGCCGATCGGCCCGCGACACGTTCTATGTGGTCGACAACAATCCCGGCAGCGTCGCGCATCCCGAGGCTCACGCTCACGGCGAGTCCGACGTGCTGCTGCGCACCCAGACCTCGGGCGTGCAGATCCACACCATGGAGTCGCAGAAGCCGCCCATCTACATGATCTGCCCGGGCACCGTCTATCGTCCCGACACGGCCGACGCCTGTCACCTGCCGCAGTTCAACCAGATCGAAGGCCTGGTCGTCGACGAGGGCATCACCTTTGGCGACCTGAAGGGCACGCTCGACTACTTTGTTAAGTGCATGTTTGGCGAGGACCGCAAGACGCGCTACCGTCCGCACTTCTTCCCCTTCACCGAGCCTAGCTGCGAGGTGGACGTGAGCTGCCACGTCTGCGGCGGCAAGGGCTGCAACTTCTGCAAGCACAGCGGCTGGATCGAGATCCTGGGCTGCGGCATGGTCGACCCCAACGTCCTGATCAACTGCGGCATCGACCCCGAGAAGTACACCGGCTTCGCCTTTGGTATTGGCGCCGAGCGCGTCGCGGCACTGCGCTACGACCTGCCCGACCTGCGCACGTTGATGACTGGTGACATGAGGTTCTTGAACCAGTTCTAGAACGCTTTCTTCTTAGTTGCAGTTTCCGGCTCAAAGCCGCATTTATGAAAGGAGACCAGTTAGATGCGCGTTTCTTACGACTGGCTCAAGACCATGATCGATATTCCGGAGGATCCCAAGACCCTTTCGGACGAATATATCCGTACCGGCACCGAGGTCGAGGCGATCGACACCGTGGGCGAGTCCTTCGACCACGTGGTGACTGCCAAGGTGCTCACCAAGACCCCGCACCCCGATAGCGACCACATGTATGTGTGCTCGGTCGACGTGGGCGACAAGAATCTCGACGCCGACGGCAACCCCGCCCCGCTGCAGATCGTTTGCGGCGCGCAGAACTTTGAGGCTGGCGACCACATCGTCACGGCAATGATCGGCGCTGTGCTTCCCGGTGACGTCAAGATCAAGAAGAGCAAGCTTCGCGGCGTCGTGTCCATGGGCATGAACTGCTCTGCGCGCGAGCTCGGCCTGGGTGGCGATCACTCCGGCATCATGATCCTGCCCGAGGATACGCCTTGTGGCATGCCGTTTGCCGAGTACGTGGGCTCGAGCGACACCGTGCTCGACTGTGAGATCACGCCCAACCGTCCCGACTGCCTGTCCATGATCGGCATGGCCCGCGAGACCGGCGCCATCTTCGATCGCGATTTCCACGTTGAGCTGCCCGCCATCAAGGTCGAGACCGGCCGCGCGACCGACGACGAGCTTTCGGTCGAGATTGCCGACGAGGGCCTGTGCGACCGCTACGTCGCCCGCATCGTGCGCAACGTGAAGGTCGGCCCCTCGCCCGACTGGATGGTCAAGCGCCTCAACGCCCTGGGCGTGCGCCCACACAACAACATCGTTGACATCACCAACTACGTGATGATGCTCACCGGTCAGCCGCTGCACGCCTTTGACCTGGACACCTTTGCCGAGCGCGATGGCCATCGCCGCGTGGTGGTTCGCGCCGCCCAGCAGGATGAGAAGTTCACGACCCTCGACGGCGAGGAGCGCACGCTCGACGCCGGCATGGGCCTCATCACCGACGGCGAGCGTCCCGTGGCGCTGGCCGGCGTTATGGGCGGCATGGATTCTGAGATCGAGGACGACACCGTCGACGTGATGGTCGAGAGCGCCTGCTTCAACGCCGGTCGCACCTCGCACACCAGCCGCGACCTGTCGCTGATCTCCGATGCCTCCATTCGCTTTGAGCGTCAGGTCGATGAGACCGGTTGCATGGATGTCGCCAACGTTACCTGCGCGCTGATTGAGGAGATCGCCGGCGGCGAGGTCGCTCCCGGCTACGTTGATGTGTTCCCCGCGCCCAAGACCATCGATAGCATCAAGCTGCGCTTGGCCCGCGTGCACGCCATCTGCGGCGCCGACATCGAGCCCGACTTTATCGAGCGCTCGCTCACCCGCCTGGGCTGCACCGTCGAGCGCGACGGCGAGGACTTTATGGTCACGCCGCCGAGCTTCCGTCCCGACCTGCCGCGCGAGATCGATCTGATCGAGGAGGTCTTGCGCCTGTGGGGCATGGGCCGCGTGACGGCGACCATTCCGGCTGCCAAGAACCACATCGGCGGTCTGACGCGCGAGCAGAAGCTTACCCGCAAGGTCGGCGAGATCCTGCGCGCCTGTGGCCTCAACGAGACCACGACCTTTGGCTTTGCCGCCCCGGGCGACCTGGAGAAGATCGGCATGTCCACCGAAGGCCGCGGCTGCCCCGTGGTGCTCATGAACCCGCTGGTGGCCGAGCAGACCGAGATGCGTCGTTCGCTGCTGCCGGGCCTGCTACAGTCCGTTGCCTATAACGAGGCCCACGGCACGCCCAACGTGCACCTGTACGAGGTCGGCAGTCTGTTCCACGGTCGCGAGAATGCCAGCCTGCCCAAGGAGACCAAGTCCGTCGCGGGCGTGCTCTCGGGTCAGTGGAGCGAGCAGTCTTGGAACATGAAGTACCGCAAGCTGCGTTTCTTCTTTGGCAAGGGCATCGTCGAGGAGCTGCTTGCCCAGCTGCGCATTGAGAAGGTTCGCTTCCGTCCCGTCGAGGGCGAGAGCTATGCCTTCCTGCAGCCGGGTCGTGCTGCCGAGGTGCTCTCGGGCGGTACCGTGCTGGGCTGGGTTGGCGAGATCCACCCCGAGGCGCGCGAGGCTATGGGCATTGACGAGGTCGTCGTCGCCTTTGAGCTCGACTTGGATAAGCTGATCAAGGGCGCCCGCAACCAGGAGAACTACCGTGAGTTCTCGCAGTACCCGGCCGTTGAGCACGACCTTGCTATCGTGGTCGACAACACTGTGACCTGCGAGGATCTTGAGCGTCGTATTACGAGTGCCGGCGGCAAGCTGCTCGAGGGCGTGCGCCTGTTCGATGTCTACCGCGATCCGGTCCGCATCGGCAAGGGCAAGAAATCCATGGCCTTTGCGCTTACGTATCGCTCCGACGACCACACGCTCACCAGCGAAGAGGTCGAAAAGGCGCACCAGAAGATCGTCACCAAGGTGTGCAAGGGCGTAAACGGCGAGGTCCGCGGCTAGGTCCTGCGCCGGATATAGGCCAGCGTCGGCTGCCGCCGAGTCTTACGTGACTGCTGTTTTCGGTATAAGGCACCGTTGAGCCTTCATATATGACACGCGCATTACATAACGGCGTGCTGCTTTGTCGGCAGTGCGCCGTTTTGCTATGATAGCCCGCGGCGTGTTACGAATCTGACATTACGTAACACTGGAAAGGTGATTCAAGCGGCGTTGCAATTCCGTGCGCCGATAACCGGGAGGCGTACATGCACATTCCAGATAATTATCTGTCCCCGCAGACCGATGCCGTCATGGCAGTGGCGATGGTGCCCGTTTGGATCCACTGCATCAAGAAAGTGCGCGCCACGCTCGATCGCGAGCACATGGCTTTCCTGGGCATCTGCGCCGCGTTCTCCTTCCTGCTTATGATGTTCAATGTGCCGCTGCCCGGCGGCACCACAGGTCACGCCGTCGGCGGCGCGCTCATTGCACTGCTGCTAGGCCCCGAGGCCGCGGCTATCGCTGTCTCGGTTGCGCTGGCGCTGCAGGCGCTGCTGTTTGGCGACGGCGGCGTTCTGTCGTTTGGCGCTAACTGCTTTAACATGGCCTTTGTGCTGCCGTTTGTCGCTGCTATCGTGTTCCGTGCGCTCAACAGCCGCCTGCACGACAAGAGCTGGGGCACCTCGGTTTCTGCCGTCGTGAGCGGTTGGGTCGGCCTGTGCCTGGCGGCCCTGTGCGCGGCAATCGAGTTTGGTATTCAGCCGATGCTCTTTACCAACGCTTCGGGCGCGCCGCTGTACTGTCCTTTCCCGCTGTCCGTGGCTATTCCGGCCATGTTGATCCCGCATATGCTGGTTGCCGGCGTGATCGAGGGCGTGGCGACGGCCGCCATCTACGGTTTCATTAAGAAGACGGCGCCGAGCGTTATCGTCGGGCCCGAGGCCGTCGATGGCCAGCTTACTGCCGAGGGTGCTGCTGCCAAGAAGACCTCGCTGGTCCCCACGCTCATCTTGGTTGCCGTGCTTGTCGTGGCTACGCCGCTCGGCTTGCTTGCCACAGGTGACGCATGGGGCGAGTGGGACGCCGAGGGCGCCGCGACCGCCGTTCAGGAGGCTGGCGACGACAGCCTGCAGGCTTCGGTCGGCCTCGATATCCCGACCTTTGCCGACGCACTGCCCACGGGCGATTATCTGCAGGCCTATTCCGAGGAGCAGGGTCTTGGCTTTGCCGGCCAGGCTGCCATGTATATCCTCTCGGGCGTAATTGGCGTGGCGGTGCTCACCATCGCATTTCGTTTGATATCGCTGACGGTTAAGGAAAACGGGGCTCATGGCGACGGTCGAGCTGCCTAGCTGGCTTGCGGACGAGCAGCGTTACGAGCCCACGGGCGCTCGGCATCGCGTAATGCAACAGAATGTCCTGCACCTGGCGAGCCTGCTTGAGCGGGTTCGCCTGGGTGGAGGCGCGCACGGGGGCGGGTCGATGGTCGACCGCGCCCTTTCTTGCGTTTCGGCTCCGGTGCGCCTGGTGGGGATGTTCGTTTGCGTCCTGTGCGTGTGTCTGACACAGAGCCCGCTGTACCTCATGTTGATGGCGGCCATTGCGCTGGTGCTCGTTGCCGTGCGCCCCGTACGCGGGCTGCGGGCGACCTTTGTGCCGGCGCTTGGCGCCGCGGGGCTCGCAGTGGTTTTGGCGCTGCCTGCCCTGCTGCTGGGCGCTTCCGCTACGGGCGCCATGCTCAAAATTGCGCTCAAGACCTTCATTAATGTGTCGCTGGTGCTGGGCGTTTCGTGGACCCTCACGTGGAGCCGCATGTCGGCGGCGCTCAAGATGCTTCATCTGCCCGACGAAGTTATCTTTACGTTTGATATGGCGCTCAAGCACGTCGAGGTGCTGGGTCGCACGGCGCACAATTTGTGCGAATCGGTCATGCTGCGCAGCGTTGGCCGTGCGCCTGAGGGATTTTCGCGTACCGATTCGATCGCGGGTATCATGGGCATGACCTTTATCAAGGCGATGGAATGCAGCCGCGCGATGGACGAGGCCATGCTGTGCCGCGGTTTTGCGGGTGCGTATCCGGCGCCCGCGCGCGCCGGGTTTGGCTGGCGCGATGCGGTCTATGCGGCCGGCGTGGCGCTGCTGGCGGTGTTGTGCGCCGTGCTGTAGGCGCTGCTGGTTCCGGCTGGGGATGCAAATAGGGAAGGGCGACGTTTTGACGATCGATATGAATAGTGCGGCGGGCACGAACGGTGCGGGCGGCGCCGAGGTCGCGCCGCTCATCGAGCTGCGCGACGTGGTGTTCTCCTATGCGGGGCATACGGTTGTCGATGGCGTGTCGCTGCAGGTCGATCGTGGTGAACTCGTTGCCCTGCTCGGTCCCAACGGCTGCGGTAAGACGACGATTATGCGCCTTATTAACGGCCTTGAGCTCGCGGACGCAGGGGCATACCTGTTCGACGGGCACGTGGTCGATGCGGCGTTTCTAAAGGATTCCGCGGCCGCTCAGCGTTTTCATCAGCGCGTGGGCTTTGTGTTCCAGAATGCCGACGCCCAGCTGTTCTGCGCTACGGTGGGCGAGGAAGTTGCTTTTGGTCCCGCGCAGATGGGACTGCCGGCAGACGAGCTCGAGCGCCGTGTGCGCGATGCCATGGGGCTGTTCCAGGTTGCCGACCTTGCCGACGCCTCTCCCTATCAGCTCTCGGGCGGGCAAAAGAAGCGCGTTGCGCTGGCTGCGGTGGTGTCGATGAACCCGGATATCTTGGTCCTCGACGAGCCTACCAATGGGCTCGACGAGGATTCATGCGACATCGTGGTCAACTTCTTGCTGGCCTACGTCGCGGCGGGTAAGACGGTCTTGATGAGCACACATCACCAGGATTTGGTGCGACGCCTGGGTGCCCGTGCAATCTATATCGATCGATATCACCATGTGGTCGAGGCGCCTTCGCCGTCGTATGGAACCGAAAGCGGTGCTACGGACTAGTTGCTGCGTAGAGCGTGCGTAGCCGCCCGCGCGGCTTTGCCGTGATGGTATAGTTATCCAGGTTTTTTATGGGGGTGGCTATGCCAAGCTGGAACATTCATATCGCTCAGACGGAGCGTTTGCTGGAGCGCACCGGTGCGCTTGCCAAGAGCGTGCGCGACCGCAATGCCTTTTTGTTTGGCTGCGTGGTTCCGGATATTTTCGTGGGCTATATGGTCCCTGGCATCGCCGATCCCATCCCGTACCGCATTACGCACTTTGCCAAGCCCGAGCCTATCCCTAAGCCGCGTGAGCACGAGTTCTGGGATACCTATGTGGCACCGTTGCTTAAAAGTTCACCCACCGGTGCGCCAGCCGCGGCGACCTCGATTATCGAGGAGCGCGAGCGACTGAATCGCGTGCACTATCCCCAACGCTACAAGGATGCCGAGCCGGTTGCCGGTCCCGGTGCTAGCGAGCTTTCGCTCGCGCCCGATGACGTGGCGCAGTCGCTGCTCGATCTGACGCTGGGCGTTTGGTCTCACCTCGTGGCCGATACCGTGTGGAATACGCGCGTGAATCAGTACCTGGAGGCGCACGGCGGCAAGCCGTGCGAGGAATTCCGCATTAAAAAGCAAGGCGACTTTGACTGGTTTGGTAAGACGCTCGGGATCGTTTCGATTCCGCGCGCGACCGATCGCCTGTATACTGCGGCGACGCGTTTTGGTCAGTATCCCATCCATAAGGAGTATGTGCTCAAGACCATTGGCGTTATGCACGAGATTGTACGCGAAAACCCCGGCGAGCCCGACCATCCGCCATACCGCCTGCTGACCGAGGAATTCTTCGACGCAACGTTTACCGAGGTCATCGAGCTGACCGAGGCGGGCTTTGCGGCTCGCGTTGCCGCTTCTGGCGTCCCCGCAGTCCCTCTGATCGCTAGCTGCTAGCCGGCCGGCTTGACGGCGAACAGTTCACCCCAATTGACCAACAACTCCCGTCGCAGGGCGTCTTCGGTGGTGCGCTCGGCATCGGAGAGGCTTGCGATTGAACGCAAATCGATGAAGCGGCATATGAAGAAGGTCTTAAAAAAGGGCCCGGAAGGCAATGCCTTCCGTGCCCTTTGCAATGCAAATCTGCTTGCAAGTGCGTTTTAGCGCACCTGAGCGACGTAAGCGACGTTGGTCGAGGAGACCTTGTCCTCGAGCTGGACGCTCATGCGGGGATCGCCGGCGGTGGCGACGGTCAGGTCGCCGGCCTCGACGTAGCCGAGCTCCTTAGCGGTCTCGATCGCCTTGACAATCGTGCCGTTGACGGTGCCCTGGGTAATCTCTGCCTGGTGCGGGATAACGCCCCAGTACATGATCATCTGCTGGACGGCCCACTCGTGGCGGGAGAACGCGCAGATCGGCATGTTGGGACGGAAGTGCGAGATCAGGCGAGCGGTACGACCGGTGGTCGTCGGCACGGTGATGCACTTGGCGCCAACGGTGGTAGCCATGTTCACAGCGGACATACCCACAACGTTGTTGACGACGCGGGTGCCGTGAGCATCGGCCGGAACCTCGAGCGGAGCGTGAGCCGGGAGGTACTTCTCAGTCTCGAGAGCGATGCTGGCCTGCATCTTGACGGCCTCGACCGGGTACTTACCGGCAGCGGACTCGCCGGACAGCATAACGGCGTCGGTGCCGTCGTAGATGGCGTTAGCAACGTCGGCAACCTCGGCGCGCGTCGGGCGCGGGTTTTGCTGCATGGAGTCGAGCATCTGCGTAGCGGTGATAACGGGCTTGTAGGCCGCGTTGCACTTGGCGATGATCTCCTTCTGGATGTGCGGAACGAGCTCGGGCTTGATCTCGATGCCCAGGTCGCCACGGGCGACCATGATGCCGTCGGAAGCCTCGAGGATCTCGTCGAAGTTTTCGACGCCCAGGGCGCACTCGATCTTCGGGAAGATCGTCACGTGCTCGCCACCGTTCTCGCGGCAAAGCTTGCGGATGCCGCGGACGGACTCGCCGTCACGGATGAAGGAAGCGGCGATGTAGTCGATGTTCTCGGTCAGGCCAAAGAGGATGTCCTGACGATCGCGCTCGGTGATGGCGGGCAGAGAGATGTTGACGTTGGGCATGTTGACGCCCTTGCGCTCGCCAATCAGGCCGTCGTTCTTAACGACGCAGGTCATGTCCTGGCCGTCGACGGACTCGACCTCGAGGGCAACCAGGCCGTCATCGATCAGGATGAGGGAGCCCTTCTCGACCTCGGAGGGCAGAGCCAGGTAGTCGAGGGAGATGTGCTCAGCGGTGCCGTGGAAATCCTCGGACGTGGGCTGAGCGGTGACGACGATCTTGTCGCCGGTCTTGACGGCAACCTTCTTGCCGTCGACCAAAAGGCCGGTGCGGACCTCGGGGCCCTTGGTGTCGAGCAGGATGCCGACGGGCATGCCGAGCTCCTTGGAAATACGGCGGACGCGCTCGATGCGACCGTGGTGCTCGTCGTAGGAGCCGTGCGAGAAGTTAAAACGGGCGACGTTCATGCCCGCCTTGATCATCTCGCGGATGGTCTCGTCGCTATCGCAGGCGGGACCCATGGTGCATACAATCTTGGTGCGCTTGTACATTCAGACCTCCATCTGACATCGTCTTGCGCTGATAGATAAACCATAAGAAATAAAACTGAGATGATTATAACGAAATGCCGACCGAATACCCCAAAAAATCGACCGTATGCCGAATTAGAAGTTCATTTTTTGCGGAAAAACGGTATATGCAAAACTTTACCAACCGTTCTAACCGCTGCTATCTGGGCGATATTTTAGTTCGATGATGCGCCGAAGAAAAAACGTTTTATCAATCTTGAGCATCACACTGTCTGCACCGTTGCGCCTGTGCCGTGTTTCCAGATGGAATGTTTTGGCTAGACGCGTCGCTTTGGGGTACCATAGCTCCACTATCAACTGCCGCTCAGCACGGCAGCCTTGATGAGCCCTTGCCCTCCTGGGAATTATGATCGGGCATCAATCTGCTGAGTGGCCCGAATCCCAGGAGGGGACTCTATATGCAAAAGGAATACCTGTCCGCCGCGGCGGAGGTGCTCAGCGACCAAGGCGTCGATGAGAATCTCGGCCTGAGCAACGGCGAGGCGTCGTCGCGCCTCGCCAAGACAGGCCCTAACAAGCTCGAGGAAGCCGAGAAGACGCCGCTGTGGAAGCGTTTCTTTGAGCAGATGGCCGACCCTATGGTCATCATGCTGATCGTTGCCGCCGTCATCAGCGCACTCACGGGCATGGTCAAGGGCGAGGCGGACTTTGCCGATGTCGCCATCATCATGTTCGTCGTTATCGTCAACTCGGTGCTGGGCGTGGTCCAGGAAGCCAAGAGCGAGGAGGCCCTCGAGGCCCTGCAGGAGATGAGCGCGGCGCAGTCCAAGGTGCTGCGCGACGGCAAGCTCGTGCATCTGCCGAGCGCCGAGCTCGTGCCCGGCGACGTCCTCATGCTCGAGGCGGGCGACTCCGTCCCGGCCGACTGCCGCGTCCTCGAGAGCGCCACGATGAAGATCGAAGAGGCCGCACTGACCGGCGAGTCCGTGCCGGTCGAGAAGCACGCCAACGTGATTGAGCTTGCCGCGGGCACCGACGACGTGCCGCTCGGCGACCGCAAGAACATGTGCTACATGGGCTCCACCGTGGTGTACGGCCGCGGTCGCGCCGTCGTGGTCGGTACCGGCATGAACACCGAGATGGGCAAGATCGCTGGCGCCCTGGCCGAGGCCAAGGAAGAGCTCACGCCGCTGCAGGTGAAGCTCGCCGAGCTCAGCCGTATTCTTACCATTATGGTTATCGTCATCTGCGTCGTGATCTTTGGCGTCGACATCATCCGTCACGGCGTGGGTAACGTCCTTACCGACCCGACTGCCCTGCTCGACACCTTTATGGTCGCCGTCTCGCTCGCCGTCGCCGCCATCCCCGAGGGCCTGGTCGCCGTCGTGACCATCGTCCTTTCGCTCGGCGTGACCAAGATGGCCAAGCGCCAGGCGATCATCCGCAAGCTTTCTGCTGTCGAGACGCTCGGCTGCACGCAGACCATCTGCTCGGACAAGACCGGCACGCTTACCCAGAACAAGATGACCGTCGTCAAGCACGAGCTCGCTGCGCCCAAGGAGAAGTTCCTGGCCGGCATGGCGCTGTGCTCCGATGCCCAGTGGGACGAGGAGCTGGGCGAGGCCGTGGGCGAGCCGACCGAGTGCGCACTCGTCAACGATGCCGGCAAGGCTGGTCTTACTGGCCTGACTGCCGAGCACCCGCGCGTGGGCGAGGCCCCGTTCGACTCGGGCCGCAAGATGATGTCCGTGGTCGTCGAGACCCTGGACGGCGAGTACGAGCAGTACACCAAGGGCGCGCCAGACGTGGTGATCGGCCTGTGCACCCATATCTACGAGGGCGAAAAGGTCGTCCCGCTGACCGAGGAGCGTCGCGCCGAGCTCGTGGCAGCCAACAAGGCCATGGCAGACGAGGCCCTGCGCGTGCTGGCGCTGGCGAGCCGCACCTACACCGAGGTTCCCGCCGACTGCAGCCCCGCTGCGCTTGAGCATGACCTGGTCTTCTGTGGCCTGTCCGGCATGATTGACCCGGTCCGTCCCGAGGTGGCCGACGCTATCCGCGAGGCGCACGACGCCGGCATCCGCACCGTCATGATCACGGGCGACCACATCGACACCGCCGTGGCCATCGCCAAGCAGCTGGGCATCGTCACCGATCGCAGCCATGCCATCACCGGTGCCGACCTCGATCGCATGAGCGACGAGGAACTCGACGCGCACATCGAGGACTACGGCGTGTACGCCCGCGTCCAGCCCGAGCATAAGACCCGCATCGTCGAGGCTTGGAAGTCGCGCGACCAGATCGTGGCCATGACGGGCGACGGCGTCAACGACGCCCCGTCCATCAAGCGCGCCGACATCGGCGTTGGCATGGGCATCACCGGCACCGACGTCACCAAGAACGTCGCCGACATGGTGCTTGCCGATGACAACTTCGCCACCATCATCGGTGCCTGCGAAGAGGGCCGTCGCATCTACGACAACATCCGCAAGGTCATCCAGTTCCTGCTTTCGGCCAACCTTGCCGAGGTATTCTCGGTGTTTATCGCCACGCTCATCGGCTTTACCATCTTCCAGCCGGTGCAGCTGCTGTGGGTGAACCTGGTCACCGACTGCTTCCCCGCGCTCGCGCTGGGCATGGAGGATGCCGAGGGTGACATCATGAAGCGCAAGCCGCGCAACGCCAAGGACGGTGTCTTTGCCGGACATATGGGTCTGGACTGCGTGGTCCAGGGCTTAATCATCACCGTGCTGGTGCTGGCGAGCTTCTTTGTGGGCGTGTACTTTGACATGGGCTACATCCACATCGCCGATATGATCGCCGGCAATGCCGACGAGGAAGGCGTGATGATGGCGTTCATCACGCTCAACATGGTCGAGATTTTCCACTGCTTCAATATGCGCAGCCGTCGTGCGTCGCTGTTCACCATGAAGAAGCAGAACAAGTGGCTGTGGGCTTCCGCCGCGCTGGCACTGGTGCTGACGGTGATCGTGACCGTGCAGCCGACGCTTGCCGAGATGTTCTTTGGCCCTGTGACGCTTGAGCTCAAGGGCGTTCTTGCCGCGCTGGGCCTGGCCTTCCTGATCATCCCGCTGATGGAAATCTACAAGGCGATCATGCGCGCGGTCGAGAAGGAGTAACGTTCTCGTCCGGGCCCGCCCCACGCCCTTTCTCCCTCACTGGTCCTCGCGCTTCGCGCTGCGGGATCGTTCGGGAGAAAGGGCTTCCGGGGCGGGCCCTGCGGTATCCTTGCTGGCTTTTCTCCCGCGCGGATGATAAAGGGCTGAGGGAAAGTTTGTGAGCCGATCGAGCGTTTGCTCGACCGGCTCTTTTTGATTTAGGGCTTTGCCCGGCCAGCTCTTTTTGATTTAAAATACCTGCTCAGTTGTGATTTATGGTGCTGGGAGGCGCTTGTGGGCAAGGCGAAGGCTAAGGCGAAGAAAAGGACGACGGGGGCGCGGGCTAAGCGCGATCGTCGTCGGAAGCTTGCGACCGAGGCCCCCGCATCTGCCGAGGAGCTGCTGGCAAGCGTGCCGGGGCTTGACGCGCTGCAGGACGTTCCGGCGTTTGATGACCTGCCGGTCGATGAAACCCAGCAGACTGCCTTTGATGATTTCTGCGCACATGCTGAGGAGCCCGAGCAGATGCAGCTTGGCGCCGTGGTGCGCTTAGATCGCGGGTTTCCGCTGGTGGCGACTGCCGACGATACCTTCCGCGCCGAGCATGCCGTGGGGTTTGCCAAGTCGCGCGGCGAGGACGAGGTCCTGCTGCCTGCCGTGGGCGACCGTGTGGCGGTGCGCCGCGCTCCCGGGCACGATATGGGCGTGATTGAGTGCGTGCTGCCGCGCCGTACGAGCTTTGAGCGTTGGCGCGGCCGTGCCCGCGGAGAGCGCCAGGTGCTCTGCTCCAACGTGGATAGCGTGCTAATCGTGCAGGCGCTCGGTGCCGGCGAGGTGCTGCTCGACCGCGTGGCGCGCTCGCTGGTGTTGGCGCTCGACTGCGATGCCGAGCCGGTGGTGGTGCTCACCAAAGCTGACCGCTGCGATGCCGAGGAGCTCGAGCGCGATCTGGACCGCGTGCGCCGCCTGGTGGGCCCGGACGTGCGCGTGATCGTGACGTCCTCTGCCGAGGGCCGCGGCCTGGACGAGGTCCGTGCCTGCGTGCCCGCCGGGAGCTGCGCCATGATTCTGGGCGAGTCGGGTGCCGGCAAGTCGACGCTGCTCAATGCACTGCTGGGCCACGATACGTTGGCGACTGGCGGTGTGCGCGAACGCGACGACCAGGGCCGTCACACTACCGTCGCGCGTGTGATGGTGGCGCTGCCGGGCGACGCCGGCGTGATCGCCGATGCCCCGGGCCTGCGCAGCCTACCGCTCGTGGGTCACGAGCGGGGTCTGGCGCGCGCCTTCCCCGAGATTGTCGAGGCATCGCGCGCGTGCCGGTTTGGCGATTGCACGCATACCCATGAGCCGGGTTGTGCCGTTCGCGAGGCCGAGGACGCCGGGCAGATCGACAGTCTGCGTTTGGAAACGTTCCAAAACCTGGCGTCATCCATGCGCGTGAGCGCTCAAATACTCGATCCCGATGTTCATCTGTAATTGATTTTTCCTATGACAGCCGTCTCCCAACTGTTCGGGAGACGGCTTTTTTGCTGCGGAAAAGCCTCGAAACATGCAGTTTGCCGACGTGCTGACCAAAACCTTGCCACGAGCTTGACGGGCTGGTCAGCTTTTGGTCAGCAATTGGTTTGACACGTAAAACCAAGATTGCGATTGCGCCGCTTTGCGCCCTGGTCGCCCAGACAATGGTGGTACGGGCATTTACCCGGCACCGCCATGAGAGGAGCGGCCGTGAACAAGAGCAAGCGCATCGCCATCAGTCTGGCCGCGGGCGTGCTTGCCGCGGCGCTCTGCATGGTCTACAGCTCGTCGATTCGCTCGCAAGCCGAGCAGGCCCAGGCCGAGACGCTGGCCAAGTACGGCGGCGATCGCGTCGAGGTGTGCGTCGCGGCACGCGATATCGATGCGGGCGAGACGCTCGACGAGACCAATGTCATAACCCAGGAATGGCTGGCGAGTCTGTTGCCGCGCGATGCGGCGACCGAGTTGCGCCAGGTGCGCGGCGACGTGACGACCTCACGCATCCCTAAAAATGCCGTGATTTGCGATGCCTACACCAAGGCCGAAAGCCACAAGCTCGAGGTGCCCAAAGGCAAGGTCGCCGTTTCGGTGGCGGTCGATGCCGAGCACTCGGTCGGCGGCGCCACGGGCGTGGGCAGCTATGTGGACGTGTACGTGCAAAAAGATGGCGTGACCGATCGGCTGTGCGGCGCGCGCGTGATCGATACCAGCGAAGTGGCCGGCGCCACGCGCGAAGGCAAGATCGAATGGGTGACGCTGGCGGCCGACCCCGAAGACGTTAAGGAATTGCTGGGGGCCTCGGGCAAGGGGACGGTCAGTTTGACGATTCCCGCCACGGTGCGCGGCAAAAAGAGCGGAGGCGACGAGTGATGAAGGCGATCTGGCTTGCATGCTGCGCGTGTGGTGATTACGGATTGCTGCAGCGGGAAGTCGAGGGTCGCGATGCGGGCGCGCAGGTGCTTCGCGTGGGCGACCTGGATGGGCTGGTGTCCATGGCGCGGGCGTTTCCGTCGCGTCGCGGGGCGGCGATTATCGCGGCAGCCCTGTTCGATGCCGAAGACGTGCGAAAGACTGTTGCACGCCTGACGGCCGAGGGCCGTGTGAGCCGCGTGGTCGTACTGATAGAGACGCTCGATCCTTCGGATATCGAGGGGCTGTTTCGCGCGGGGGCGACCGAGGTTATCGCTGCGCGCAGCATATGCGGCAACGGGCGCGCGGGCGAGGGAACGGTTGATTACGACCGGTGTCTGACGATTGAGCCCGATGCTTTTGTTGATAGGGAACCCGGGGCGCCTCGCGCTACAAGAGGCCCGCGTGTTGATGATTGTGGAAAAGCGGAAGCCGAGCATGGTCGGTGCCCCCGGGATCCCCTTGCATACGATGATGCCGGAGAGCCGGTGCCGTATGGCGAGGAGCTTCTGGCTGTAGATATGGGATACGTGCATGGCGTGAGCCTGGTCGATGAGCTCGACGAGGTTGAGGGGCTTGCTGGGAACGACAATATTCGTGCCGATGCGGCCGTGAAGTCTCCAGACTCGGCCCCGCGGGCCGAGCAACCTGCCATGCCGGCTTGGGCGCAGCATATGAGCGCTGCCGGGGAGACGGGAACGTTGCCGCCCGTGTCGGCGCCGCCTGCCCCCACGCCGCCGGCGGATGCCGCCGCCCCGTCGCATCGAGCCCCGGTTGTCTGCGCCGTCTCGGGTTCGGGCGGTTGCGGCAAGTCGACGATCGTCGCCACCATGGCGCACGCGGCGTCGCTGCTGGGCCTGCGTGCCGCCGTGCTCGACTTGGACCTGATGTTTGGAAACCTCTACGACCTGTTGGGTGCCGATACCCCGCACGACATGGCGACGCTTATCGAGTCATCGGCTGCGGGCGCACTTGCCGAGTCGGACATCGTGGCCGCCTCGATGCGCGTGGCCCCGGGCGTTACGCTTTGGGGTCCGGTCGCCGCGCCCGAACAGGCCGAGCTCATGGCACGTCCGGTGGAGCTGCTGCTAGACGTCTTGCGCCGTGAATCCGACGTGGTTCTTGTCGACACCTCGGTCTTTTGGGGCGACGCCGTGGCGGCCGCAGTGGCGGCAAGCGACCGCTGCCTGGTCGTGGGCGATCCATCGGTGTCGTCTGCGACGTCCGCGGCACGCGTCATCGAGCTGGCGAGCCGTGTGGGCGTGCCACGTACGCGCATGAGCGCCGTGTTCAACCGGTTTGGCGCGCGCGGCGCCGACGAGGATGCCGCCATGCGCTTTGAGATTACCTGTGCGTTAAGCTCCAAGATCCGCATCGCCGACGGCGGGCAGGACTTGGCGGCGCTCATGGCATTCGGCCGTGCTGACGAAGCGGTGGGCCAGACCAGCGCTTTTGCCACCAGCGTGCGCGAAGCCACGCGCGAGATGCTCGTGGAGCTGGGCTGCGCCATCGGTCCCTGGAGTGACATGGTCACCGACCGCGCGACGCGCACCGAGCGCCCGCGCATCCGTCTTCCCTGGTCGCGCGAGGGTGATTCGCGATGAGCTTGCAAACAAGGATTAAGGCGGCCGGCGCGGCCGCGGCGACAGTGCCTGTTGACGCAGGGCGCCACCGTGCCGTCAAGCGCCGCACCAAGCGCGCCGTGATGGACCGCATGGGCTATGACGAGGTGGCGCGTATCAGCGCATACATCGATCCGGCGCGCGCCCGCTCGGAATTGCGTCCTGCGGTGGAGGCGGCGCTCAACGTGGAGGAGCCGGGCGACCTGGCGACGCCCGAGCGCGAGACCATCATCGATGAGATCCTGGACGACGTGGTGGGCCTGGGCCCGCTGCAGCCGCTCATCGAGGACGACACCGTCACCGAGATCATGGTCAACGGCTGCCGATCGGCTTTCTTTGAGCGCGGTGGCGTCTTATATCCCATCGAGCATGCGTTTGAGGATGACGAGCAAATCCGCGTGCTCATCGACCGCATCATCTCGCCGCTGGGCAGGCGCATCGACGAGCGCAGCCCCATTGTCAACGCTCGCCTCAAGACGGGCTATCGCGTCAACGCGGTGATTCCGCCTGTGGCGATCGATGGGCCAATTCTCACCATCCGCAAGTTTTCAGACCGCATCTGTTCGTTGGACGAGCTTGTGGGCCTGGGGTCGCTACCGCTTTGGTATGCACAGCTGCTGTCGTGCGCGGTATCGCTGCGTCAGGATCTGGCGGTTGCAGGTGGCACGGGGTCGGGCAAGACCACGCTGCTCAACGCGCTATCGTGCGAAATATCCACCGGCGAGCGCATCGTGACGATCGAGGACTCCGCCGAGCTCAAGTTTGCGCATCACCCGCATGTGGTTCGCCTGGAGGCACGCGAGGCTTCAATTGAGGGCGAGGGCGCGGTGACAATCCGCGACCTGGTGACCAACGCCCTGCGCATGCGTCCCGACCGCATCGTGGTGGGTGAGGTGCGCGGTGCGGAATGTTGCGACATGCTGCAGGCCATGAACACCGGGCACGATGGGTCGCTCACCACGCTTCATGCGGGCACCGAGCAGGAGACCGTGGTGCGTTTGACGCTGCTTGCGCGCTATGGCATCGACCTGCCGAGCGAGCTTATCGAGGAGCAGATTGCCATGGCGCTCGACGGCATCGTGATGTCCGAGCGCCATGCGGACGGCAGGCGTTTCGTGTCCTCCTATTCGGGGGTGCGACGCGGCGCATCAGGCGGCGTGGAGCTTGAGCGCTACGTGACGTTCGATGCCGCCACGCGCGCCTGGACGCTCGATCGCGAGCCTCCGTTTATCGCAGAGGGCCTGCGCTCGGGAACGCTCACGCAAGAGGAGGTGGACGAGTGGAGATCGTTGTGCCCCTCGTCGTAGGGGGTTTGACGGGGCTTTCTGCCGCGGTGGCGTGCGGGGCGGAGCCTCGTGCGCCGCGCGTGCCGCCGGCGGAGCTGGCCCGTCATACGCTTGAGTCGGTGGCCGAGAAACTGCCGCGCGAGCTGGTAGAAAACGACCTGCTAAAAAAGACTGCCCGCTCCTGGGCGCTGCTGATTCCAGCACATCGCCTTGGCCTTGTCATCGAAGATGATGAGGCGTGCCTGGCATGCTTGCTGCTGTCGAGTGGCGTCTGCGGCATTGTCCTGACTGTCGTATCGCTGTCGCCTATCGGCTTTGTTCTGGGGCTGCTCGCGCCGTTTGGCGTAGGCGCCGCTCGCGACACTTTCGACCGTCGCCGCGAGCAACACGATGTGGAAGAAGCCATGCCCGAGGCCTTTACGGCGCTCTCCATGTCGCTCGCCTCGGGTCATTCACTGGCCCAGGGCATGAGGTTTGTGGGGGCCCACGCGCAAGAGCCGGTGCATACCGAGTTTTTGCGCGTGGCGGCGGCGATCGACTGCGGCGTCTCGGCGACTGATGCGTTGGATGACCTACTCGACCGTATCGATGCCCCCGGCCTTTCGCTTGTCACTTTGGCGCTCAAGGTGTCGCAGCGAACCGGTGCCCCGCTCGCCGACCTGTTATCCGAGGCGTCGAGCATGGTGGGGGAGCGCATTGAGCTCAAGCGCCGCTTGGACGTCAAGACATCGCAGGCTCGTATGTCGGCACACATGGTCTCGGCGATGCCGGCGGGTATGTGCGCGGTGCTGGTGCTGCTTTCGGCCGATTTTCGCCGCGGCCTTGTAACGCCGGCGGGTGCCGGTGCCGTGGTGCTGGGACTTGCTCTCAACGCCGTCGCCCTGGTGGTCATCCGACGCATTATGCGGGTGGAGCTATGAGCGCCCTGGTCGGGGTCGCGGCGTGCCTGTGCGCGTTCAGCGTGTTTATCGTGACGGGTTTGGAGCGTGCGGACGCACACAAGATCGTCCAGGCCTGCAAACGCGAAGCGCTGCTGGTTGTTACGGCTGCTCGATCGGTGACCGATGCCCTGGCAGCACGGTTGAAAGGCATGCTCGGCACGGGTGGTACGGCGCAGGTGTCGCTTGGCGAGGTGTCCGAGATGATCGACGTGGTGCGTCTGGGGCTTTCGGCCGGCCTTTCGTTCGATGCGGCGCTTGAGGTTTTTTGCGCCAATCGCCGATCGACGTTGGCGCTCCGCCTTGAGCGAGCCTGCATGGCATGGCGGGTGGGCGTAGGGACGCGAGAGGATGAGCTTCTGGCAGCCGCGCGCGACCTGGATGTGCGGGCGCTCGAGACCTTTGCCATTACAGCGGGGCAGGCGCTTGCCCTCGGTGCCCCGCTTGCCGAGACGCTGGCGGCTCAAAGTCGCGAGATTCGCGCGGCCCATCGCGCTGCAGTCGAGCGCGAGATTGAGCGCGCGCCGGTCAAGCTGCTGATTCCCACCGGCACGCTCATCTTGCCGGCGTTGCTTCTGTCCATATTGGGCCCGCTGCTGGGAGCAGGCGGGATGATGTAGGGAGGAATACATGAATACGATGACTGACGTTGCTGGCAAGGTCTGGAGCTGGGCGTTTTGCCAGTCAATTCACGCTCGCCAGCGTGCCGAGGAACTGCTGCGGGAGGAGAGCGCGCAGGGCACCACCGAGTACGCCATCCTGGTCGGTGTGCTCGTGGTGATCGCTATCATTGCCATCGTCGCATTTAAGGGCAAGGTCCAAGATCTATGGAGCGCTATCAGCGAGGGCATCAACAGCCTGTAGAGGGCGCCCGTCCCGTCGGCGCGTTGCTGGTGCTCGCCTGTGCGGTCGTGGCGGTGGCAGTGGCGGTTTGGGGGCTTAACGCAGCACGGCAACAACGTTTAGGGGTTGCCGCGGATGCGGGCTCGGGTTCGGCTGCGGCGTCTCAAATAGACGATGCGCGAGACGCGGACGATGCGAATGCCGCCGTCACGGCGCAAACGTTCTTGCAAGCACTCGACGAGCGAGCGGACGCTGCAACGGGTTCATCTGCAAACAATGCCGTCGCTGTTCGTCTCGCATGGTCCGAGTGCCGACCGATGACCGAAGCGGCGGCGGATATGCTGCGTGCCTATCGCGAGGTGCCCACGGCGCAACTTGCTCTGAGCGGCTATCTCGACATCAAGGGCAACGTGTGGGGCGCCATCGTGCGTGACGGACGCGGCTGGGTCGATATGGTGACGGTTGCCGCGGATGCTGGTGATACTTCGTGTCGTCTGCGCGTGGTCCGCCTGACCCCGCAGACAACGAACTCAAAGGAGGGGTCGTGAAATGCATGATGTCCTGCGTGAGGAATCTGCCCAGGCAACGGTCGAATACGCCATCGTCACGGTGGCACTGCTTTCCATCGTGCTGGCGATCGCAGGGCTTTGGCGTGCCGGTGCCGATGGGCGCTTGGCGGCGCTGGTCGAGCGGACGGCGTCTCACGGCGTCACCTCGACATCGGTTGTCGACGCTGCTGCGGGTGCTAAGGACATCGTGCTCTATTGATGTCACGCGCGAGGACCGGGCGCAGTCTACGGTCGAGGCGGCATTCCTACTGCCGACGTTTCTGACGCTCGTCCTGTTGGCGCTGCAGCCGGTGTGCCTGCTCTATACACGCGCGGTCATGGAGTCTGCCGCCGCCGAGACCGCGCGGCTCATGACCACGACGACGGTGGGGGATGACGAGGATATTAAGGAGTTTGCCCGCCGCCGTCTTGCCGCGGTTCCCGACGTTTCGATTTTCCATGCCGGCGGGCCCCTGTCGTGGGATATCGAGCTTGGTCGGGCCGATGCGGGCGGCGTCTCGTCCGTTTCCGTTACCGGCGAGGTTAAACCGCTGCCCGTGATCGGTGCGTTTGCGCAGGCTATGGGTAGCACGGGCCATAACGGCTATGTCGAGCTTAAGGTCGACGTCTCGTATCGATCGCGTCCCGAGTGGCTGGAGGGAGATTATGATTCATGGATTGCTGCATGGGATTAAGCGCTGCCTGTTGAAGGTGACGAGGGGGCTTGCGGGCCGTTGCCGACCGCGTGCTCGCTGCAAGCGAGGCGGCTTTATGGGTCGAGCCGGGATCGACCTGTTTATCGAAGACGGTGCCTATACCACGCTCTCCTCTGCGGTGGTCATCTTGGTGGTGCTCACGTTGCTGTTTTCGTCGACGGCGGCGATATGGAGCATGTCGCGTGCCGGGGACACCCAGGTGGCTGCCGATAGCGGCGCGCTGGCAGGCGCCAATGTGGTGTCGTCCTACCATACGGCTGCGACGGTGGTGGATGCGAGCATTTTGAGTTTGGGCCTGGCGGGGTTTGCCACGATCGGCACCGGCTTGGTCGCCATCCTTATTCCGGGTGCCGAGCTTGCCGCGGGCGATATGGTCGACTCGGGAGTCGAGATCATTAAAACGCGCAACAAGTTTGCCAAAAGCGCCTCCAAGGGCTTGCAGAAAATCGAGACGGCTCTACCGTATCTGGTTGCCGCGCGAGCTACGCAGGCCGTGTCGGCGCAGGATACCGAGGGTGCGACCTATACCGGTACGGCGCTTGCCGTGCCCAGGACGTCCGAGTCGGATTTCGTTGCGCTCGAGGGGTCCGAGATCTCGACCGATGCGATGAAAGACACATCGAAAGATCTGGAACGCGCGGCAGATGAGCTGCAGAAAGCCTCAGAGGAGACGGCGAAAGCAAAAGAACGCGCCTGGCTTGCGGATTGCGGCGGGTCGGTTCCGGCTTCGGCCGGTAGCTGTTCATGCATGTGGGAGCGCGCAGGCAGTTTGACTGAGCTCTCAGGTGAGCAGAACAAGCATTACGTCTCGAGTATTGACTGGGAACCGCAAATTGCCCTGAATCGTGCGAAGGCGTATTACCGAGAGCGCCTGGCGAATGAGAGACCGCTTGGCGAGAGTCCGGAAAAGCAAGCAGATTCTGCTGCGCGAAAGGCGTTTTTCGCCTATGCGAGCGAAGAAGTTGAGCGGGCAAATATAACTGAAGAGGACGGCAAGGTTTCCGCCTATATCCCCTTCCTTCCGCGAAATCCAGATGAGGCGCGGACGACTGAGCTCTATACCGACGCACGCTGGCCAACAAGTGTTAAGGGCGATGTTGCATATTTGCATTACGGAACAGACTGTCCTAATTACAAAAAGGGAACACCCGGTGGGTTGGCGTCTGTTTCGGCTTTTGACGGTCACGAAACGTGCGACGAATGCCATTTTGGTGTCTCGTCTTTGGGCTATGTTGCGATTGCAACGACTTCTATCGAGAGTGGCTTCGAGTACCACTTCGACGAGTTCAAAAATGCCCTGGAGAAATACGTTGAATGCCGCAACAAAGAGCTCGAGCTCATGCGCCAGACAGAGGACGAGGCAGACCGTGCGGGCAATGCGTTTGACGAGGCCATTAAAGCGCTTTCGGGCGAGCGTCCGCGTATCGCCCCGCCCGGCCGCAATGGCGTGGTTGCCCTTGCGGTTTCGGGTGCCATCTCGAGCCCCGATGAGCTCAACTCTTCGTTTAACACGACAGTCAGGCTTGGCGATCGCGGCGCGATCTCTGCTGCGGTGCTGGCGCCCGATGACGCGACGGCGCAGAACAACGTTCTCTCGCGGTTTTTCTCGACGCTGGAGGAGCGTTCGGGTGGCGTTGTCGGCGTACTCGATGACGTCATGGATGTTTGGGGACGGCTGCTTGTGGGATACGGAGACATCCAAGGCTCGGCCGACGAGCTCATGGACGAGATGATCGATGACCTGGGAGGGAACAGTGGCGCGCTGGGCTCCATTGCGTCGTGGCTCGGCGATACCGTTTCGGCGTCCGTGGCGGCGCTGGGCTTGGAGCCGTGCGACTTGCGCCTACGAAAGCCGGTGCTGACCGACACCGCCAATGTCATCAAGAGCCCGGGGTCTGACATCACAGGTCTTTTTAAAGTGCAGGACAAGCTACGAAGTATTCCGCTGGGCGTGACCGACCCCAAGGCGCTTTGCGAGGCGCTGGAATATCAAGTCGAGCGCACTATCAGCGGTGCGGTGTTCACGCTAGCGGAGATTCCGCTGCCCGGCGGCGGTTCCATCCCACTTACCGTCGATGTTGCCACGCTGGCGGGTGCCCTGGGCGGTGGGTCGTAATGGGCATCCGCAAACGCCTGCGCGAGGAGCGCGCCCAGGCGACGGTCGAGATGGCCGTGGTCACGCCCGTCCTGCTGGTTCTGGCGCTTATCGTGTACAACGTCATGGTCTTTGCCGGTGCGGTCGCACGCTTCGACCGCGTGGTGCCCGATATCGTGCTAGCGCATGCCGTGGCGCCGAGCGGGGAGGGCGATGGCAGCTCCATCGATTCCTCCGCGACCGTTCAGGCTCAGATCCAACATGCCATGGAAGGCTATGACTTGCAGATCGAGGTCTCGAGCGAGCAGGGTGCGACGACATCGGATGGCGGTCTGCTTTCGCTTTCCGGCACGTTTAGGACCTATACCTGCACCATGCGCTACGAGCCGTGGCCGAGCTCGCTCAGCATCGCCGGCGTTTCGCTGGGGGCACCGGCGCAGTTGTCGCACGAGCGCGCAGTGACAGTCGATCCGTGGCGTCCGGGGGTGGTTATGTGACCGCGGCCTCATCCTACATTGCCTACGCGCGGGCGCTCAACAGGCTGGGTTGGACGCCTGCCGAGTTTGTGGTGGCGGAGTCGTTTGCCGTGCGCCTGCGCGGCATGCTGGGACGGTCTCCGATTGCCGCCAACGGGTTGCCGCTCGTCATGGCGTTCCCACGCTGCTCTTCGGTTCACACCTGCTTTATGGCCTATCCCATCGACATTGCCTTTATCGACCGCAACGGCGGCATCCTCGCGTGCTACGAAAACGTCCGTCCCTGGCGCATGTGTTCCTGTCCCGGTGCCTGGGCGGTACTGGAACGCCCTTCAATCCTCGCTACGCCTCCCGCCCTTCAACAAGTGCCGGCGTAGGAATTGGCGACAGCGGACTTTCGTCATACGAAATTGGGTAAGATGGAGGAGAAGATGCATGGATGTTGAGATCCATCCCAACGCCAAAAAACACTTGACGGAAAAGCAGGTGCTTGGTGCCTGGTTCGCGGTTACTGAGTGCATTCGCCGCGAGTCGGAGGATGAGCCGCCGAGATGGCTTGCCATTGGATGGCTTCCAGATGGTCGAAGTGTGGAACTTGTTGCGGTCGAACTAATTCGTGGATGGCTCATTGTTCATGCCCTGTCTCCGGTTCAGAAGAAATTCTGGCAAGAGATCGAGCGAGCTCGGCAGAGGGGTCGATGATGAGCAAGGCGTATACGGCTGCCAATGGTCAGGTTGTAACGGATGAAATGATTGACGCGTGGTGCGAGTCGTACGAGCATGGCGGGTTTCCGGACGGCGAGCATACCGTTGGGGGGATCGTGCACGGGCGGCCTCCGCTCTCAAGCGAAGGGACGGCAACGCTATCGGTCAAGATTCCCCTAGGGATGAAGGAGGCGATTCGTCGTCGGGCGGCGGCTGAAGGGATGACGCCAAGTGAGTTTGCCCGTGCAGCCCTGAGCGAAAAACTTCTTGCGGCGGGTTGATGTCTCTAACGTGCTGTTCTATAGGGTTGGACTTGTGGCTGGCGCCGTGCTCAAAAACTTTTTTCAAATTCTCGGTTGACCGGAGCGCGTCCTTGGTTATACTAATCAAGCCTTGAAACAAGGCACACCTCAAATGGCTGGGTAGCTCAGTTGGTAGAGCAGAGGACTGAAAATCCTCGTGTCAGGGGTTCGATTCCCTTCCCCGCCACCTTGAATTGACTAGGACCTCTGCAAAGGGGTCCTTTTCTTTTATGTGGACCATGCACGGAATCGAACCCCGTGAGGGCGTGGAGCTGAGGAAACGCGCAAGCGTTTTCCAGCGTAGCTCGCAAGGCGCGCAAGCGCCGCAGCGGTCCGTCCGCGCAGCGCGCGGACGCGATTCCCTTCCCCGCCACCTTGAATTGACTAGGACCTCTGCAAAGGGGTCCTTTTCTTTTATGCGGACCCGCGGAAAGCGCATCCCATTATTGAGCGAAAGAATGGGATGCGCTTTCCGGCGCTTACTTCCGACGTGCGTGCACATCTCGGCGCACCAGCTCGTGCCCGCTCGCCCCAGACATTCCTCCCGCTTTTGCGCCACTTTATAGACCGTTCGGTCGTCTGTCCGCACGCGCGGGTATACTCAAAACGATACTTTTCCTATGCAATACGATGCAGGCTCAGCCTGCACGATCCGAAGGGGGCAGTGATGGAGAGGATACTCGGCGTTAATCTCTCTGGCTGGTTTATTCCCGAGCCTTGGGTGACCCCGTCGCTATACGCGGCGACCGGTGCATCCAATGCGGCCGAGCTGCAGGAGGCCATGGGCACCGCCGCCTATAACGAGCGCATGCGCCGTCATTACGAGACGTTTGTGAGTGAGGACGATTTTTGCCGCATGGCGCAGATCGGTCTCAATGCCGTGCGTCTGCCGGTGCCCTGGTATGCCTTTGGCTCGCAGGAGTCCGATGCGTCCTACATCTCGGTTGTCGACTACATCGACCGTGCAATTGAGTGGGCCGCCAAGTACGACATCCGCGTGCTGCTCGATTTGGCAACTGTGCCCGGTGGCCAGGGCGATTCCAACGATTCGCCCACCACGCCGGAGGCTGTTGCCGAATGGCATTCGTCCACCAACGGCCGTCATGTCGCACTCGACGTGCTCGAGCGCTTGGCCGATCGCTACGGCGAGGCCGAGAGCCTGCTGGGCATTGAGCTGCTGGACACGCCGCAGATGAGCGTCCGCAAGAGTCTCTTTACCATGACGGATGGCATTCCGGCCCACTACCTGCGCAATTTCTATCGCGATGCCTACGAGCTCGTCCGTTCGTATATGCCCGAGGATAAGATCGTCGTCTTCTCGTCGTCGGGGCATCCCAACGAATGGAAGCATTTTATGCGCGGCGCCAAGTATAAGAACGTCTACATGGACCTTCACCTGTACCATTACCGCGACGAGTATGCGCTCGACATCACGAGCCCCCGCGGGCTGACGACGGCGATTTCGCGTAACAAGCGCGAGCTTAAAGAAGCGATCTCGACTGGGTTCCCCGTGCTGGTGGGCGAATGGTCGGGTGCGGCGATTTTTGCCAACTCGTCGGTTACGCCCGAGGGGCGCAATGCCTACGAGCGCGTGTTTATCGCCAACCAGCTGGCTTCGTTTGCACCGGCTGCCGGTTGGTTCTTCCAAACGTGGAAGACCGAGAAGCGCATTGCGGCATGGGATGCCCGCGCGGCACTCGGTACGCTCGAGCGCGGCATGATTGAATAGGTTGATATGACGCAAAACAGCGCCCATACGGGCAAACTCTATGTGGTCGGCACGCCCATCGGCAACCTGGGCGACCTGTCCCCGCGCGTTGGCGAGGCCTTTGCCGCCGCCGATGCCATTTGCTGCGAAGACACGCGTGTGACGTCAAAGCTGCTGATGCATCTGGGCATTTCCAAACCGCTTGTCCGTTGCGACGAGAATGTGATCGCCAGTCGCGCCGCCGGCCTGGTCGACCGCCTGCTGGCGGGGGAGACCCTCGCCTTTGCCTCGGACGCCGGCATGCCGAGTGTGTCCGACCCCGGCCAGGCGCTGGTCGAGGCAGCGCGTGAGGCCGATGTGACCGTCGAAGTTATCCCCGGGCCCTCTGCTTGCGTCACGGCGCTCGTTTCGTCCGGCATTCCCTGCGAGCATTTTTTCTTCGAGGGCTTTTTGGGCCGAAAGCACGGCGACCGCGTGCGCCGTTTGCAGCGCCTTGCCGTAGTGCCCGGCGCGCTCATCTTCTACGAGTCTCCACACCGCATCGTGGCGACGCTCGAGGCCGTGGCGGAGGTCTTTCCCCAGCGTGAGGTTGCCGTCTGCCGCGAACTCACCAAGCTGCACGAGGAGGTCTTGCGCGGGCCTGCTGCCCAGCTCGCCGAGGAGCTGCGTGCTCGCGGCGAGGTAAAGGGCGAGATTGCGCTGGTCATCGCGCCGCCGAGCGAGGATGAGGAGGCCGGTATCGTGCCGGTTGGCGCCGCGGCAGCGGATCCCGACGAGGCCCTGTGCGAGGATATCCGCTCCGCGCTCGAGGAGGGGGAGCCCGCCTCTGCGGTGGCCAAGCGCCTGTCTCAGAAGTATTCGCGCCGCAAGCGCGATGTCTATGCCATGGTGCTCGATATGCAATAGATGGAGGATATCCAGCCCTTGCGCTAGAATCATCCCCTGTATGCAACGTTTTTCTGGAGGACAAACCCCATGGATCAAAGCAAGCCTTCGTTCTTTATCACGACGCCCATCTACTACGTCAACGCCGATCCGCACCTGGGCACGGCTTATTCCACCATCATCGCCGACGTTCAGGCTCGCTATCGCCGCTCCGCTGGCTACAACGTTAAGTTCCTGACCGGCATGGACGAGCACGGCGAGAAGGTCGCCGAGGCCGCAGCCAAGCATGGCATGACGCCGCAGGAGTGGACCGACAGCCAGGCTCCGCACTTCAAGGAGCTTTGGAGCAAGCTTGAGATTTCCAACGATGACTTCATTCGCACCACCGAGCCGCGCCAGCATCATGCCGTGCAGTACCTGTGGGAGCGCATGAAGGAGTCCGGTTACCTGTATAAGGGCAGCTACGACGGCTGGTATTGCGTGCCTGACGAGACCTACTTCACCGATACGCAGGTCCAGAAGGGCGACGAGGAGTACGGCAGCGTCGGCCAGCACCTGTGCCCCGACTGCCACCGTCCGCTTGAGCGCGTGCAGGAGGAGTCCTACTTCTTTAAGCTTTCCGCCTTCCAGGACAAGCTGCTCAAGCTTTACGACGAGCACCCCGACTTTGTCGAGCCTGCGTTCCGCATGAACGAGGTGCGCAGCTTTGTCGAGGGCGGCCTTAACGACCTTTCCGTGAGCCGCACGAGCTTTGACTGGGGCATTCAGGTCCCGTTTGACGAGGGCCACGTGACCTACGTGTGGTTCGATGCGCTGCTCAACTATATGACGGCCGTCGGCTACGGCGTCGACACCGACGAGGCGCGTGCCGAACTGGCCTATCGTTGGCCCGCGCAGTTCCACATCGTGGGTAAGGACATCATCCGCTTCCACTGCGTCATTTGGCCCGCCATGCTCATGGCCATCGGTGAGGCCCTGCCCGAGCACGTCTTTGCCCACGGCTTCCTGACCGTGCGCAATGCCGAGACCGGCAAGGCCGAGAAGATGTCCAAGAGCCGCGGCAACGCCATCGCTCCGCAGGACGTTATCGACATGCTGGGCGTCGAGGGCTATCGCTATTACTTCATGACCGACGTCGTCCCCGGCACCGACGGTGCCATCAGCTTCGATCGCATGGAGCAGGTCTACAACGCCGACCTGGCCAACAGCTGGGGCAACCTTATCTCGCGTTCGCTCAACATGAGCGGCAAGTACTTTGACGGTTGCGCGCCCGCCAAGCCCGCGTCGTTCGATGCGTTCGAAAACCCGCTGGCAAAGATCGCCGATGGCCTGGTCGAGCGCTACATGGCCAAGATGGACGTGCTCGATTACGGTGGAGCTAAGGACGAGGTCATGGAGCTCATCCATGCCGCCAACCACTACATCGAGGACTCCGAGCCCTGGGCGCTTGCCAAGGACGAGACCAAGGCTGACGAGCTGGCATTTGTGATCTACAACCTGCTCGAGGCTATCCGCATTGCCGCTCACCTGCTGATGCCGCTCATGCCCCAGACTTCTGCCGAGGCCCTGCGCCGCCTGTCGTGCGAGGACGAGGCCGCGAGCGACGACCTCAAGGGCATTTGCGCTTGGGGCTTGCTTGCCGGTGGTCAGCCCGTCGAGAAGGGCGAGCCGCTGTTCCCGCGTCTGGGCTAAGCCGCCGCGCGCCATATCGGCAATTTGCTGTTTAGATGTAAGGGCATGGCCGCAACGGTCCATGCCCTTTTGTTTCAAGACGCCGCCACCATGCTAAGGAGGCAACTATGACAACTTCGCCTTTGGCAAACCCCACGGCAACAAGGGAGCTGCTGGAGGAGTTTGGCCTTGCGACCAAGCATCGCCTGGGCCAGAACTTCCTGATCGACAACCATGTAATTGAGCGCATTTGCGAGCTTTCCGAGCTTGCGGGCGATGAGCGCGTGCTCGAGGTCGGTCCGGGCGTTGGTACGCTCACGCTTGCGCTGCTGCAGGAGGCGGCGTGCGTCACGTCGATCGAGGCCGACCCCGAGCTCGAGCCGGTGCTCGATGCCCATGCCGCTGACTACGCCAACTTCCGCTTTATCATGGGCGACGCGCTCAGGGTGACGCCGGAGCAGATTGAGCAGGTTGCGGGCGGTGAGCCGACGGTATTTGTCGCGAACCTGCCCTATAACGTGGCGGCGACGATCATCCTGCAGTTCTTCCAGACGATGCCCGCGCTCAAGCGCGCCGTCGTCATGGTTCAAAAGGAGGTTGCCGATCGCATTGCCGCAGTGCCGGGCAACAAGACCTATGGCGGCTATACGGCAAAGCTCGGCCTGTATGCGCAGGTGACGGGTCGCTTTGAGGTGCCGCCGCGTTGCTTTATGCCGGCACCGCACGTGGACTCGGCCGTCGTGCGTATCGACCGTGTTGACGGCGTGGTGCCCGAAGGACTCGATCGCGAGTTTGTGGCCCGCGTGATTGACGCCGCATTTGCTCAGCGTCGCAAGACCATCCGCAATTCCATGAGCGCCAACGGCTTTGCCAAGGACGTGCTCGATGCCGCCTTTGAGGCTTGCGGTATCTCACCCACCACGCGCGCCGAGACGCTCGATGTTGCTGACTTTGTCCGCCTGGCCCAGGAGCTAATCCATGACGCCTAATGCCGAACGCGTGACGTTTACCAAGAAAAAGAAGACGGTTGCCTGCCCCGTGCCCTTGGCACCGCTTGCCGACACGCATGCGCATCTGCTTTCGTTTTGGGGCAAAGAAGTGCCCGAGACGCTCGTGCGCGCGAAAGCCGCGGGCGTCGACCTGTTGGTGACGATGCTCGACCCCATCGCCGACAAGCGCAGCGTGACGGACTATAGCGACTGGCTGGTGCGCGAAATTCTACCGATGCGGGATATTCCGCAGATCAAGTATCTCGCTGGCGTTCATCCCTATGGCGCGCCGGATTATACCGACGACATTCACGCGCAGGTCGTTGCCGCGCTCGATAATCCTTTGTGCGCCGGTATCGGCGAGATCGGCCTGGACTACCACATGGATTACGATGACGACATCGCGCCGGCGCCCCATAGCGTGCAGATTGATTGCATGGCACGTCAGCTCGAAGTTGCCGTGCGCCGCAATGTGCCGGTGGAGCTGCACCTGCGGCACGAGGACTCGGATGGGGAGCGCACCTCGCACGTGGATGCGTACAACGTGCTGCGCGAGGTAGGTGTGCCTCAGGCCGGTTGCGTGCTGCACTGCTTTGGCGAGGATCGAGCCACGATGGAGCGCTTTGTGGGTTTGGGCTGCTATATCGCCTATGGCGGCGCGGCCACCTTTAAGCGCAACGACGACGTGCGCGAGGCATTTGCGGCGACCCCGCTCGATCGCATTTTGTTCGAGACGGATTGTCCCTATATGGCGCCGGAGCCCATTCGTGGTCTTGAGTGCGAGCCGGCAATGATTTCTATCACGGCAAACACGCTGGTCAACGACCGTGTCGATCGTACCGGCGAGGATGCTGAGGCAATCGCGCGAGCAGCTTGGGAAAATGCCTGCAAACTTTTTCAAAAATAGTTCTTGCGTTCGCGATGGCGCTCCGTTATTCTAATTCCTGCACGCGGGCGTGGCGGAATTGGCAGACGCGTACGGTTCAGGTCCGTATGGGGGCAACCCCATGAAGGTTCAAGTCCTTTCGCCCGCACCATTAAATGAAAGAGCTCCCAGCAATGGGGGCTTTTTTGTTATGGGCCCATCGCGGGGACTTGAACCTGCGAAGGAGCGAGCGTAAAGAAAACGCGGAGCGTTTTTAGCGAGCTGGCGAGGACGCCGGCAGGCGGGCGAAGCCGGTGCGGATCCGCGAAGCGGATACGCGGACGTCCTTTCGCCCGCACCATTGATTGAAAGAGCTCCCAGCAATGGGGGCTTTTTTGTTATGGGCCTCCTGTTGGTGTCACGTGGCTGCTTTGTGCGGGTATCCTAGTGCCAACGTGTGCCTATCAGAGGAGAGACCATGCTGTTGTCCGGTATTATCGCTGCTCTTACGAGCCTTCTACTTCCCATCATCATTTTGTTGCTGCTGCTCCCCAACGCCTGCTATGTCGTTGAACAGCAGCATGCCGTGATCATCGAGCGTTTGGGCAAGTTTAACCGCATCGTCAACGCGGGCTTCCACATGAAGGTGCCCGTGATCGACCGCAAGGCCGCCACGGTGAGTCTGCGCACCATGAAAAACGGTTTTGGCATCGACGTTAAGACCCAGGACAACGTGACCATCGGCCTTGAGGTCTCTGCTCAGTACCACGTGAGCTATGACATGGGCGCCGGCCCGGCAGATTCGGGCATCTACAAGAGCTACTACATGCTGCAGGAACCCGTCGACCAGATGCGTGATTTCATCACCGATGCCCTGCGCTCTTCCATCCCCGTCTATACGCTCGATGAGGTCTTTGCCAAGAAGGATGACATCGCCAAGGATGTCAACGCTACCGTTTCCGAGCAGATGGCCGCCTACGGCTTCACCCTCGTGTCGACGCTCATCACCAAGATCGCGCTGCCGACCGAGGTCGAGAACTCCATGAACGACATCAACGCCGCCCAGCGCAAGCGCGCTGCTGCGCAGGAGCTCGCCGAGGCCGACCGCATCAAGCGCGTCACCGAGGCGACCGCCGAGGCCGAGGCAATGGAAAAGGCGGGCGAGGGCATCGCCAACCAGCGCAAGGCCATCGCGCTGGGTATCAAAGATTCGCTCGAGATCATCCAAGAGACGGGTGTCGGCAATGACGAGGCCAACCAACTGTTCATGTTTACGCAGTGGTCCGAGATGATGACGGAGTTCGCTCGCACGGGTAAAACCTCGACGGTCGTGCTGCCGAGCGACTTTTCGCAGTCGGCCTCGATGTTCGAGCAGATGCTGACCGCCGGCAAAGTTCAAAACGATTCGAAGGAGTAGACGCGCGTGAAATACACCGTCGTTTGCGTCGGTAAGCTCAAGGAGCGCTTTTGGAAGGACGCGTGCGCTGAGTACACCAAGCGCCTAGGTGCCTATGCCAAGGTTGATATCCGCGAGGTGGCCGATATCGACCCGGCTAAGGCGGGCGGCGTGGATGCCGCGCGCGACAAGGAGGGGGCGGCAATTCTTGCTGCATTGCCGTCTCGGGCGCATGTGATCCTGCTGGCCATTGAGGGCAAAGAGCGCTCGAGCGAGGAGTTTTCGGCGCGGCTCGATGATCTTATGCTGCGTGGTAACAGCGACATCGCCTTTGTAATCGGCGGATCGGACGGCGTGAGCGATGACGTGCGCGCCCGCGCCGACGAGATGCTCAGCTTTGGACGCATTACCTTGCCGCATAACTTGGCGCGTGTGGTGCTGCTAGAGCAGATTTACCGTGCCTCCAAGATCAGCCGTGGCGAGCCGTATCACAAATAGGTCGGCAATACGAAACAATGGCGTGGGACAATACCTTTCGTTTTGAGGAATGTGTCTGAAAGGACTATGAGATATGAAGATTGGATTTGTCGGTTTTGGCAATATGGCGAGCGCTATGGCCGATGGCTGGATCGCTGCCGGTGTAGCTGCGAGCGACATGTGCGCCTGCGCGGGTCGCTACGACGCACTGGTTGAGCGCTGCGAGGCGCGCGGCATGGTCGCCTGCCACGATGCCGCCGAGGTTGTCGCCGCATCCGATATCGTGGTTGCTGCGGTCAAACCGTACATGATCGAGAAGGTATTCGCCCCGCTCAAGGATGCTCTTGCCAAAAAGGTCGTTCTGTCGGTTGCCTGGACCTGGGACAGTGCCAAGTGGGAGCAGGTCCTGCCGGGCGTCGCGCATATCTCGACGGTGCCCAACACACCGGTTTCGGTGGGCGAGGGCGTCATCGCTTGCGAGAAGGCTTCCACGCTTAGTGATGAGCAGAGCGCAGTGGTGCTTGATCTGCTTGGCAAACTCGGTGCGGTGGTCGAGCTCGATACGAGTCTGCTGTTTGTGGGCGGCACGGTGGGTGGTTGCGCTCCGGCATTTGTCGCCATGGCAATCGAGGCCCTGGGCGATGCGGCGGTCAAGCACGGTATCCCGCGCGCCGATGCCTATCGCATTGTGAGCCAGATGGTGCTGGGTACGGCAAAGCTGCAGCTTGCAACTGGCCAGCATCCTGCGGCGATGAAGGATGCCGTATGCTCGCCCGGTGGTGCCACCATCAAGGGCGTCGTTGCACTCGAGGACGCCGGCATGCGCAGCGCCCTGGTCAAGGCAATTGACGCAACTCTCCAATAAAACCGACCAAAAAAGACAGGTATATTTTGGCAGGTTTTTCCTGCGGTTTTGTCGCATGTACGAAAAGCGCCCCGCAACTGGCTCAATTCCAGCTGCGGGGCGCTTGCATTTGCCCAGATAAAACCGACCAAAATAAACCTGTCCCTTTTTGGCAGGTTAGTCCCAGAAGCTGTCTTCCTCATCCTCGGACTTGGGCCCGCGGTCGACGTACATCTTATGGGTGCGCTTCTCCATTACAAAGGCAAGAATCGCAAATAACAGGATGCCGCCGGCGAAAAGGATGGCAAAACCGGTGCGGGTGCCAAACAAAAAGGAAAAAACTGCGTCCATTGGGTGCCTTCTTGCGTAGTTGAGTTGGGCCGTAAACGCTCATAAGTATATACTTGCCCATACATGTACAAGGTTGCAACCTAAATGGAATGTATATCGCCGGAGGATCTAATGCTTGATATCAAGTTTGTTCGCGAGAACCCCGATGCCATCGATGTCGCCATGGCTAATCGCCAGACGTCTTGGGATCGTGAGAAGTTCTTTGAGCTCGACGACGAGCGCCGTGCCGTCATCACCGAGGTCGAGGAGCTCCAGGCTACGCGCAATGCCGAGTCCAAGAAGATCGGCGCCCTGATGAAGGAGGGCAAGAAGGACGAGGCCGAGGCCGCCAAGGAGGCCGTGCGCGCCGTCAACGAGAAGATTGACGGTCTGGCCGAGCGTCGTACTGCCCTCGAGCAGGAGCAGTACGACTTCATGGCTCACCTGCCCAACATTCCTTGCGAGGCCACGCCGTACGGCAAGGACGAGGACGAGAACATCGAGCGTCGCCGCTGGGGCACCCCGCGCGAGTTCGACTTCGACTTTAAGCCGCACTGGGATCTGGGCACCGACCTCGACATTCTTGACTTCGAGCGCGGCAACAAGCTCTCCGGCAGCCGTTTCACCGTTCTCGGTGGCGCCGGTGCCCGCCTGGAGCGTGCCCTCATCAACTTCTTCCTCGATACGCACACCAGCCGTGGCTTCAAGGAGTGGTGGCCGCCTATCGTCGTCAAGCGTCAGACCATGTTTGGCACGGGCCAGCTGCCCAAGTTCGAGGACGACGCCTATCACGTCTCGGGCGACAACTTCCTGATCCCCACCGCCGAGGTCGTGCTTACCAACCTGCACGCCGGCGAGGTCCTCGATGCCGACACCCTGCCGCGCCGCTACACCGCCTTCACCCCCTGCTTCCGCGAGGAGGCCGGTTCCGCCGGTCGCGACACCCGCGGCATCATCCGTCAGCACGAGTTCGACAAGGTCGAGATGGTCAAGTTCGCTAAGCCGGAGGAGTCCGACGAGGAGCTCGAGAGCATGACCGCCGAGGCCGAGTACCTGCTGCAGCAGCTGGGCCTTCCGTATCGCGTGATTAGCCTGTGCACCGGCGACTTGGGCTTCTCTGCCCGTCAGACCTACGACGTCGAGGTTTGGCTGCCGAGCTACAACGCCTACAAGGAGATCAGCTCCTGCTCCAACTGCGGTGACTTCCAGGCTCGCCGCGCCAACATCAAGTATCGCGACCCCGAGAACTTCAAGGGTTCGCGCTACCTGCACACCCTCAATGGTTCCGGCCTGCCGGCCGGCCGCACCATGGCCGCCATTCTGGAGAACTACCAGAACGCCGACGGCACCATCACGATTCCCGAGGTTCTGCGTCCTTACATGGGCGGCCTCGAGAAGATCGAGCCGGTCGCGTAACTTGCCTGCATAGGGGATATGCAAGGGCGCTCCTTCGGGGGCGCCCTATTTCGTGCGTAGGTCCATACCATGCCGTGCGGACAGCTCAATAGAAAACACACGAACAACTGTTCTGTATACAGCCATCTACCTGCTATGCTTTTGCTAAATAAGAGCGAGAGAAAGGGGACGCGATGGAGCTGTTTGATGATCGGGTGGTTTTGTTTGAGAGCGACGAAGGCGGGGAGTACCTGCTTGTAACGTGTGAGCCGTCTGGCATGGGTGGCCTGGTGCTTCGGCAGACGAGTGAGGGTCCGTTGACCCAATGGTGCTTTGAGGAGTCGCCGCATGTGGTCGAGACCTTTGTGACGCACGAGGGACTTGTGGCGCTGGAGCACTTCTATGGAGTTGGGACTTCCAACCAGGTCGCGCGCATGCTGAGCATCTCGTTTGCCGATTATGATTGTGCCCAGCGGGTGAGATCGCTCCTGAGGGAACTTGATGCTAAGTTCGACGTGATCGAAAAGCCAATCGATCGTACGGGGAACGGCGGTATATGCGGAGCAGCGTGACAAAACTGCGTTCCACAAAAAAGTTTGAGATTGTGCTTGACTCCAATAAGCTAAAGTGGTTTTATATGTCTTGCGCTGCGGCGTTACCTCAGCTGGATAGAGGGTCTGACTACGAATCAGAACGTCATAGGTTCGAATCCTATACGCCGCACCAATCGAACTTAAAGCCTCCGGCAACGGGGGCTTTTCTTTTACGTCGGCACTGCATGGATTCGAACCTCGGCCGAGGCGCGGGCGTCTTAATCATCACTTCGTAAAAATTTTCCAAATTGTCGCTTGACCCATCGAGGGGTCACGTGCATAATAATCCGTGCGTTGCGGCGTTACCTCAGCTGGATAGAGGGTCTGACTACGAATCAGAACGTCATAGGTTCGAATCCTATACGCCGCACCAACTGAGTTTTAAGCCTCCGGCAACGGGGGCTTTTCCTTTACGGGGGCATTGCGGAGATTCGAACCTCGTTCGAGGCGCGAGCGTCAAGAAAACGCGGAGCGTTTTTAGCGAGCGGGCGAGTCCGCCGGCAGGCGGGCGAAGCCGGTGCGGATCCGCGCAGCGGATGCGCGGAATCCTATACGCCGCACCAATTGAATTTTAAAGCCTCCGGTAACGGAGGCTTTTCTTATATCGCGATGCGTCGAAGATCGCATCAAGTGGTCAAAATGAGTAAAAATCAAATTCAATAACTTTTTTCGAAAAATGCTTGACCTTTATTCAGTCGATGTGCATAATAATCAACAAGTCGCGGCGTTACCTCAGCTGGATAGAGGGTCTGACTACGAATCAGAACGTCATAGGTTCGAATCCTATACGCCGCACCATTTGAGATTGAAGCTCCCGGCAACGGGGGCTTTTCTTTTACGTAAGCACCGCATGGATTCGAACCTCGGTCGAGGCGCGGGCGTAAAGCGGACTATTTCCTGTCGACTCGTGTAAGATTCCGAGTAGATGTCGCGACTTTTTCGCGACCACTCCTTCTTCAAGCGACCGATCAGGGTGATACTTCGTGGCAGAGCGTCCGACATACAAGCTCAGGTTTCTCGATCCCAAGAAGCGCTTTCCGGCGATGCCCGAGCAGCCTGCGGGGCGCTCATATGGCGTGGTCTGGAAACTCTTTGGCGAGGACCCGCATGAATCATGCTATGTCGTCGAATTTGTCGGCAAAAGCCATGTGTCGCTTTTGGGCTACGTGAGCGTTTCGGGTGAGGCCTATAAGGTGGACCGTCCCGTTAACGAAGTATCGCTGCCCGACGATCCCGACATGCAGCTGATTCTTGACGAGTCCGATTCCAACATCGGTGAGATTGCAGTCAGGGGTACCGATGGGACGATGCGCTCCCGGGCGCGAGTCATCGGCTCTCCCGAAGGCCCCATGCGCGAGCAGTCCGATCACGAGACATGGAATTCGGCCCGCTCCCTTCCTTACGGCGAGTTCATGGCGTCGATGTTCCTGCGCTACGTGATATTTGCCAACTCCGAAAGCGCTATTGCGAACACGGCGGGCGTCGACGGTCTCGATGCGGACATGCAAAACGTTGTCGACAAGATCAAGCTCGTAAAGTTGCCCGAGCCGGTCGAGGTGTTTTTGGGCTTTAACACGTCACCGCTCCCCGATGCTATCGAGACGCTGCTTTACCGCGTTGGCCATGCCGAGAATCCGAGCGGTATCGAGCGCTATGCCGCCACCCTTATGAGCGAAATTGACTTGCCCCGTCTGCGCACCATTGCCGCCAAGTCCGAAATGAGCCTGGCGCGCATCGACCGGTCAAAGCTGTTTTATCTCAATTTTGATCGTAGCTTGCTGGACCAGGACGAGATTGACATGCTGCTTGCCATCGAGTGCCGTCTCAACCGCCTCTCCGGCATCCTCGAGCGCATCGGGGCCGGATTGGCCCCTGCGGCATCCTCGCCGAGCCTTGAGGGCTGCGCGCTCTTTGATGCGTGGCATATCGCCAAGACGACCAACGATGTTCCCCGACTGCTCGATACGGCCTCGAGCGATAACCCGTGGGGCAAACCGGGTACGGTGGCTTGCCAGCCGGGCGGCGAGTGGGACGTGCGCACCCGTTTTGCGCGAATCGTTGAGGCGCTCAACGTGGTCACGCGGCTCGACTATACCTATCGAGTAAACGTTGCCGAGGGGATTATGCTCGTTCGGTTTGGGCAGTCTGTCGTTGATGCCATGCCGCAACGTGAATACGACGCTCAAGATGACGCCTGGCGCGAGCTGGACGAGGACACGCGCGCGATCTGGGCCGCGGAGCACGATGCGCGCGTGGCACTCACGCTTGCGGCAGCGTGTTTTGCCGCGGGCACCTGCATCACGCGCTGCTATGTGCAGATTGCTGCTCCCGACAGTGAGCAGGGCGAGCGCGTTGTTGCAACGTATTTCTTTGGGCGCGCGGCCTATCTGGCCGATTGCGTGCCTGTTGCCAAGGATCTTGAGAGCATGGACATGGACGATATGCCGTGCAAGCGTGTGCTTGAGGCGTATGAGTCAACCGCTCCGGAGACGATTGAGCCTGCGGAGGTTCATGCTCGTCCGCGTGATGACCATCGCACGCTTCCGCCGGCGCTGCGCGATTTGCTGCTTGCCGATACGGCTGACGAGTTGGAGGTCATGGAAGAGGACGACGACCCATACGTGGCCCGTGTTGTTGAATTGCGCGAGCAGGCAAAAGTCGACCGTACAGGTGCTTTTGAAGGCTTTTCTCGTCTTGTCGAGGAGTTGGAGGCTAAGTGCGCCGTCGCCGAGCTTTTAGCGACAGGTCCGGTTCAAACGCAGTTTTGCGATAACCAGCTGGTGCGCATGGTGCTACCGGTGTTGGAAGAAGACCGCTCTGTGCGAATCCTTCGTGCGCCCGATGCGCTGTACTTTGCCCAGCACGAGATCTGCAGCTTTTACGTCGAGCAAGAGGACTTTGAACGAGCACTGCCCGAGGTGCGCCATCTTTACGATCTGGCGCGCTCGTCCATGCAATCGCACTTTGCGCTCATCAACGTGCTTGCGCGTCTGGAGCGCTTCGACGAGATTATCGAGGTGGCGCGCCACGGCCTACGTATTGCCAGCGATCGTTCTGCAATCGGCTACCTGTTCTATCGCCTGGCGTTTGCCTATTGGAATTGCGATCAGCTCGACCTTGCGCTGGCTTGTTACCGTCTGGTGCCGCGCGGCGAGGAGTCGGGCAGCAGCGCGCTGGAAGAAATGCAGGGCCTTATGAACGAGATGGGCGTCAGCGAGCCTCCGACGTTCGAGGAAGCGGTCGAGACCATCCGCAAGGCTGGACTCGAGCTGCCGCCAGTGTCCGCCGTGACGAATCAGCTGGCAGATGCCGCTGTGCAACTGGTCGACAGCGGCTTCTTTTTCCTGGCACGCGGTTGCATCTTCCAAATGTGGCGCACCATGGGCAACGACGAGCTCGGCTCCCTCAACCGCTCGCTGGGGTAGGCGAAGCCTCCAAGGGGGAAAGGATGCTAGGCAATTAGAAAATTTCCTCTTGCCCATCCTTGGCTGTTTGGTTACTATAGAACGGCTGTTACGGAGAGCTGACCGAGAGGCCGAAGGTGCTCGCCTGCTAAGCGAGTATGCCCCAAAAGGGCATCTGGGGTTCGAATCCCCAGCTCTCCGCCAGTAAGACTTTAAAGAAGGGTTCCGAAAGGGGCCCTTTTTTAGTTGAACCACGTTAGCTGGGGATTCGAACCCTCAAAAAAGGAGGCGTCCTTTCGGACACCTCCTTTCAGCGAGCGTATTGTTCTTCGACCCTACACCTCGGGTGCCTTGGCTACGGTCTCGCTCTCTGCCGTGAGTGGCCGGTTGTCGATGCGGCGGCCCAAGCGATCGAGCTTCACAAGGAGCCATTCAATGGGATTCGGCCCTGCACCTTCCTCGTCGGCAACTAGGTCCATGACGGCGATCTTGGTGTCGTCCTGCTTGAGCGTAACGCTGCCCACCTTGTCGCCCACATGCACCGTGCCCGAAAGATCGTCGTAGCTAACCTTTTCGGTCACCTCGCCGGCAAGGGAAAACACGGTCGCTTGCGCCGTAGGATCGGCGAGTGTGGCGTCGATCGTCTTATCCGTCCAGTCGGTTTGGCCAATGCGCGCCATAAGCGGGTTGCCGTTGGCGGTCTTTTCCTGCGTGTTGGCGATCGCGACCGTCACCTTGTGACCGTAGTACCAATTGGCAAGGGTTGCGGTATCGGTAAAGCGCTGGTCGGTGGTGGTGGAGTTCAAAACGACGGTGTAGATCTCGTCGCCATCGCGGTTGTAGGCACTCGTAAAGCAATAGCCTGCATCGTCGGTGGTGCCGGTCTTGCCACCGATGTTGCCATCTTGGCCCAGCAAATAGTTATGCGTGTCCATGGAGTGCGAATGGTCGGTGCCGTCGGCGCCCGTGACCTCGATCCAAGAATCCTCGCTCGCTACGACCTCGCGGATCGTGTCGTTTTTCATGGCCTTCTGCATCATTAGCGCTACGTCATGTGCGGTTGAGTGCATATCGCCAGCCCACTCATCAAAGTCCAGACCATGCGGGTTTTCAAAAAGCGTACCGGTGCAGCCGAGCTTCTTAGCGCGCTCGTTCATGGCCTTCACAAATGTGGCCTCGGCGTCTTTGGTCTTAGGGTCGATCTTCTTGCCCACATATTCGGCGAGCACGATGGCGGCGTCGTTGCCCGAGGGAATCATCAGGCCGCGCAGTGCCTGCTCCACGGTAAGCTCGTCGCCTTCGAGCAAGCCGGCGGTCGAATTACCCACGGTGGCTGCGGCGTTGCTTACCGTGACCTTCTCGTCCATCTTGCAATTCTCGACGGTTAGGATCGCGGTCATGACCTTGGTGATCGAGGCGATCTTGACCTGCTCATCGGCGCCACGGGCATAGTAGACGGTGCCGTCTTTGCCCATGACGAGGGCATTGGTCGCATCGATATCGGGCAGGTTTTCGGCCGTGATGCCGCGCGCATCGGCGGTTTTGCCGCAAACATTGTCGGTCGTGAGCACTTGGGCGCCGGCGACGGTGGGCACGCCAGCGGCAAGGGCGATAGCGCAGACAAAGCCGGCGGCAAGCTGGGCTGAGCGCTTTGCAAAAGAGGTGAGGGACTTCACGGATTTCGCTTTCGACGGGATGGTCTCTTCTGGAACTAGAGTATATCGTTTGCCGGCGTCGGCGATCATCGCGTGCGTGCGTGGCCCACATCCGCGCCCGAACGGGCACAAGGGTGCTTAAGGCCGACTTAATCACCCACGCTTGTTGTGTGTGGCATGCGTCGCCTCGGGCATAATGGAGCGCGAGAGGAGCACGCATGAACGAGCGCATTTTGGTAGTTGATGACGAAAAGGCCATCGCCGACTTGGTTGGTATCTACCTTACAAAAGAGGGCTTTGATGTCCAGATTGCCTATAGCGGGGCCGATGCGGCCAAGGCAATCTTGGAGCAGGAGTTCGATCTGGCGCTGCTGGATGTCATGCTGCCCGATATCGATGGGTTTGAGCTGCTGCGTACGATCCGTTCCAGCCATACCTATCCCGTGATCATGCTGACGGCGCGCGATGCCCAGCAAGACAAGATCGAGGGTCTTTCGCTTGGCGCGGACGATTACGTGGTTAAGCCGTTCCGTCCGCTGGAGCTCATCGCGCGCGTGCACGCTCAACTTCGCCGCTACACCAGCTACGGTAGCCGCGCACAGGCGGCCGAGTCGCTGACCCTCCAGCTCGACGGCCTGGAGATCAACCGCGATGCTCGTTCCGTGACAGTGGACGGTTCACCGGTTCGCCTCACGCCCATCGAGTATTCCATCTTGCTGTATCTGGTCGAGCATCGCGGCAGCGTGGCGGCCGTGGAGGACCTGTTCCGCGCGGTGTGGAACGAGGACTTTATGCCCGGCTCCAACAATACGGTGATGGTGCACATTCGCCACCTGCGCGAAAAGATCGGCGACGACGCACAAAAGCCGCGCTTTATCAAAAACGTCTGGGGCGTCGGCTACATAATCGAATAGCGCCTTTGATGGTGGGGAAGTGGATATGACAAAAGACGATAGGCAGGCATTCGAGGTGCCCGATCGACTCTTTGAATACGTGAGGTCGGTCGTCGACAACCGCGCGCTTGCAACGGTGCTGCTCTTTTTGCTGAGCCTGCTGCTGATTGGCATCGATAACATCGCCGGAATCTTGGCGGTGCTGCTTATCGGCTTTTTGCTGATCGATCGATTCGAAATCGTTCGCCGCTGCGTGGTGATTGGCGGCGCCGCGTGGGCCATGACGTTGGCGATTGGCGCCATGGCGCTCGGCGGCATTGAAGGGCCGGTGCTGTTCGATGCCGGCTTTGTATTCAACATGCTTGGCTTTGTGCTGGCGCTTGCCGTGTGCGTGCTGTTCTTGTGCGGCCGCGCCCTGTACTACCAGGGCTACGAGCAGGGCGAGCAGCATGCCGATTGTGTGCTGGCCGCTCGTATTCAAGATCGCCTGATCGATCACCCCGACACCTGGGACAACATCGACGGCGACTTCTTGGAGGCCGAGGGCGCCCTTAACCGCGTGCGTGACCGTGAGCGCAAGGTGCAGCAAGCTCTGCGTGACGAGTCGCATCGCAAGGACGATCTGGTCACGTACTTGGCACATGACCTGCGCACCCCGCTTGCCAGCGTGGTGGGCTATCTTTCGCTGCTGCAAGAGGCTCCCGAGCTGCCGGTTGAGCAACGTACGCACTTTACGGGCGTGGCGCTCGACAAGGCGCACCGGCTCGATGCACTCATCGAAGAGTTCTTCGATATCACGCGCTTTGACTTCCACGATATCGTGCTCACGCGCGGCTATGTTGATCTGGGGTTGCTGCTGGCTCAGGTGACTGACGAGTTCTATCCCATCCTCAACGAGCAGCATAAGGAAGTCCAAGTTGATATTCGCGAGGACCTGACGGTGCTCGTGGATGGCGACAAGATGGCCCGCGTGTTTAACAACATCATGAAAAACGCCGTCGCCTATAGCTATGAGGGCTCGACTATCACGATCGAGGCCGGGCGCCAAGACGATGGCGGCGTGCGCGTGCGCTTTATCAATCAGGGCGATCCTATCCCTGCGGCTAAGCTCAAGGTGATCTTTGAGAAGTTCTATCGCCTGGATGCGGCGCGTGCGACCAATCGCGGTGGTGCCGGTCTGGGCCTTGCTATTGCCAAGGAGATCATCGCGGCACACGGCGGTACCGTTGCATGTGAATCGACGCCCGAACACACGATATTCACCATCGAGCTGCCCGCCGCATAGCCAGCGTGCCCTTACAAACACTTGACAATGCGCTCACGTGCATATGAGCCGCGATTTCTACTATCGATACTGCTGAATTGATATCGATGTGGAGGTATGCGGTATGACGGCTGCTGCGGCTGTGGAGCCCACGGAGCTTGAAGAACTCATGAAAGCGCAGGCCGAGGCCGCGTACGAGCGCGAGGTTGGGGATGCGACTCGCCCCACGGCAGAGGATCTTGCCGCCTCGCCGACGCGCATCGACGTCGAGGGCCTCGACCTGTTCTATGGCGACCATCATGCGCTCAAGGACGTGAATATCAAGATCCGCGACAAGCAGATCACCTCGTTTATCGGGCCTTCGGGCTGCGGAAAGTCCACGTTGCTGCGCTGCTTTAACCGCATGAACGACGGCATCAAGGATTGCCGCATCGAGGGCAAGATTGCGCTCGATGGTCAAGATATCCTGGGCGATTACGACATCTGCCGTTTGCGCCAGCGCGTGGGCATGGTGTTTCAGCGCCCCAACCCGTTTCCCATGAGCATCTACGACAACGTCGCCTACGGTCCTCGCGGCATGGGAGTGCGCGACCGCGTCGTGCTCGACGAGCTGGTCGAAGACTCCCTGCGACGCGCCGCCCTGTGGGACGAGGTCAAGGACAAGCTCAAAGAATCGGGTCTGGGTCTTTCGGGCGGCCAGCAGCAGCGTCTGTGCATCGCCCGTGCGCTGGCCGTGCAGCCCGACATTCTGCTGATGGACGAACCGACCTCGGCGCTCGACCCCGTATCGACGCTGGTGGTGGAGCAGCTGGCCTGCGAGCTCAAGGAGACCTGCACGCTCGTGGTCGTGACGCACAACATGCAGCAGGCCGCGCGTATTTCCGATTCGGTCGCGTTCTTTTTGCTGGGTGAGCTGGTGGAGCACGCGCCCACCGCGCAACTCTTCAAGAATCCGACTGATCCGCGCACGGCGGATTATTTGACGGGCCGTTTTGGCTGATACCATCTAGTACAGGCACCTTTAGGGTTAAGATGCGGTCATGCCGGCCGCAAAGGGGTTCAACATGATCTATTACGTCGAGGACGATGACAACATCAGGGATTTGACGGTCTATGCGCTGCGCAAGCAGGGAATCGAGGCCGAGGGCTTTTCGTGCGATGGCGAGTTTAAGGCCGCCGTGGCGCGACGGGTACCCGATGCTGTCCTGCTCGATATCATGCTGCCCGATACCGATGGCTTGGCGATTACGCGTCGACTGCGTGCCGATCGCCTGACGGCGACGGTGCCCATCATGATGCTTACCGCCAAGGATACCGAGCTCGACAAGGTGATGGCGCTCGATGGCGGTGCCGACGATTACCTGACTAAGCCGTTTTCGCTCATGGAGCTCGCCAGCCGCTGCCGCGCACTGCTGCGTCGCGGCGGCATGGTCAAACAGGCAAGCGATGTGCTCAGCGTGGGCGACATTGTGCTCTCGCCCAGCCATCGTGAGGTGACTGTTGCCGGCGAGTCGCTTAAGCTCACCCTGCGCGAGTTCGACCTGCTCGAGTACCTCATGCGCAAGCCCGGCGTGGTCTTTACCCGCGAGTCGTTGCTGCAGAGCGTGTGGGGCTGGGACTTCGACGGCGGTTCGCGCACCGTTGACGTGCACGTGCAGACGCTTCGCCAAAAACTGGGCGAGCATGCCAGCGCCATCGAGACCGTGCGCGGCGTGGGCTACCGCTTGGCCGAGCCTTCTGCCGGTGATGGTGCCGAAGGTGACGACACCGCGGCCACCGCATCGGAGGAGTAACCCGTGGTCTTCGCCCCCCAGGGAAAACATACGCTGTCGCACCGCGTTTTTGTGACGATCTTTGTCTGCGCCATGGCGGTTATCGTGGCGTTTACGGTGCTGGGTGCGTTCTTTGTGCAAAACACCTTGGCGGATGCCACGAGTGCCAATCTGGCGCAGGAAACCGAGCTCATTGCTGCCGCCCTCGACGAGCAGCAGGAGCCCATCCCGTTCTTGCGTAGCCTCGATCGAGAGGACTTGCGCATCACGCTGATTAACAAGGATGGATCGGTTGCCTACGACAACGAGGCGTCGCCTTCCACACTGCCCAACCATGGCGATCGCCCCGAGGTCATCGAGGCCTTTGAGAGTGGTTTGGGTTCCGCGGAGCGCGCAAGCTCTACGCTCGACGAGATTATGCTGTATCGCGCCGTCGCCCTTGATAACGGCCAGGTTGTCCGCTTGGCGCAGGCCCAGCCTGGCGTTGCGGCGATTTTGCTGTCGATGGTGGCGCCGATGCTGCTTATCGCAGCAGCGGGTGCGGTACTCTCGTTTTTTATGGCGCGCCGCGAGTCCCGTGCCATCATCGCGCCTTTGCAAGAGGTGGATTTGGACCACCCACGCCGTAGCTATGAGCACGCCTATGCCGAGATGGTCCCCATGCTTGAGCGTATTGAGTCGCAGCGCCAGGAGCTCAAGCGCCAAATGGCGGTGCTGGCGGACAACGACCGTATGCGCCGCGAGTTCACGGCGAATATCACCCATGAGCTCAAGACGCCGCTTACGGCGATTTCGGGCTATGCCGAGCTCATCGCAAACGGCATGGTCGAGGGCGAGGGCGACCTGCGCAACTTTGGCGGTCGCATCTATCGTGAGGCGGGCCGCTTGGCAGCGCTTGTCAACGATATCCTTACGCTGTCTAACTTGGACGAGGCCGAGCGTGCAGCTGAGGGCGAGGCGGTGCCCATTGGGTCCACGGAGCCTATTGAGCTCTCACGTGCCATCTACGCGGTCGAGCAGCGTCTTGAACAGGTCGCCCGTCAGGCGAATGTGACGATAAGTCATGAGACCAAGCCTGTGGTCATCGAGGGCGTGTCGCGCTTGCTTGACGAGCTCATCTATAATCTGGCAAGCAACGCCATCCGCTACAATCGACCCGGCGGTACGGTTACGCTGCAGTGCGGCACCAACGACGAAGGCCATCCGTTCCTTGCGGTCGCCGACACGGGAATCGGTATCGCGCCTGAAGAACAGGGCAAGGTATTTGAGCGGTTCTATCGCGTGGACAAGAGTAGGTCCAAGGCACGCGGCGGAACCGGTCTGGGGCTTGCCATTGTCAAGCATGCGGCCCTGTATCATCACGCCACGCTCGATCTGTCGAGCGAGTTGGGCGTGGGAACCACCATTACGGTGACGTTTCCCATACAGCAGGACGAGCCATTCGCATAGCGATATAACATAGATATTGATGCAGACGCCGCATTTGACTTTCGGGTGCGGCGTTGTTGTGCAATTTTACGATTGCTTCCGACATTTTTACAGGAGAGCCTGTTTCTTATGTATAGAGTTTGGTCTCGGTAAAAAGATGCGATAACATACGGACAGTTTTGTCAATCCGAACTGGGGAAATGAAAGGCAAGCTGCATGACCCTTCTCGAACTGTTCCAGCTGCTGAAGAAGCACCTTCAGCTGGTCATCACCCTTCCGGTGGTCTGCGCGATCGCCATGGGCATCGTGTCCTTCGTTGCGATGGACAACACCTATACCGCGACGACGAGCATGTACATTCTCGCCAAGACCGACGATAGCGGTCAGATGAGCTACAACGATCTCTCGGCGAGTCAGATGCTTTCCAACGATATCGCCACGCTGCTGGATAGCGATAGCGTTAAGAGCGGCGCAGCCAATGAACTGGGCCTCACCGATCTGGATGACTACAAGGTGTCTGTTTCCTCCGAGACCACCACGCGTGTCATTACGCTTTCGGTTACCGGCACCGATGCCAAGGAGACGGCTAAGGTCGCAAAGGCCATGGCCAGCTCGGTGAGTACGGTCGCTCAGAACGTCGGCGCTGCCCAGAGCATCAACGTTATCGACGAGGCTAAGACCCCCGAAGCCCCCAGCGGTCCCAAGCGTATGCTGTACGTTGCTGTCGCGTTCCTCGCCGGTATCTTTATCGCAGTCGCCTATGTCGTTTTGGCAGACATGCTCAATACCCGCATCCGCGGTGCCGAAGAGGCAGAAGAGCTCCTGGGCATTCCCGTTGTTGGCCGAATTCCGGCTATGAAAGGTGGTAAATAGGCATGGCTAAGGCAAAGAACACCGATAAGCTCGTTGTACAGAATGCCGCCAAGACCCTTCTGGCCAACATCCGCTTTGCGAGCGTGGACGACCCCATTCGCACCATTACCGTCACGTCCTCGATTCCCAACGAGGGCAAGTCTACGGTTTCCATCAACCTTGCCCAGGCTATCGCCACGAGCGGCAAGTCCGTGCTCCTGGTCGAGGCCGATATGCGCCGCAGGTCCCTTTCCGATATGCTCGGCGTTCGTTCGCGCGGCGGACTCTATGCGGTCCTTTCCGAGCAGATCTCCATTGACCAGGCAATTGTCGAGACGGGTCAGAAGAACTTCTACTTCCTCGATGCCGAGCCGCATATTCCCAATCCTGCCGACATCATCGTCTCTCACCGCTTTGCCAAGTTGGTAAAGGCACTGTCCGCCAAGTTCCAGTACGTCATCTTTGATGCTCCCCCGGTCGGCACCTTCATCGATGCTGCCGAGATTGCCAGCCTGACCGACGGTACGCTGTTCGTGGTGCGCGAGGACTTCACCAAGCGCGAGGAGGCACTCAACGCTATCGGCCAGCTTAAGAAGTCCGAGAAGGTCAAGCTCATCGGTACCGTCATGAACTACTGCGAGACCGAGACCAGCGAGTACTACTACTCCTACTACACCAAGGACGGTAAGAAGGTTAAGAAGGGCTCCGACGATCAGGGGACTTCCAAAAAGGGCATCTTCACCAACCGAGCAAACGTTTAGTTGATTAAGGCTGACCTATGCGTGACATTCATTGCCATATCTTGCCGGGTGTAGACGACGGCGCCGCCGATCTCGATGAGAGCTTGGCGATGCTCGAGGCTGCCAAGCGGGCCGGTGTAACCAGAATCGTTTGCACTCCTCACTGCCGTGATCCCTATTTTGATTACGACAAGATGTGGGATGCCTTTGAGCTGCTGCGTGATAACGCTGACGGTTTTCCGCTCCAGATGGGCTTCGAGGTCAACCATCGAAAGCTCGTTGAACTTGGTATCGATGCCGCGGAGCACTTGCATTTCGATGGAACCAACGAGTTTCTGCTCGAGCTTTCGACACATGCCGATGCGTATGCGTTTAGAGAGTACGAGAACACGATTTACGATTTGCAGTGCCGTGGCTACCAGGTGATCATCGCTCATCCTGAGCGCTATCGTGCGGTTCAAAAGGATGTAAGCGTGGCGGAGCGCCTGGTCGATATGGGCTGCAAGCTGCAGGCTTCGGCGGACTTTATTGCCGGCGGTCGCTTTGGTCGCGAGAAAAAGCCGGCACAGCGCCTGTTCGATCAGAACCTGTACAGCTTCATCGCGAGCGATGCCCATAACGTGGGTCATTACGACTGCCTGGCGAAGGCTCGCGCGAAGTTTAGCGTACGCGGAGCTCATTTTCGCTAAAATCTGTCCCTAACGTTCGCATTGAATGAAAGGGCAGCCATGGATATCCAACTTAAGACGGGATGCTTTGATGACGCGGCGTTGGTGCGCCGCGTCATTTTTATGGACGAGCAGGGCTACGAGAATGAGTTCGACGCTATCGACGAGGATCCGAACTGCATTCATGTGACGCTCTATGTAGACGGCGAGCTTGCCGGTTGCTCGCGCGTGTTTCCCGAAGAGCTTGAGCGCGCGGCTGACGCAGAGGCTCCGGTGTCGCCGGCGTGCGACTTGGACGAAGGTGTCGCGGCGGGGGAGACCTACATTATGGGGCGCGTGGCCGTGCTGCCGAGCATGCGCCGTCGCGGTTTGGCGAGCAAGATTGTCGAGGCCAGTGATACGTGCGCGCGTGATGCCGGCGCCAAGCTCATTAAGCTGCATGCTCAGGAATACGTGCTGCCGCTCTATGCCAAGGCGGGCTACACGCAGATTGCCCCGGTGGACTACGAAGACGAGGGCCAGCCTCATGCCTGGATGGCCAAGCGCGTAGATGGCAGATAGGAACGTTCCTTTCCTGCCGGCAGTTTGGGACACTCCTTGGCAATTGGCGCATCAGAGCGCTCGGACATACAGTTTTTCGATTCCGTATGTATATATGCGCGTTAATGGGTTATAAAATCTAAGTCTGAACATAGCAGGTCTGCGATGCGGCTCGGGCGACCGAGCCGTTTTTGCGGACAGGGGTAGCGCGAAAGGACTGCACATGCGTCAATTTAAGACCGAGAGCAAAAAACTGCTCGACCTCATGATCAACTCCATCTACACCAATAAAGAAATCTTCCTGCGCGAGCTTATCTCTAACGCGAGCGACGCCGTCGACAAGCTCAACTTTAAGAGCCTGCAGGACCCGAGCGTCAAGATCGACCAGGGCGACCTGGCCATTCGCGTCTCCTTTGATAAAGACGCCCGCACCATTACCATCTCGGATAACGGCATTGGCATGACCGCCGAGGAGCTGGAGCGCAATCTGGGCACCATCGCCCATTCCGGCTCCGAGGAGTTTAAGACCGAGAACGCCGAGCAGCAGGGCTCCGATGTCGACATCATCGGTCAGTTTGGCGTGGGCTTCTACTCGGCTTTTATGGTCGCCAGCCATGTGAAGGTCGTCAGCCGCGCCTACGGCGAGGATGTCGCCCATGTGTGGGAATCCGACGGTCTTGAGGGCTACACCATCGAGGACGGCGAGCGCGCCGAGCACGGTACCGATGTCATCCTGACGCTGCGCGAGAACGAGAAGCTCGATGCCGACGGCGAGGCCGAGACCTACGATCGCTTCCTGACCGAGTGGGGTCTCAAGAGCCTGATTCAGCAGTACAGTAACTATGTGCGTTACCCGATCCAGATGATGGTGTCCAAGAGCCGCCAGAAACCCAAGCCCGAGGACGCCGGCGACGATTACAAGCCCGAGTACGAGGACTACCAGGAGCTCGAGACCGTCAATTCCATGACACCGATCTGGAAGAAGCACAGCTCCGATGTCGAGCAGAAGGACTACGACGAGTTCTACAAGTCCACGTTCCACGACTTTGACGATCCTGCGCGCACCATCAGCTTCCACGCCGAGGGCACGCTCGAGTATGACGCCCTGCTGTTTGTGCCGGGACGCGCGCCGTTCGATCTGTACAGCAAGGACTACGAGAAGGGTCTGGCGCTCTACAGCTCCAACGTCCTGATCATGGAGAAGTGCGACGACCTGCTGCCCGACTACTACAACTTTGTCCGCGGCGTCGTGGATTCCGCCGACGTGTCGCTCAACATCTCGCGCGAGACGCTGCAGCAGAACCGTCAGCTCAAGGCCATCGCCAAGCGTGTGGAAAAGAAGATTACCGCCGACCTTGAGGATATGCGTGACAACGACCGCGAGGCCTACGAGAAGTTCTTTGAGAACTTTGGCCGCGGTCTTAAGTACGGCATCTACTCGAGCTATGGCATGAAGGCCGATGAGCTCGCCGACCTGTTGCTGTTCTGGTCTGCCAAGGAACAGAAGATGATTACCCTGGCCGAGTATGCCAAGGGCATGCCTGAGGATCAGAAGGCCATCTACTACGCCGCCGGCGACTCGCGTGAGCGCTTGGCCAAGATGCCCGTGGTAAAGGGCGTGCTCGACCGCGGCTATGACGTGCTGCTGCTGACGCAGGATGTGGATGAGTTCACGTTCCAGGCTATGCGTGAGTACGTTGCCGCCGATATGCCCAAGATCTACGAGGACGATGCTGCCCGCGAGGCTGCCGAGAAGGCTGTGGCCGACGGTGCCGAGCCCGAGGTCGAGGATCGTCATCTAGAGCTCAAGAACGTTGCGACCGGTGATCTTGACCTGGCGACCGAGGACGAGAAGAAGGAGGCCGAGGACGCCACCAAGGAGAACGAGGACCTCTTTAGCGCTATGAAGGAGGCGCTCGGTGACAAGGTCGAGAAAGTCGCCGTCTCCGCGCGCCTGACCGATGCCCCCGCTTGTATCACCACCGAGGGCCCACTTTCGCTCGAGATGGAGAAGGTGCTCCAGAAGGGACCCGAGGGCGCGCCCGACGGCATGCCCAAGAGCCAACGCGTGCTCGAGCTCAACGCCAAGCACCCGGTCTTTGACAAGCTTGTCGCTGCCCAGAAGGCAGGCGACGCCGACAAGATCAAGCAGTACTCTGGTCTGCTCTACGATCAGGCCCTGCTGGTCGAGGGCATCCTCCCCGAGGACCCCGTTGCCTTCGCGGCGGCTGTTTGCAACTTGATGTAGTTAGGTAGTTACGCGGTTTTACCAAACCGCGTAACGGCTCGACGCTGCCCTCAGTTCCGCCGTTCTAACGAACGGCGGACCAGTCGACGCTGCGCGGGCGCCAGAGCGACAACTTGTCATTCAAAGAGGACGGCATGACCAGAAGGTCTATGCCGTCCTCTTTTCATGCCAATTTGTTCGCTCTGGCGCCCGCTCGCTGGCATTGCTAAAACATCGATGTTACCGTGGTCCAAACTAGTCGTTGGGGGCGTTCTTGTTTGACCAGTCGTTTAAGAACGTCCCCGATGACTATTTGAATTGCTAATTTGTGCGGGTTGTGGTTTTGTGACCTGCTGAAATTAAAGATACTGTACAACTGTACGCTAATTCGTCTTCGTAGTATATTGCTACCCGCAAAACTCAATACCATTGTGCTCTGAGACGCTAAAGCGCTTACGTACAATGGTTATCGATAGTACGATTCGATTCAACGACAGGATGGATGGTCCAAGCGTGAGTCTCGGCAGCAAACTATCCAATGCAAAGGTGTCCTTTGCGATATTTAAGCGCGACATTAAGCGACTGCTTGTGAACCCCGTCGCCCTGGTGGTTACCCTAGGCGTGTGCGTTATTCCCTCGCTGTATGCCTGGTATAACATCGTGGCAAACTGGGATCCGTATGGAAACACCCAAGGCATCAAGATTGCTATCGCCAACAACGATCGAGGCACCCAAAACGACTTGGTGGGTGAGCTCAACGCTGGCGACAAAGTGGTCGACCAGCTCAAGGAGAATCATCAGTTGGGCTGGACGTTCGTCGACTCGACGGCCGATGCCAAGGAGGGCGTCGAGAGCGGCGAGTACTATGCCGCTATCGTGATTCCCAAGAACTTCTCGGATAACCTGGTTTCGATGCTCGACGGCAACTACCATCAGCCCAAGCTCACGTACTACGTCAATGAGAAGAAGAGCGCCATTGCGCCCAAGGTTACCGATACCGGTGCAAACACCATCGAGGAGCAGATCAACTCGGAATTTGTCTCTACGGTAGGCAAGACTGTTGCCGGTATCGCCAAGGATGCCGGTGTCGATTTAAAGGACAAGGCAACCCAGACTCAGGACTCGCTGGCAAGTTCGGTGTCCGAGGCGTCCGACACCTTGGGCGAGGTGCGCGATTCGATTGGCGATATGAATGCCGCCATCGATAAGACGAGTGGCGCTATCGCCTCGGCTGATGCGGCACTTGCCGGCTTGCAAGGCCAGGCACCGTCGCTGACGCAGGCGATCTCCCAGGGCAACGACCTGCTGAGCGAAGCTCGCACCACGGCGGGCAACTCCATCACCTCGCTCTCCAAGGCGCTCTCGGAAGGCAGCCTTGCGCTCACCAAGACGTCGGCCTCTGCGAACGCTGCCATCGGCAAGCTGACGGGCGCGGTCACATCTACGACCACCCGTATCGACAACTCGCTCGAGTCTCTTCAAGCGACGATCGACCACAATAAGGCCGTTATCGGGCACTTGGAGATTCTCGCCAATGACACGTCGACAGGTTCCGAGGAAATTGACGCGCGCATTGTATCGACCATCGATTTGCTTCGAGAGCAGAATGAAAAGCTTCAGAGCATCAAGGACGGTCTGTCCGCGCAGTCGAGCGCCATGGCGAATGACGCAGCGGCTGTTTCGGGTGCCAGTGACGCTATCAATAACGCAATTCATACCGGTGCGACCAACCTTGGCCAAGCCCAGACGGACTTGGGCCAAAACGCGCTGCCGAAGGCCTCGAGCGCGCTCGACTCTTTTGCTGCCGTTTCGGGCGACCTGACCGGTATCGTCTCGGGTATGACACCTACACTTGCAAATGCGCGCGGCACGTTGGCGCAGCTTAGCGCTACGCTCGGCCAGGCCAAGACCACGCTGTCCCAGACCGATTCCTCGCTTGCCAAGGTCCAGGACAAGCTTGCAACCGCCGCCAATGACATCGCGGCGCTGCAGACCTCCGAGTCCATGGGCGAGCTGGCCGATCTGATGGGCGTCGATGTCAATGACGTGGCAGATTTCATGGCGTCTCCGGTTGAGTTGACGTCCAAGTCAATCTATCCGGTCAAGAGCTTTGGCTCGGGCATCGCTCCCTTCTACACCAATCTGGCGCTTTGGGTGGGCGGCTATGTGCTCATCGCCATTTACAAGCTCGAGGTCGACCGTGAAGGTGTTGGCAGCTTTACGGCGCGCCAAGGCTACTTTGGCCGCTGGTTGCTCATGGTGATCCTGGGCGCGTTGCAGGCCATCATCGTTACGGTAGGCGATCTGGTGATTGGCGTGCAGTGCGTCAGCCCGCTGCTGTTCGTGCTGGGCGGCATCGCCATTTCGTTCACCTACGTCAATATCATCTATGCGCTGTCCACCACGTTTAAGCATATCGGCAAGGCTATCGGCGTCATTCTCGTCATCGTGCAGATCCCGGGTTCGTCGGGCATGTACCCCATCGAGATGATGCCCGGCTTCTTCCAGTGGCTGCACCCGCTGCTGCCCTTTACCTACGGCATCAATCTGCTGCGCGAGACGGTCGGCGGCATGTATTCGTTCAACTACCTGTTTAACCTGTGCATTCTGGGCGTGTTCTTGATCGTGGCGCTCTTTATCGGTCTGCAGCTGCGTCCGCTGCTGCTCAACCTTAACCTGCTCTTTGATAAACAGCTCTCCACGACCGGTATGATGATTTGCGAGTCCAACGACCTGCCGCGCCAGCGCTACTCGCTGCGCACGGCCATGCGTGTCATGCTCGATTCCGATTCGTACCGTCGCGAACTGCTCGATCATGCGGTCGCCTTTGAACATCGCTACCCGTACTACATCAAGGGCGGTTTTGCCGCCGTGGTGGGCGTTCAGGTCCTGCTCTTTGTCCTGTCGACGGTTCTCGATATCGACAATAACGGCAAGATCATCCTGCTTGTCATTTGGATCATCTCGGTTATTGCCATCTGCGGCTGGCTTATCAATATCGAGTACATCCGCTCGAGCCTCAACACCCAGATGCGCATCTCGGCGCTTTCGGATGAGGACCTGCGCCGCGAGATGCGCGAGCACACGGCCGCCATTCCGGCCGCTCGTCGCATGTTCGGCTTGAATGCGAGCGAGCGGGGGTCTGAACCCAAGACTCAGGCTGTCAACCAATGTGGTCATCGCGATGCGGCCCATGTGCCCGAGAACGGGGATGACACGTTTGTGATGAATGAAAAGAACGCCCCGCTCGGCAAGCACTCCAAAGGAGGTGAGGCATAAATGAAGAACATCCTGCATCTGTTTAAGCGCGATGTCCAAAACGTGTCTCGCTCCGTAATCGGCTTGGTTGTCGTGATGGGCCTCATTATCGTACCGTGCCTGTACGCGTGGTTTAACATCGCCGGCAGCTGGGATCCGTACGGCAACACCGGCAATCTTAAGATCGCCGTGGTCAACACCGATGAGGGTTACGAGAGCGATCTGATCCCCGTCGAGGTCAACGTGGGCGAAAACGTGACCGCCACCCTACGCGGCAACGAGAGCTTCGATTGGGTTGTGCTCAACAATCGCGAAAAGGCTATCGAGGGCGTCAAATCGGGCGCATACTATGCGGCTGTCGTTATCCCTAAGACGTTTAGTGCCGATATGATGACGCTCTTTTCGACCGACGTTAAGCATGCCGATATCGAGTTTTACGAGAATCAGAAGGCCAACGCCATCGCGCAGATCGTGACCGAGAAGGGTTCGAGCGCCGTTCAGAACCAGGTTAACGAATCTTTTACCGAGACCATTACGAGCATCGGTCTTAAGACGGTGTCCAGCCTGCTCGATTACATGAGCACCGACCAGGTCAGCAACTTTATCGCCAACCTGTCCTCGACGCTCGGCGATTCGATTGGGGACCTGCAAGACGTTCAGGCTAATGCTTCGTCGCTGGCGGGCATTTTGAGCTCTACGTCCGATTCGTTGACGTCGGCGAGCGGTATGCTCCAGCAGACGGGTACGGTCGATGAGTCGACCAAGCAGTTGATGGAGCATGCCAAGAGCGGCATGAGCGATTCCAAAGAAGCGCTGAAGGCCGCCAACGACGCCATCAACGCCGCGATTGACGGAAGCGCGGGCTCGTTCGACAACGTGTCCGCCGGGCTTGCGAAGGCATTTGATGCCGCGAATCAGCATGTCGACCTTACGGTGTCTCAGCTCAACGATGCCGCGGCGGCGCTCAATACACGTGCCGACGATATCGACGCCACGGCCGACCAGCTCCGCGGCTTTGCCGAGCAGGTCAGTGACGAAAAGCTCCAGGAGAGCCTTAAATCTGTGGCAACATCGCTGGGCAGGATCGCGGTGGAGTATCGCAACAACGCCAAGGACCTGACGGCAACTGCTAAGTCCCTTTCTGACAGCATGGCAGAGGTCAACAGCACGCGTGCCGAGGTCGATCAGGCCATCGCCGATGCCAAGGCGGGCATTTCGGGCGCCAAGTCCGACTACGATTCCACGTTCTCGGTTAAGGCCAAGGAGCTCAAGAAGACGGTTTCGGGCATCCTGGACTCGCTCGATGGCATCTCGGGCGATCTGGATAGCGCCGTAGACGGCCTGACCGACGCATCCGGTTCGCTGGCAAAGGGCCTCTCCAAGGCTGCAAAGCTGGTCAACAAGGCTTCTGATCAGCTGGGCGAGGCGTCGGACAAGATCAGTGCGTTTAAGGACGAGCTCGATGGCGCCCTGATGTCGGACGACCTTGCCACGATCAAGACGATGATTGGCAACGATCCCGAGGGTTTGGCCGTGTCGCTTTCCGGCCCCGTCGCGCTCGATCGCAAGCCGGTCTATCCGATTCGTAACTACGGTTCGGCCATGGCACCGTTCTACACGATTCTGTCGCTATGGGTCGGCTCGATCGTGCTGGCGGCCATGATGAAGGTCTCGGTTGACGATGAGCTCATCAACGAGCTCATCCCCGTGCGCCTGCACGAGATCTACCTGGGCCGCTACCTGTTCTTTGGCGGTCTGGCCCTGCTGCAGGCAACGCTCGTGTGTGCGGGCGACATCCTGTTCTTTGGCATTCAGTGCGACAACCCGCTGCAGTTTGTGCTGGCGGGCTGGGTCGCGAGTCTCGTGTTCTCCAATATCGTCTACACGCTTACGGTGTCGTTTGGCGATATCGGCAAGGCGCTCGCCGTCGTGCTGCTGGTCATGCAGGTCGGCGGTTCGGGCGGCACGTTCCCTATCGAGATGACCGGCCCCGTGTTCCAGGCGATCTATCCGTTCCTGCCGTTCACCCACGGCATCAACGCCATGCATGCCGCCATGGCTGGCGCCTACCATATGGAGTACTGGATTGAGCTAGGCATTCTGGCGAGCTATCTGATTCCGTCGCTGGCCCTGGGCGTCGTCTTCCGCCGTCCGGTCATCAAAGCCAACGACTGGATCATCGAAAAACTGGAGTCAACCAAATTGATTTAGTTCAGCAACGTAAACGCCGTCGGAACATCGAGATCTTCCAACCCGATGCTTTAGCGTAGTGAATTGCACGGGCTGCTTGGTTGTTGCTACAGTAGCGGGGCGTGCCGGGGGTCCGGTGCGCCCTGCTTTTATTTGACCATGAGGCGGCACGCAGCCATGCGCGTGCGGACACCACGCCCAGATTGAGCGCGAGGATGCCCTATGGCCCAGCATGCCACTGACAATATCGAAATGATGCCCGATAGCCCTGTTGCTCGCGAGGACCTGGGCGCGGGCGGCACCTCCCGCGGCGCCGGCGCTCGCTCGCCGCTGTTCTGGAAAGTCCTGCTGCTTTCGGTGGCAGTCGTCTGGGGCTACTCCTTTACGACCATGAAGGACGCGCTCGACACCATTCCGGTGTTCGAACTGCTCTACGTGCGCTTTCTGCCTGCGGCGTTGGTCATGTTTTTCATCTTCCACAAGCGCATCATCGCGCACCTCAACGCCCGCAACCTTATCGTCGGACTTGGCATGGGCGCACTTATGTGGGCCGCCTACGCCCTGCAGACAGTCGGTCTGGCGCACACCACGGCGGGCAAGAATGCTTTTTTGACGGGCACGTATTGCATCGTTGTGCCGTTCGCGAGCTATTTTCTGAGCGGCGAAAAACTCACCCGCTATAACCTGGGCGCGGCGCTGCTGTGCTTGGCGGGCATTGGCTTGGTGGCGCTCGATAGCGTTGAATTCAACATCGGTGATGTCATTACGCTGGCGGGTGCGGTCTTTTTCGCCATCCAGATGGCGGTGACTGCCAAGTACGGTCGCAAAATGGACATCAACGTCATCACGTTTTGGATGTTTGTGGGCAACGGCGTGCTGAGCCTGGCAACGTCGCTGCTATTCGAGACCCAAGCGCCTCTGTCCGTGTGGACGCCGAGCTTTATCAGCGCGATGGCGTTTCTCTCGGTTGGTTGCACATGCGCGGCTCTGCTCATCCAAAACGTCGGCTTGGCGCATGTCTCGGCCTCGACGGGCTCACTGCTCCTTTCGATGGAGTCGCCTTCGGGCGTGCTGTTCTCGGTGCTGCTGATGGGGGAGGCGCTCACCTCGCGCCTGCTCGCCGGCTTCGCGCTCATCTTTCTTTCGATTATCTTGAGCGAGACGCATTTCGATTTCTTGCGCCGAAAATCACACCCGCAATTGTAAACAACTTGTTGCGCCGCCCTCCCAGGGCGGCATTTTTATGTCATGCCCTTACAGTTGTACCTTGCACTTTACGCTATCAAAGTGCGTGCTGCAAAAACGTTACTGGAGGGCTTCTATGGCATCAGCTCTGTCCGATTTTCAACCGCAACCAGCGCCCCAGGCCACCGCGGCGGCGCAGGCCGCTATCGGTGACGGTCTTGTCGCAGAAGCTCAGGCTTTTGCAGACGAGCTCGCTGCATGGCGACACGATCTACACCAGATGCCCGAGCTGGGTAACAATCTTCCGCAGACGTCTGCCTATATCCAGGCACGTCTGGACGAGATGGACATCCCCCATACCACGCTAGTCGACGGTTCCTGCGCCGTTGGCCTGATCGGTGCCGGTGCGGCCGCTCAGGGCAATGGCACGTGCAAGGACGAGCAGGCCGGAACGGTCGTCATGCTCCGAGGCGATATGGATGCCCTTCCCGTTGTCGAGGAATCCGGCGAGCCCTTTGCATCCACCAATGGCTGCATGCATGCTTGCGGTCACGATATGCACGCGACGGCCCTGCTTGGTGCGGCGCGCCTGCTCAAGGCCCGCGAGGCCGAGCTTGTGGAGGCCAACGCTACCGTCAAGTTGCTGTTCCAGCCGGGCGAGGAGACCTTTGAGGGAGCACGCGCTGCCATCGCCGACGGCTTGCTCGAGAACCCGCGCCCTCAGGCGGCCTTTGCCATGCATGTCAACAGCCAGTCGCCGCTTGGCCTGGTGCTCTACGGCAGCCCGGCGCTCTCGGGTGTGTACGGTTTCCGCATCACGCTCCAGGGCAAGGGCGGCCACGGTTCCAGCCCCGAGATCTGCATCGACCCCATCACGGCCGGCGTCCACGTGCACCTGGCGCTCCAGGAGCTTATCTCCCGCGAGGTGCCGGCGGCCAAGGAAGTCGCACTTACCGTTGGTAAGTTCGCCGGCGGCTTGGCGGCCAACGTCATCCCCGACACCTGCGTGCTCGAGGGAACGCTGCGCGGCTTTGATGTTGAGCTCATGGCTCACCTAAAGACCCGCATCGCGGAGGTCGTTAACGGCGTTGCTACGACCTATCGTACGCCGGCGACCATCGAGACGCTTTCGGATGTTCCGCCGCTTGTACTCGACAGCGATATGACTCAGGCGTCGCTTGGCTACGTGGGCGCAGTGCTGCCCAAGACGGCTTTCTTGCCGCTTTTCCATGCCATGGCGAGTGAGGACTTCGCGCTTATCTCGAGCAAGATCCCAAGTGCGTACTTTACCGTGGGCGCGGCCGTAACCGACACGGACGAACACTTTGCCCAGCACCATCCCAAGGCACGTTTTAACGATGCCGAGCTGCCGCTCGGTGCCGCGGCCTATACCGCCGTCGCTTTGGGCTATATCGCCGACCACCGGTAGCACCCAACCTTGCCTTTCAAGCCTGCGGGCATGGCCGTAAGGCCTATGCCCTTGTCTTTCAAGGCAATCTTGGGCACTACCGGCGCCCGGCGCAGGCTATTCGTTTGTCTAAAAGGAGCAGTATGCCCCAGCAGCGTAAGTTCTTCCCCGGCTGGCTCGTGGTGGCCTCCGGCTTCGTGATCATGGCCACGTGTTACACGATTTTCGTCAACTGCATGAGCCTGTTCCAGCCGCTGATCGTCAGCAACCTGGGTATTTCCCTTGCGCAGTACAACGTCTCCAATGCCATCTCCACCGTGGTGAGTGTCGTGGGTTCGCTCGTTATCGGTCATGTTGCCGATAAGGTGAGTGGCCGCGTATTGGGCTCGCTTACCGTTATCGCTACCTCGGCGGTGCTTGCCGGCATGAGCTTTGTCGGTGAGCTGTGGCAGGTCTACGTGCTCTTTGCCGTCTCGGGCTCCTTTGCGAGCACCTGGATCGTGTGCTTGGCGTGCTCCGTGGTCATGCTCGTGTTCCTGCTGGTATCCGAGCCCATCGCCGCCAAGCTGCGCGCGAGCGTGGCGGGGGAGTAGGCGTCCGTCGCTCTTTTCTGTTCGTCCCGTTCTGTCCGTGGCCGCCTTGGAAGCCGAATGGATGCTCGTACCATCATTCGGTTTCCAAGGCGGCCACGGGCCTACGAAATGATCCCTATTCCTCCGTCCCCAAGGGATCACGTGATCCGAAGGGGACGGAGGAAAAGGGATCACAAACAGCGGCGGCGCGTCTGGCCGAACGAGTCCCCATACCCTCGTTCGGTCAGACGCGCCGCCGCGTTGCTGCTTTGTGCCGTATAATGTCCACTACCTATGACGCGATACAAAAGAAAGGTGTTTGCCCATGCAGGCACAGAAGGCGGAGGGAACCCGCGACCTTATCGGCGCCGAGATGCGCGCCTGGCAAAAGATGCAGCAGATTGCGGCCGGCGTGTTCGAGCCGTTTGGTTTTAAACCCATCGAGACGCCCGCGATCGAGCAGGTTGACGTGTTTGTCCACGGTATCGGCCAGTCGACCGACGTCGTGCGCAAGGAAATGTTCCGCGTGTTCAGCGGTGCCAACCTGGAGCGCGTCTTTACCGAGGGCACCGACACCAAACTCAAGCCCAAGCAGCGCCTGGCACTTCGCCCCGAGGGCACGGCCGGCGTGGTGCGCGCCGTCGTCGAGAACAATCTGGTGCCCCAGGGCTCCACGCCGTTTAAGGCTTACTACGCCGAGGCCATGTTCCGCGGCGAGCGTCCCCAGAAGGGCCGCCTGCGCCAGTTCCACCAGGTGGGCATCGAGTGGCTCGGCGCTCCCGATCCGGCGGCAGACGCCGAGTGCATCATCATGCTCATGGAGTTCTACAAGCGCCTGGGCTTCGATCTTTCCAAGCTTCGTCTGCTCATCAACTCGATGGGTGACGCCCAGTGCCGTCCGGCTTATCGCGAGCAGGTTAAGCAGTTCATCCTCGATCACGCCGACGAGATGTGCGATGAGTGCCGCGAGCGCGCCGAGCTCAACCCGCTGCGTGCCTTCGACTGCAAGAACGACCACTGCCGCGAGATCATGGCCGAGGCTCCGCTGATGGGTGACAACCTGTGCGATGAGTGCCGCGAGCACTACGAGCAGGTCAAGCGCTATCTGGATGCCGCCGGTATCGAGTATGTCGAGGATCCCACCTTGGTGCGCGGCCTGGACTACTACACCCGTACTGTCTTTGAGGTCGAGGCCCCTGGCGCCGGCGTCGGCTCCATCGGCGGCGGCGGCCGCTACGATGGCCTGGTCGAGCTCGAGGGTGGCAAGCCCACGGCGGGCGTCGGCTTTGCTGTCGGTTTTGAGCGCGCCCTGCTGGCCCTGCAGGCCTTTGGCAGCGATTTGGGTGCCGATGAGGCCCCGTGCGTCTATGTCGCCAACGCCGGCAAGGAGCTGCGTCAGAACGTCTTTGCCATTACGCAGGAGCTTCGCGCCGCAGGTATCGTGGCCGAGGCCGACTATCAGGGTCGTTCGCTCAAGGCCCAGTTTAAGCAAGCCGATAAGGTAGGCGCCAAGCTCATCTTGGTCCTGGGTGGCGACGAGCTTGCCGCCGGCAAGGTCAAAGTGCGCGACATGCAGAGCCATGACGAGGTGCTCGCCGATCTGGACAACGTCGTCGAGGCGGTTCGCGAGCGCCTGTAGCGCATCTTTTTGAGCTTCGGGCCTGCTAACGTGTCCTGCTCATGGAGAGCGATTGTTACGGGGGTGTTTCGCTTTTATGCGGAATGCCCCCGTTTACGTATGCCGCCCACCGAGAAATACGACCATTTAGGGCAAAAACCTTTGCAATGCAGAAAATACTTTTGTGTGGTAAAGCGCAATCAGTGTCGAAAGTATTTCTCAAGCGCCTATAATGAATACCGCATGTTACGTGCATAGAAGGAGGAATGGGAGGAAACGTGGCTGAGAACCTAAGCAACCAGTCTGTACCCGAAGCCGCGGCGCGCGTCGCTGCCGTGGTCAACCGCCTCGTTAACCGAATCGGCTCGAATGCCGAGTCCAGGGAGCGTCTCGCCGAGATCGAGATCCCCGAGGAGCTGCGCGACAATCTGGCGCTGTTCTTGCGCCTGGAGCGCCGTGTGCTTAGCGAGTATGATCCCGAGATCGCGGACCTGTTCGACAAGATTTTGACAGCCGAGATTGTGGTCAATGCCGGCAACCCCGGTACCTGCGCTGCCGACGAAGCCGTCGACGAGCAGGGCGTGCCCACCGCCGACGAGCCCACTGCCGTGGCATTTCGTGAGGTCGTCGATTTGATCGACAGCCTGCCGCTCGATAAGCAGCAGGTCATCGTTCGCGCCTTTACGAGCTTTTTCCATCTGGCAAACCTGTCGGAGGAGAACTACCGTGTGGCGCAGCTGCGCGAGCGCGAGGCCGGTGCGTCGACCGATACCGAGGTCGATCCTGCCAACGAGCTTACCGTTGCCTATCACCAGCTGGTGAATGAGCTGGGTGTCGAGGGTGCCAACGAGCTGCTCGACAAGCTCGAGTTCCACCCTGTCTTTACCGCACATCCCACCGAGGCCCGTCGTAAGGCCGTCGAGGGCAAGATCCGCCGTATCTCCAACCTGCTGGAGGAGCGTCCGCGTCTGGGCGGCTCCGACCTGGTGGAGAACGAGCGCCATATGCTGCAGGAGATCGACGCCCTGGTGCGTACGAGTCCCATCGCGCTCAAGAAGCCCACGCCGGTCGAGGAAGCCGATACCATCATCGACATCTTCGATAACACGCTGTTCGACGTTATCCCCGTTATCTATCGTCGTTTTGACGATTGGGTGCTGGGCGACAAGGCCGGTACTGTGCCGCCGCTGTGCCCGGCGTTCTTCCATCCCGGCAGCTGGATCGGTTCCGACCGCGACGGTAACCCCAACGTCACCGCCAAGGTGAGCCGTGAGGTCGCCGCCAAGTACTTTACGCACATGGTGCTCAAGCTCGAGGACAAGTGCCGCCACATCGGCCGCAACCTCACGCTCGAGGCTACCTACAGCAAGCCGTCGGCCGAGCTCATTAACCTGTGGAACCATCAGGTCGAGATGAGCCCTCGTTACACGGCCCGCGCCGAGCTGATCTCCGAGCACGAGCCGCATCGCGCCGTCATGCTCGTCATGGCCGACCGCCTGAACGCCACCGTCCGTCGTATCACCGACACCATGTACCACAGCGCCGACGAGTTCCTGGATGACCTGCGCGTCGTCCAGCGTTCGCTGGCCGCCTGCGGTGCCGTCCGTGCTGCCTACGGCCCGGTCCAAACCATCATCTGGCAGGTCGAGTCCTTCGGCTTCCATATGGTCGAGATGGAGTTCCGTCAGCACTCCGTGGTGCATGCCCGCGCCCTTAAGGATATCCACGAGAACGGTATCCATGGCGACCTGCAGCCCATGACGCGCGAGGTCATCGATACCTTCCGCGCTATCGGCTCCATCCAAAAGCGCTACGGCAAGAAGATGGCGCACCGCTACATCATCTCGTTTACCAAGAGCGCTCAGCATGTGGCCGACGTCTTTGAGCTGGCGCACCTGTCCTTTGCACACGAGGAGGATGTCCCCGAGCTCGACGTGATCCCGTTGTTCGAGCAGCTCGAGGACCTCGAGGGCTGCGTCGACGTGCTCGATCAGATGCTTACGCTGCCCGTGGTGCAAAAGCGCCTTGCCCAGACCAACCGCCGCATGGAGGTCATGCTGGGCTATTCCGACTCTTCCAAGGATGCCGGTCCTACCACGGCCATGCTCGCGCTGCACTCCGCGCAGGAGCGCATCGCCAAGTGGGCAGAGAAGAACGATATCGACCTGGTGCTCATGCACGGTCGCGGCGGTGCCGTGGGCCGTGGCGGCGGCCCGGCCAACAAGGCCGTGCTGGCGCAGCCCAAGGGTTCGGTCAACTGCTTCTTTAAGCTTACCGAGCAGGGCGAAGTCATCTTTGCCCGTTACGGCAACCGCACGCTGGCTCAGCGCCATGTTGAGTCCGTTGCCGCCGCAACGCTTTTGCAGTCGGCCCCGAGTGTCGAGAAGACCAACACCGAGACCACGCAGAAGTTCTGGGATATGGCCGAGAAGCTCAACACTGCAAGCCACGAACGCTATCTGGACCTGCTGAACACCGAGGACTTTACACCGTGGTTCTCGACCGTGACGCCGCTGACCGAGGTCGGTCTGCTGCCGATCGGCTCGCGTCCCGCCAAGCGCGGTCTGGGCGCCAAGTCGCTCGATGACCTGCGTACCATCCCGTGGATCTTCAGCTGGAGCCAGGCGCGCATTAACCTGGCCGCTTGGTACGGTCTGGGCACCGCCTGCGAGCAGCTGGGCGATCTTGACCAGCTCAAGGCTGCCTACCAGGAGTGGCCGTTCTTCCGCACCTTTATCGACAACATCGAGATGTCGATTGCTAAGACCGATCAGCGCATCGCCAAGATGTATCTGCATCTGGGCGACCGCGATGATCTGTCCAAGAAGGTCTTTACCGAGATGCAGCTCACCCGTAAGTGGGTCCTTGCCATCGTCGGTGATGAATGGCCGCTGCAGCGTCGTCGCGTGCTCGGCTGCGCCGTTCGCGTGCGTAACCCCTACGTCGACGCCCTGTCCATCGCCCAGGTCCGCGCCCTTCGCGAGGTGCGTATGAACCAGGACGAGATGGCCGAGGAGAAGAAGGCCGAGTACATGAGCCTGATTCTTTCGACTGTGACCGGCGTCTCGGCAGGACTGCAGAACACGGGGTAATCGATAGCCCTGTAGTCGTCCGGGCCCGCCATTAGTTTACTTTTAGGCACGTCCTCGGACATGCAAGAAGCCCTCGCTGCGCACTTCGTGCGGCGAGGGCTTCTTGCGTCCTGCGGAGTGTGCCTAAAAGTAAACTAATGGCGGGCCCTGCGATGTCCGGTCTTCAGTGGATTACTGCTGGGGGAATTAATGGCGCGCTTCGCGCGTTTTGGATGGGGTCTGTCCCGGCGGCGCGTTTGGCGCTTCGCGCCGCGCGCCTTATCGATCGGGATTGAGATGCATGTGGTGCTTCTCGCCTTACGACTGTAGCGGCCGCGGTCCCGTTTGGGGTCGCGGCCGTTTTGTTGTGGGTCAAATATGAACGTTGTGTTAATGAGTCGGTGGACGGTGGTGTTTTTCGGTGAGCGGCGTATCCTTCCAACGGTTTATCTAGTGTGTCAGTTGAAAAGGAAGAGGGCGCTCGTCATTGTTTGAATGTGAACTGCCGTTTGACCACAAGACGTTGCATCTGGAGCTCGAGGATAAGAACTTCGCGGGTGTGATGGAAGGTCATCAAAACGAGTTTAAGACCACGAAATCGCAGGAAGAGCTGGTAGGGGAGTCGCTTGCCAACCCTTATGGCTCGCCGTCGCTCGAGGAGCTTTGTGCTGGCAAGAAGGATATCGTCATCATTAGCTCCGACCATACGCGTCCCGTTCCCTCGCGTGTGACGATGCCTATTCTGCTGCATCACATCCATTCCGCTGCGCCCGAGGCTCGCGTGCGCATTTTGGTTGCTACGGGTATGCATCGTCCGTCGACGCATGAGGAACTCGTCAACAAGTACGGCGAGGAGATCGTTGCCAACGAGGAAATCGTTATGCACGTCGCGACCGATGACAGCATGATGAAAAAGATCGGCACCCTGCCTTCTGGCGGCGAGTGCATCATCAACAAGATTGCTGCCGATTGCGATCTGCTGCTTGCCGAGGGCTTTATTGAGCCGCACTTCTTTGCCGGTTTCTCTGGTAGCCGCAAGTCCGTCCTGCCTGGCATCGCCAGCTACAAGACCATCATGTACAACCACAACGGTCAGTTTGTGAACGATTCCCATTCGCGTGCCGGCAACCTGTGCCACAACCACGTGAGCGAGGACATGTTTGCCGCTGCCGAGATGGCTCACCTTGCCTTTGTGCTCAACGTGGTGCTCAACGGCAAGCACGAGGTCATCGGCTCCTTTGCCGGCGACATCCACAAGGCGCACGAGGCTGGCTGCGAGTTCGTGAAGAGCCTTGCCGGCGTTGAGCCCGTCGAGTGCGAGATTGCCATTACCACCAACGGCGGCTACCCGCTCGACCAGAACATCTATCAGGCCGTGAAGGGCATGTGCTCTGCCGAGGCTACGCTTCCCGAGGGCGGCGTGATCATCGACGTCGCCGGCTGTGCCGACGGTCACGGTGGCGAGGGCTTCTATCACAACATCGCCGACAACGATCCGGCGGAGTTTGAGCGTGCCTGCATCGACCGTCCTAAGGACGAGACCCTGCCCGACCAGTGGACGAGCCAGATCTTTGCCCGCATCCTGGCGCATCACCCTGTGATCATGGTCACCGACCTGTGCGATCACCAGATGATCAAGGATATGCACATGACGCCGGTCAACACCCTCGATGAGGCGCTCAAGCTCGCCTTTGAGATGAAGGGTGCCGATGCCAAGGTGGCCGTCATTCCCGATGGCCTGGGCGTTGTCGTCGCACAGCACTAGTACGCGGCCTAAACGAATCGTTTATAACCGACAAGAAAGATAAGGTTTTATGCTTACCAAACTCCTCTGCGAATTCGGCGCAACGGCCCTCATGATCATCTTTGGCGTGGGCGTGCACTGCGATACCGTGCTTAAGGGTACCAAGTATCAGGGCTCCGGCCATATGTTTGCCATCACCACTTGGTCTTTTGGCATCTCGGTCTGCCTGTTTGTCTTTGGTGGCGCCGTGTGCATGAACCCGGCTATGGTGCTTGCCCAGTGCATCGTCGGTCTGGTGCCGTGGAGCAGCTGCATCCCCTTCATGATTGCCGATATGCTCGGCGGCTTTGCGGGTGCCGTGATCGCATGGTTGATGTATGCCGATGAGTTCAAGGCTTCCGATGGTGTCATCGATCCCATTGCTCAGCGCAACATCTTCTCGACCAACCCCACCACCGAGGGTACGAACTATGCCCGTAATTTCTTCTGCGAGGCTATCTGCACCTTTGTGTTCATCAGCGCCATCCTTGCTGCTGCTAACCGTGCTGGCGAGAACGTCCTGATGCTCGCTATCTGCGTCGGTCTGATCGTTTGGGCTGTTGGCATGGGCATGGGAGGTATCACTGGCTTCGCCATGAACCAGGCCCGTGACCTTGGTCCTCGCATGGCCTATCAGGTGCTGCCGATTAAGAACAAGGCTGACAACAACTGGAAGTACGGCCTGCTTGTTCCTGGCATCGCTCCGTTTGTCGGTGCCGCTCTGGCCGCGCTGTTTGTGCATGGTTTCTTGGGCATGTTCTAGGCCAAGACAATTGATATAACGCCCGGGTCCGGCATAGGTTAACTTTCCGCCGCGTCCTCGGACATGCAAGAAGCTCCCGCTGCGCACTTCGTGCGGCGGGAGCTTCTTGCGTCCTGCGGAATGCGGCGGAAAGTTAACCTATGCCGGACCCTGCGGGAATCCAGTTGCCTTCGAACAAGCAGCCCAACATATATATCTGAATATAGATGGGAGGGGCTTGTTGCTGTTGGGGGCGTTGAAGTGTGAATGACACTTTGGGATGCGTGGCGGCCTGGGTTGGGTCGATGATTTGGGATGAGCTTCTTACTTAGGTGAAGAGGGGCTTTATGGCTGAGAGGTAGTCTTTGGCTACGTCGGCTTTGTTTGCTTGGAAGTTGTGCCAGGCCCACCATTGGACCATTCCTACGAAGCTTGAGGCTATGTGGTGTAGTAAGAAGCTGCGGTCCATGGTGGCGGCGGGGCCTGCGGGGTCGACGGGGACGGTTTCGGCTGCGCGCGACATGATGGTCTTGCGGAGGCAGTCGGCGAAGACGCGTGAGCCGGCGCCGGCTACGAGGGCTCGAACGCCCTGACGGCGTTCCCAGAGGTTGTTGAGGATATGCTCGACTTGCACGAGTGGGTCGTCGAGCGGCGTACCATCGTCGTCGAGGGCGTGGGTGCAGATGTCGTTCACGAGCTCGGACAGTAGGTCGTCTTTGCTCTTAAAGAGGCCGTAGAATGTCGCGCGGCCTACGTGGGCACGAGCGATGATGTCGCCGACGGTAATCTTGCCGTAATCCTCTTCGCGTAGCAGCTCGGAGAACGCTGCAACGATGGCAGCGCGGCTTTTTTCTTTGCGGGCATCCATGGCTATGCATCCACGTCAACGAGTAGACAACGGAGCGTGCCAGAGCAACCCTCGTAGGGGCGCTTGCCGGCGCCGTAGCCGACGGCCTCGATGTGGTAGCGTGCCGGCAGGTGCTCGGACGTGCGCAGCGCGGTGACGATGGCGGCGCCCGTGGGCGTCACGAGCTCGCCAGCGACCGGTGCGGGCGTGAGGGCGATATTGCCCGCCTGGCACAGGTTGACGACAGCGGGGACGGGAATGGGCATAAGGCCGTGGGCGCAGCGAATGGTTCCGTGGCCTTCGGAGAGCGACTCGACCACGATGTCCTCAATACCTAGGTCATCGAGGCAGATGGCGACAGAGCAGACGTCGACGATGGAATCGACGGCGCCTACCTCGTGGAACATGACGGTCTCGGGCGTTTTGCCGTGAGCCTTTGCCTCGGCATCGGCGAGTACGGAAAAAATGGCGAGGGCACGACGCTTGGCACCATCGCTTAGCCGTGAGCCATCGATGATGGCGGTGACATCCGCCAAAGAACGGTGGTGATGGTGGTGGGCGTGATGGTGACCCTCATGGTCATGCTCGTGGCAGTGCTCGTGTTCGTGCTCGTCATGGTCATGATGGTGGTGCTCATGCTCGTGCATGTGCTCGGCAGCTGCTTCGTTGCCGTAGAGCCAGGCCATATCGTGGTCGTGGTTCTCGAGCTCCTCTGCAAGCTGGACGTCAAAATCACAGGCGTCGATGCCATGCTTGTTTGCACGCGTGACGGCGATCGTAAAGCCGTCGACCGGCAGTGTGGCGAGCTGTTCGCGCAGGTGCTCCTCGCTGGCGCCCAGGTCGAGCAGGGCCGCGACGGTCATGTCGCCGCTGATGCCCGAGGTGCCGTCGATGATAAGCGTGTGCTGATGGTTGGACATGGAATGCTCCTTAACGGGCGCAGGGTGTGCCGGCGCTCAGATGATTGATAAGACTTGCCTGGTAGGCGGCACCAAAGCCGTTGTCGATATTGACGACCGATACGCCGCTGGCGCAGGAGTTGAGCATGGCGAGCAGTGCGGCTACGCCACCAAAACTTGCGCCGTAGCCCACGCTGGTGGGAACGGCGATGACCGGACAGCTCACCAGACCGCCGACAACGCTCGCCAGCGCGCCTTCCATGCCGGCGATGGCGATGACCACCTGTGCCTGGGCAAGTTCCTCGGCATGCGCGAGCAGACGGTGCAGGCCGGCGACACCCACGTCGTAGAGGCGGTCGACCTCGTTGCCATAGAACTCGGCCGTCAATGCGGCTTCCTCGGCGACGGGCAGGTCGCTCGTGCCGGCGCAGGCGACGACGATGCGTCCGTTGCCGGTAGGGGAGGGCTTGCCTCCCACGAGGGCGAGCTGTGCGTCCGGGACATATCCCAGGTCGATGCCGTTGTCGAGGAGCTCCGAGGTGCGGTCTGCCTTTTCGGCGTCCAGGCGCGTGACCAGGATGCGCTCCTGGCCGGCATCGTGCAGCGCTTCGATAATGGCGGCAATCTGCTCGGCGGTTTTACCGGCGCCGTAGACAACCTCGCCGGCTCCCTGGCGCACCCCGCGCGAAAGATCGAGCTGCGCAAAACCCAGATCGGCGGTTGGCGCCGTCTGGATGCGCGTAAGCGCGTCGGCAGGGGCGACTGATCCGCCGGCAACATCGCTCAGCAGCTGCTCAAGATCTCGCTTATCCATATATGTTCCCTTCGACGGCGCAAAGTCTAGCACTCAAAGGGTATGTTTCCGAACACTAAGACAAAATTGTTCGGAAACTATAGGACAGACTGATTCAATTGTTAGACGGATCGGCTAGTCACGCAGGATGATGTCCATGGCGAGCATCAGGTTGCGCTCGTCGATGGCAAACGGGGCGGCCTCGCGCGTCTTGGGCTTGGCGCAAAACGCGATGCCCGTGCCCGCGGCCTGAATCATGGGGATGTCGTTGGCGCCGTCGCCGATCGCGACGGTGTGGGCCATGTCGACACCGCACTCAACCGCCCAATCCAGCAGCTGGATGAGCTTGGACTCCTTGGTCACGATGTCTGCCGCCAGCTTACCGGTGAGCTTGCCGTCCACGACCTCCAGGCGGTTAGCGAGGCAAAAGTCGATGCCCGCGGCGGCCACGATCTTGTCGGCGACTTCGTGAAAGCCGCCGCTTACCACGCCGACCTTCCAGCCCTTGCTGTGTGCCGAGCGCACAAGCTCCAGCGCGCCGGGGGTAAACGTCACGCGCTCAAAGGTGCGCTCGAATACGCTCTCATCCAAGCCGGCAAGCAGCCCCACGCGTTCCTCGAGCGCCTGCTTAAAGTCGAGCTCGCCGCGCATGGCGCGCTCGGTGATCTGCGCTACCTGCTCGCCCACGCCGGCCTCCTCGCCCAACAGGTCGATGACCTCCTGGTTGATGAGCGTGGAGTCGATATCCATAACGATGAGGCGTGCGGTCATGACGGGCCTTTCCGAGTGCGGTTGTATTGGGGCACATTGTCGCACGCCGCGCGCTTGGGCGACGGCCAGGCCGCGTCAATTGTTTCGTCTCCGTCAAGTCTTTGGGCAAGAGCTACTTTTTCGCGGCACATCGACGCGGGTGCGATAAGATAGAACGCCATGCCCGGCTGCGCGGTTTACGCAGGCTGGGCAAATCTGTACGACGCCGCCCGGAACGACACGGGGCGGCACAGATCCATAAAGGAGGATCACTGGTATGAGCCAGACCCGTCCCATCGATGAGCATTCCATGCACACCCGTACCTGCGGCGAGCTTCGCTTCGAGAACGTGGGCGAAGAGGTCACCCTCACCGGTTGGGTGAGCCGTCGCCGCGACCACGGCGGCCTTATCTTCTGTGACCTTCGCGACCGCGAGGGCATCACGCAGCTCACCTTCGACCCCGAGCACTCCGACGGCGATGCCTTTAAGATCGCCGAGACCATGCGTCCCGAGTGGCCCATCAAGATCCACGGCGTCGTGCGCGCTCGTGGCGAGGAGACCACCAACACCAAGCTCGCGACCGGCGAGATCGAGGTCCTGACCGACCACGCCGAGGTACTCAATACGTCCGTCACCCCGCCGTTCCAGATCGAGGACGGCATCGAGACCAGCGAGGACACCCGCCTGCGCTATCGCTATCTGGACCTCCGTCGTCCCGAAATGATGGCCAACCTCAAGCTGCGCTCCGACTTCACCTTTGCCATTCGCGAGGCGCTGCACAACCGTGAGTTCATGGAGGTTGAGACGCCCTCCCTGTTCAAGTCCACGCCCGAGGGCGCCCGCGACTTCATTGTTCCCAGCCGTATTCAGCCGGGCAACTTCTACGCCCTGCCGCAGTCCCCGCAGCTCCTGAAGCAGCTGCTCATGGTCGGTGGCGTCGAGCGCTACTACCAGGTTGCCAAGTGCTTCCGCGACGAGGACCTGCGTGCCGACCGTCAGCCCGAGTTCACCCAGGTCGATATCGAGATGTCCTTCGTGGACCAGAACGATGTCATGAGCGCGCTCGAAGAGGTTCTTGCCGATGCCTTCGGTCGCATGGGTGTCGAGATGCCCACGCCGCTGCGTCGCATGAACTACTGGGATGCCATGGACACCTATGGCTCCGACAAGCCCGATACCCGCTATGGCATGCACCTGGTCGACCTGACCGACATCTTTGCCAACTCCAAGTTCAAGGTCTTTGCGACCGCCGCAAATGAGGAGGGCTCTGTCGTCAAGGCCATCAACGCCAAGGGCGCCGGTGCCTGGGCACGTGCCAAGATCGATAAGCTCGCCGGCGTGGCCTCCACGTTTGGCGCCAAGGGCCTGGCATGGATCGCCTTCCGCGAGGACGGCTCCATCAACAGCCCCATCGTCAAGTTCTTCTCGGACGAGGAGATGGCGGCTCTGCGCGAGCGCATGGACGTCGAGCCCGGCGACCTTGTGATGTTCGCCGCCGGCCCGCGCCTGCTCTCCGACGAGATCCTGGGCGGCATGCGTTCCCACATGGCCAACGCGCTCGAGATCAAGCGCGAGGGCCACGACTTCCTGTGGGTCGTCAACTTCCCGCTGTTCCATTGGGACGAGGATCGCAAGGCCTATGCTGCCGAGCACCAGCCCTTTACCCTGCCGACCGAGACCGACATCGCCAAGATCGAGGCCGATCCGCTGGCGGCTGGTTCTTGCACCTACGACTTTGTCATGGACGGCTTTGAGGCTGGCGGCGGCGGTATGCGTATCCACAACGCCGAGATGCAGATGTCCATGCTCAAGCTCCTGGGCTTTACCGAGGAGCGTGCCGAGTCGCAGTTTGGCTTCCTCATGGAGGCCCTCAAGTTTGGTGCGCCCCCGATGGGCGGTTTCGCTCTGGGCCTGGACCGCGTGTGCATGCTGCTCACCGGCTCTGACTCCATCCGCGACGTCATGGCGTTCCCCAAGACGGCCAGCGGCTCCGACCTCATGTCGGGCGCCCCGAGTGCCGTTTCCGGCGCCCAGCTCAAGGACGTCAGCCTGCGCCTGATGTAGGCGAGCGACTACATATTGCCCGTTGCGAGGGAAGGACGCGTGCCTTCCCTCGTTTTTTATACGCCGAGGTTGCGAGGGTATAGGTTGACTGGGCGTCGCGGAAACTACGTCCCAGAATTTGCGTCCAAAACGGGTCGCAGTTTCCCAAACAGGCCCCTTTGGGAAACTGCGTCCCAGAATCCAGCCAAATAACGGGTCGCACTTTCCGGTTGAGCCTTCTGGCGGGCTTCAACAAGCATCTAACGCTACAATAACTACCACATGGCTGGGTTTGCCAGCCGAATGTACGATGTCGTGGGAGGGGACATGGTCGAGTTTACAAAGACGATTAAAGATCCGTTGGGATTGCATGCCCGCCCGGTTGCGCTGCTCTATGACATTATCGCCAAGCATCGTAGTGACGTGTCGGTCAGCATCGGTGACCGCCATACCGACGGTCGCGACGTTATAGGGCTCATGGCACTCTGTGGCGAATGTGGCGAAGACGTCGTGTTCCGTGTTTCGGGCGTGGATGAGGCCTCCTGCGTCACGTCGATCAGAAACCTCTCGCTTTAACCTCAACAATGTGACAAAGGGGCAGTCCCCTCTGTTGCATAAATTGGTATCAATAGGCACTGCAAAGAGATGGTCTTTGCGGTGCCTTTGTTTCGTATGGGAAACTTTTTCGAAATCTGAATGGGGACCCTTTCCAAAAAGTTAACCACGTGCTAGTTTACTAAAGCGAACATAGACGTGGTTAACTTTTATCGCGTCGATGTTGAGGACGAACTGACGTTAGGAGCCACTCATGTCTTGCGGACCGCAGATGCCGGCCATGCCGCTTTCGATGGTAAAAGCGGGCGAAACCGTGCGCGTGTCTCGTGTAAAGGGCAATGAGGACATGAAACACCACCTCAAGGACCTCGGCTTTGTCGAGGGCAACGAAATCCACGTGGTGAGCTCGAGTGGTGCCAATATCATCGTCACGGTGCTGGGCGCACGCTTTGGCATCGATTCCAAGGTTGCCATGCACATCATGACCGTCGGTTAGTCTGTAGCATTTCATAAAAACCGAAAGGGGGACAAGAGGATGAAGACGTTGGGTGACGTTAAGGTGGGCGAGAGCTCCACCATCGTCAAGCTTCACGGTGAGGGTGCGCTTCGCCGCCACCTTATGGACCTGGGGCTCATCAAGGGCACTTCGTTCAAGGTCGTGAAGGTCGCACCGCTCGGTGATCCGGTCGAGATCAACGTGCGCGGCTACGAGCTTTCCATCCGCAAGGAGGAGGCGGCCGTCGTCGAGGTCCAGTAAAGACTCGCGGTGTATATTTCTGCAGATAAAGTTAGTTATTTCTAACTTAATGCAGCAACTTTGAAGCACATTATCCAGCCCGTGCGGAGAAAGCAGCGCGGGCACACAAGGAAGAAGGATTGAATGGCGGATTCTCAGATCCATGTCGCGCTGGCGGGTAACCCCAACTGCGGCAAGACCACGCTTTTCAACCTGATCACCGGCGCCAACGGCTACGTTGGCAACTGGCCCGGCGTCACGGTTGAGAAAAAGGAGGCCAAGCTCCTAAGCGACAAGAACGTTACCATCACGGACCTCCCCGGCATCTACTCGCTTTCCCCCTACAGCCCCGAGGAGCAGTGCTCGCGCGATTACCTCATGAGCGGCGAGCCCGATGTGGTCGTCCAGGTTGTCGACGCCACCAACCTCGAGCGCAACCTGTACCTGGCGCTTCAGGTCATCGAGACCGGCCTGCCCGTGGTCGTCGCCCTCAACATGGCCGATTTGGTCGAGAAGAACGGCGACAAGATCGACACGGACAAGCTTTCCAAGAAGCTCGGCTGCCCGGTCATGATGATTTCGGCTCTTAAGAACAAGGGCATCAAGGAGCTGTTCGAGCAGGTCAAGAAGTCCGCTGCTTCCAAGGGCCAGGTGCCGGAGCACAAGTTCGACTCCTCCATCGAGGACGTTCTGGACCACATCGAGAATAACCTTCCGGCGAGCGTTCCCGCCAACAAGCGCCGCTATTACGCCGTCAAGCTGTTCGAGCGTGATGCAGACGCCTGCAAACTCATCAACCTCACCAAGGAGAAGGCCGCTCGCGTGGAGGAGCTGGTCGCCCAGTGCGAGCAGGACTGCGACGACGACGCCGAGTCCATCATCACCGGTGAGCGCTATGGCGTCATCGCGCACATCATCGATGAGTGCCTCACCAAGGCCCCGGCCAAGATGAGCACTTCCGAGAAGATCGATCGCGTGGTTACCAACCGTATCCTGGGCCTGCCGATCTTTGTGGTCATCATGTTTTGCGTGTACTACATCGCCGTTTCTACCTTGGGCGGCACGGTGACCGACTTCACCAACGACCAGCTCTTCGGCACCGACGGCTGGTATGTGCTCGGCCAGGGTCGCGACGCCTACGACGCAGCTGTCGAGGCTGCGGGCGACGACGCCGATTCGGTTGACCCGACGCAGTACGGCCCCTATGTCCCGGGTATCACCACCGTGGTGCACGACGCCCTTGTGGCGGGTGGCACCGAGGACGGTGGCCTGGTCGATTCGCTGGTCTGCGACGGTATCGTTGGCGGCCTGGGCGCCATTTTCGGCTTTGTGCCGCAGATGTTCCTGCTGTTCGTGATGCTGTCCTTCCTGGAGGACTGCGGCTACATGGCCCGCGTCGCCTTCATCATGGACCGCGTGTTCCGCCGCTTTGGCCTGTCCGGTAAGTCGTTCATCCCCATGCTCGTGTCCTCGGGCTGCGGCGTCCCCGGCGTCATGGCCACCAAGACCATCGAGAACGAGAAGGACCGCCGCATGACGGTCATGACCACCACGTTCATCCCCTGCGGCGCCAAGCTGCCGATCATCGCCCTGCTCATGGGCTCCATCATTGGCGATTCTTCCACCACGGCTGCATGGATCAGCCCGCTCTTCTACTTCCTGGGCGTCTTTGCCGTCATCGCCTCGGGCCTCATGCTCAAGAAGACCAAGCTCTTCGCCGGTCGCCCGACGCCGTTCGTTATGGAGCTTCCCGCCTACCACTTCCCGGCGATCCGTTCCTGGGCGCTGCACGTGTGGGAGCGCTGCTGGGCCTTTATCAAGAAGGCCGGCACGGTCATCTTTGCGTCCACCGTCGTCGTTTGGTTCCTCTCCAACTTTGGTAGCTATAACGGTTCCTTTGGCTTCCTGCCTGCGATGGACGGCATCCCCGAGGAGTTTATGGACTACTCCGTGCTTGCCATGCTGGGCAACCTGGTCGCTTGGATCTTCGCCCCGCTCGGCTTTAGCACCTGGCAGGCCACCGCGCTGACTGTCTCTGGCCTCGTCGCCAAGGAGAACGTCGTCGCCACCGCCGGCTCGCTGCTGTCCGTCGCCGACGCGGGCGAGACCGACCCGAGCCTGTGGACCGCGTTTGCCGGCATGTTCCCCACCATGGGCGCTTGCGTTGCCTTCGGCGCCTTCAACCTGCTGTGCGCTCCGTGCTTTGCTGCCATTGGCACCATCCGCAACCAGATGGATTCCGGCAAGTGGACTGCGATCGCCATCGGTTACGAGTGCGCCTTCGCTTGGGTGATCGGCCTGTTCATCAACCAGTTCTACAACTTGCTTGTTCTTGGACAGTTTGGTATCTGGACGATTGTGGCCATCGTGCTGCTGGTTGCGATGCTCTTCCAGATCTTCCGTCCCATGCCCAAGCATGCATGGACCGACGAGGACGAGACCAACACTGCTTCCGCCGCAGTTTCCGCTTAAGTCCGAATAAGGATTAACCCCTTTCCACGAGCCCGGGTGTCCCAGCGACACTCGGGCTTTTTGGTGGGGGAGATGTGACGTTTCCGCAGATAAAACCGACCAAAATAAACCTGTCCCTTTTTGGTAGGTGGAGAATGGGGTAAAGTAAGTGCTGGTTAACTAGGGGAGGCTTGCTATGGCACCTATCGATATTGTTGTACTGGCTGTTATCGGTATTGCGTTTGTCGCCGTGTGCGTGCGCATCTACCGAAAGGGAACCTGCGCCGACTGCGCTCAGGGCGGCGTTTGCACGGGGCATTGTTCCAGCAAAAAGACGTGCGCTGCGCTTAAGGGCGTGGACAAAATCGCCGAAGACCTGGGCCGCGGTATTAAATAAGGTCTAGGCATCCAAGCGCCTCGCGAGCATCCGTTCGCGGGGCGCTTTGCACATTTGGGGGCGAGCGCGGCGAGTTGTAGAGTGATTTTGGGGTATCGTTACCTGTAGTGTTAATTGGCAACTTATCTATAACGGAGTATCCCCATGAGCGCTCGCGTAACCATGAAGGACATAGCCGCCGAGCTTGGCGTTTCCATCAATACCGTGCACAAGGCCCTGACGGGTAAGGCCGGCGTGAGCGAATCCGTGCGCTCCAAGGTGAATGCTAAGGCCGAGGCCATGGGTTACCATCGCAATACGAGTGCCTCGAGCCTGCGCCGCAAGGATATCAACCTGGTGTTTTGCCTGCCCCGCGCCTCGCGCGAGGGAGCGTACTTTTTCCGTTACCTGTGGGAAGGCTGCAACCGCTTTGAGCAGGAGGTCATCGACCGGGGCATTACGGTTGAGCGTGTTGAATTTGGCGTGGGTGGCTACGCCGATGCGCTCGAGCAGATTGATGAGCGCTTGCAGGTAGGCGAGAAGATTGATGGCCTGCTTGCCTATGTTCCGAGCGATGACCGTGCGACCGAGCTTTTGAGGCAGATTGCCGAGGCGGGTGTGGCGATCGAGCTCGTCGATGGCGACCGACCGCACCTCGATCGCCTGGGTGCCAGTCTGGCAGACTATTCCGCGGCGGGCAGTCTTATGGCAGAGCAGGCGGCAAACCTGGTTCACGCTTCTGGGGCTGACGCCCGCGTGCTCCTGTTGGCGGGCGACCCCTATACCGATTCGCACTATCTAACCGCCCGCGCCTTTCACAATTACCTGCGCGAACACGATATTCCATGGCAAGTTGAGGACCTTGCCGGCGCCCATGCGCAAGTCAAACAGCTCAAGCATGAGCTCGAAAAGCGCTTGAGTGCGCCGGACGCCCCTGAGCTCATTTGTAGCGTTTTTGCCGTTGGTTCCGAAGTGGTTGCCGATGCGCTTGTCTCGAGCGGCAAGGCCGGTCAGGTTATGGTGATCGGCAACGACCTGTTTCCCGAAAGCGCCCTGGCCTTGCGTCGGGGCATCTTTACCAACATCGTCTACAAGGACCCGGTGAGTCTGGCATATCGTGGCGCCAAAACCTTAGGCGATTATCTGCTGTGGGGAAGGACCCCGACGGTGCCCGTCCAGAAGGGCGCCGTCGAGATGGTATTTGCCAGCAATGTCGACCGCTACTGCGAACTTGCGGGTATTTAGCCGATTGAGCAGGTACCCCCTCTTGCGACGTGCATTTTTGGGAGTATTCAGCATTGGCATGCCCTGAATGAGGTGCAGAACGACTGTTTTAAGTGCCCCCGATGGCGTAATTTGCCATCGGGGGCACTTTTTATGCCGATCGGGCGCTATCTGCGTTCCAAATAGGACGCTGAGGATGGCGCACGGCGCGCTCCAATGCTGAATACTCCCAAAAATGTACGTCGGGACATGACCCACCTGAGCAAAAGCGCTCAAGTTCGGTGTTCGGGGACGCCAAACAGTCCGCAATACATGCAAGTCACATCTCCAGCAACCGTTGAACGGGCAAAATCTACCGTTCACCCCGTGGTGGTTAGGTGAACGTTCACCTTTTGAGGTGCAATGGATTAGTATAGTGAACGTTCACCTAAAGGATAACGAGCGCGCCGTGCGCCCGCCTTGCCAGCAAAGGGGCTGTTTGATGAAAAACTTTATGGACGATCAGGATTTCCTGCTGAGCACCAAGACCGGCGAGGAGCTGTTCCACAACTTTGCCGAGGGCATGCCCATCGTCGACTATCACTGCCACATTTCTCCTAAGGAGATTTGGGAGGACAAGCGTTTCGAGAACATCACCGAGGTTTGGCTGGGCGGCGACCACTACAAGTGGCGCCTGATGCGTGCCAACGGCGTCGACGAGCGTTTTATCACTGGCGACGCCCCTGCTCGCGAGAAGTTCCAAAAGTGGGCCGAGACCCTGGGTCGCTGCGTTGGCAACCCCGTCTTTGAGTGGAGCCACCTGGAGCTTAAGCGCTACTTTGGCTACGAGGGCGTCCTCAACGGCAAGACTGCCCAGGAGGTCTGGGACCTTGCCAACGCCAAGCTCGCCGAGGCCAGCTTTACCTGCCGCAACCTGATCAAGCAGTCCAACGTCCGCATGATCTGCACTACCGACGACCCCGCCGACAGCTTTGAGTGGCACAAGAAGATTGCCGCCGACGACAGCTTTGACGTTCAGGTCGTTCCCGCCATGCGCCCCGATGCCGCTTTGCGTATCGAGCGCGGCCAGGAGTTTGCCGACTACTGCAAGCACCTTTCCGAGGTTGCCGGCGTTGAGGTCAGCGACTTTGAGGGCATGAAGGCTGCCATTTCCAAGCGCTACGACGTTGCTCACGAGCTGGGCTGCCGCGCCTCCGACCACGCACTCGACTACGTTATGTACGTCCCGGCTACCGCCGACGAGATCGAGGCTATCTTTGCCAAGGGTCTGGCTGCTGAGCCGCTTACCGAGGAAGAGATCCTCAAGTACAAGACTGCCTTTATGCAGTTCGTTGCTGGCGAGTATGTCCGTCTGGGCTGGGCCATGCAGCTGCACTTTGGCTGCAAGCGCGACAACAACCGCGCCATGTTTGCCAAGCTCGGCCCCGATACCGGCTACGATTGCATCTCCAACTACACGCCGTCCGACCAGCTTGCCGATTTCCTCAACTCCATTCAGGAGACCTGCGGCTTGCCCAAGACCATCCTGTACAGCTTGAACCCCATCGACAACACCATGATCGATACCGTGATGGGCTGCTTCCAGGAGGCTCCGACCGCCGGCAAGATCCAGAACGGTTCTGCCTGGTGGTTCAACGACAACGAGGTCGGTATGCGCGAGCAGCTCACGGCTCTGGCTAACGAGGGCGTGCTGGGCAACTTTGTGGGCATGCTTACCGACTCCCGCTCCTTCCTGTCCTACCCGCGTCACGAGTACTTCCGTCGCGTGCTGTGCAGCGTGATCGGCGAGTGGGTCGAGCAGGGCAAGTATCCGGCCGACATGGAGCTGCTGGGCGATATCGTGCGCGACATTAGCTACAACAACGCGGTCCGCTACTTTGGCTTTGATCTGGACACCGTCGAGGCATAAGCCTGCATCGAATCACATCGAACACGGGAGCGCCGTTGCCACACACGGCGCCCCCGTTTTGCTTGCACGCTAACAGCTATCTAAGGAGAGACACAGATGGAGAACATCAGCTACGATGCGCTCGAGAAGATCGGCTACAAGGGCTATCTGCTGCCCAAGGACGCTCCCGAGAAGGTTCTACAGTTTGGCGAGGGCAATTTCCTGCGCGCCTTCGTCGACCGTTTCTTTGACATGGGCAACGAGGTCACCGGCTGGAACGGCAAGGTTGTCATGGTGCAGCCCATCAGCGGCGCCTTTGGCTTTGCCGATGGCATCAATGCTCAGGACGACCTGTACACCGTGCTGGTGCGCGGCAAGGAGAACGGCAACACGGTTGACGAGTCCCGCGTGATCAGCGCCTGCAGCCGCTGTCTCAACCCGTATCGCGAGGACGACTATCGCGCCATGATGGAGGTCGCCGTCTCCGACAGCCTGGAGATCATCGTCTCCAACACCACCGAGGCCGGTATCGCCTACGACCCGTCCTGCAAGGCCGACGACATGCCGCCCGCGAGCTTCCCTGCCAAGCTTGCCCAGGTCCTTCACGCCCGCTGGGCCGCCGGCAAGCCGGGCGTCATCGTGCTCGCCTGCGAGCTCATCGATCACAACGGTGAGGAGCTGCTGCGCATCATGAACCAGTACGTGAGCGACTGGGGCTGGGAGGACGAGTTTGCGCAGTGGATGGCCAACGACTGCACCATCTGCACCACGCTTGTCGACACCATCGTTCCGGGTCGCATTCGCGATCCCAAGGAGGCCGCTGTCGTGGCCGAGCGTTTGGGCTACGAGGATCCCTTCCTGGCCGTGCGTGAGCCCTTCCAGATGTGGGGCATCCAGGGCGGCGAGTCGCTTGCCGAGAAGCTTCCCTTCGTAAAGGCCGGCCTGCCGGGTGTCTTTGTTACCCCCGATGTAACCCCGTACAAGAAGCGCAAGGTCCGCATCCTCAACGGTGCCCATACCGCCTTTGTTCCGGGCTCTTGGGTTGCCGGCTTTGATATCGTGCGCGACTGCATGCATGACGAGACCGTTCGCGGCTTCATGAACACCATGCTCTACGACGAGGTCATTCCGACGCTTGCCGCCGACTTGGATGTCGAGGACTGCAAGGCCTTTGCCGCCGCCGTCGAAAACCGCTTCGACAACCCGTTTATTGATCATGCGCTGCTCTCCATCTGCCTCAACTCCACGGCTAAGTGGCGCGCTCGCGACCTGCCCACGCTCAAGGACTACGTTGCCGAGACCGGCAACCTGCCCAAGTGCCTGGCGACGAGCCTCGCTACGCTCATCTCCTTCTACACACAGGAGCTCGTGTCCCGCGAGGGCGACGGCCTGCACCTGCGTCGCTCCGACGGCACCGAGTACACCGCTCAGGACGACGCCTTCGTGCTCGACTTCTACGCCGCCCATGCCGGCGCCGACGATGCCCAGCTGGTGCACGACGTGCTCACCAACAAGCAGATGTGGGGCGAGGACCTTACGCAGATCGCAGGTCTTGAGGAGTTTGTCGTCAGCGCGCTCGCCGTCGTGCGTGCCGAGGGTGCCAAGCAGGCCTTCGCCAACGCTCAGGCGTAAATTTCCGGCGCAGACGCGGGCGCGGGACGGCGTGCCCGCGTCTCGACTTCTGCTCAACCTGTAGGGTTAGGACCATTTGCAATGAACACTATCCAGATCAATCCGGCCGACAACGTGATCGTCGCGCTGTCGCCGCTTGCCAAGGGCACCGCCGTCGCGGTTCCCGGGGTGGGCGAGGTCGTGGCCGCGGAGGATATTCCGCAGGGTCATAAGATGGCCGTGCGCTCGATTGCCGCGGGGGAGGACGTCATCAAGTACGGCCTTCCTATCGGCCATGTGACGGGCGATGTCCAGCCCGGTCAGTGGCTCCACACGCACAATGTGAAGACCAACCTTTCGGGCGAGGTCGAGTACGCCTACAACCCCACGCATCCGGTTGTGGATCCCGTTGAGCCTGAAACCTTTATGGGCTTCCGCCGCGCCGACGGTCGTGCCGCGACGCGCAACGAGCTGTGGATCATCCCCACGGTCGGCTGCGTCAACGAGGTTGCGCGTGCTATGTGCGAGCAGGCTCAGGATCTGGTCGAGGGCCCGCTCGAGGGCGTCTACTACTTCCCGCATCCCTTTGGCTGCTCGCAGACCGGCGCCGACCATGCCCAGACGCGTCGTCTGCTGGTGGCGCTCTCGCGTCATCCTAATGCGGCCGGTGTGCTATTCCTGTCGCTCGGTTGCGAGAACTGCACGCACCAGCAGGTGCTTGACGAGCTCGGTGACTTCGACCACGAGCGCGTCCGCTTCCTCACCTGCCAGGATGTAGCCGACGAGCAGATCGAGGGCCACAAGATTCTGGCCGAGCTGGCAGACCTCGCCAAGCAGGCCGAGCGCGAGCCCATTCCGGCCTCCGAGCTGGTTATTGGACTTAAGTGCGGCGGCTCCGACGGTCTTTCGGGCATTACCGCCAATCCCACGATCGGTCGCGTGAGCGATATGGTCGTCGCCCGCGGCGGCACGTCGGTGCTTACCGAGGTGCCCGAGATGTTTGGCGCCGAGAGTATCCTGCTCGATCGCTGTGAGAACGAGCAGGTCTTTAACGCCGCTTCCGACATGCTCAATGGCTTTAAGGACTACTTTATTAGCCACGGCGAGGTCGTCTATGAGAACCCGAGTCCCGGCAACAAAGACGGCGGTATTACCACGCTCGAGGACAAGAGCTGCGGCTGCGTGCAAAAGGGTGGATCTGCCCCCATCGTCGACGTGCTGCCGTATGCCGGCCAGGCAACTAAGCATGGCCTGAACATGCTGTGCGGTCCAGGCAACGACATGGTATCCACCACGGCGTTGACGGCTGCCGGTTGCCACGTGATTCTGTTCTCGACCGGACGCGGCACGCCGTTTGGCGCGCCGGCGCCTACGCTCAAGGTGTTCACCAATCAGCGTCTGTGCGACCACAAGGCCAACTGGATGGACTTTAACGCCGGCGTGATTGCCACGGGTGAGCGCACGCTCGACGAGGCTGCTCGCGATCTATACCAGCTGGTGCTGGAGACGGCGAGCGGTAAACTCACGAGTGCCGAGCGCCGTGGCTGTCACGAGATCAGCATCTGGAAGGACGGCGTCTGCCTGTAGTGGCAAATGCACCCAAGCGTGGCGCTATGTCGTCGGCCCCGTCGGGAGTGTTCCCGGCGGGGTTTTCGTTTTGTGGTTAAGTGAAAAAATTGGAAAATACGATAAACGTTCACCTATCTCATGGGTGTCCAGCATGGCACCTTTACCAGCAGACAATAGGTCTTAGGGCCTCAATTGTGTCCGTTCAGCGGTAAAAATCGACCGTTCGGGGATAATATGCAAGTGAACGTTCACCTCTCGTAAGGAATCGCACATAATCTAACTAAACGTTCACCCTGAACGCTGGGCAGACAGATGTCAGTGTGGACTCCAATGTTTTGCTGCAAGACAATCGAGAAAAGAGAGGGAGCTCGATGACTAATAAGATCGGAAAAAAGCGTAAGATCACATTCTGGACGCGCTTGGGCTTTGGTATGGGCGGTATGCTCAATTCCGGTGCCCTGACCTTTACGCACAGCTACATGGTGCTGTTCCTGTCCACGGAGTGTGGCCTGTCCGCAGGCGAGGCTGCACTGATCAGCTCGTTTGCCATCTATGTCAACGCCATTCTTTGCCCGCTGATGGGCTTTGTGGCCGATAACTTCTATGCCACCAAGATCGGCCGCATCTTTGGTCGTCGTCGTTTCTGGATCTTGCTGGCCATCCCGATGATGATCGCCGAGCCGCTCATCTTCGTGGCTACGCCGTTTGGCTTCCCGTACTACTTTGTGCTGTACCTGATCTACAACGTCGCGTACACGTTCTGCACCGCCAACCTGTCGCCGCTTACCATCGAGATGACCGATGACTTTAAGGAGCGTACGTACCTCACCGGCTACAAGCATCTCTTTGGTAACGCCGCCGGCTTCCTGATGGCTGCACTTGTGGGCTTCGGCTTTGGCACCTTCGGCGAGACCAACCCGTTCAGCTACTTCATCATCGCTACGGTCAACGCTTCGGTTATGGCAATCTCGCTGCTCTGCGTGTACCTGTCCACGTGGGAGCACACCCCCGAGGAGGTCGCTCAGGAGAAGATCGAGAGCGTCGGCGAGGGCATCAAGAAGTTCTTTGTGGACGTTATCTCCACCTTCCGCAACAAGTCCTTCCGCAAGGTCCTGTATGCACAGGTCTCCACGAAGCTCGCTGCTGCCTGCTGGTCTGCCTGCCTGTCCTTCTTCATCGTCTACTGCCTACAGATTCCTAAGTCCTACGAGTCCGTGATGGAGATGCCTGGCAAGGTCGTCGCTATCGTCTGCACCGCCATCTGGGTCGCCCTCATGGCCAAGAAGGGCTTCCACAAGTCTTGGTACCTCGCAAATGTTGGTTGCGCTGCGTGCATCATTGCCTACAACTACTTCGCCTTTGGTCAGATCAACGGCACCTCCACGGTCGCCATCGCCATGATCGCCTACCCCATCATCTTCGCCATCTGGAAGTTCTTCTACGTCGGCTTCCAGTACCTGCCCGATGTTCTGCTCAACTATATCCCCGATGTCGATGAGCTCATCACTCTGCGCCGTCGCGAGGGCATCTACAGCTCCGCGCAGCAGCTCTGCCAGCAGATCGCCCAGGCTATCGCCGTCAACGTGTGGGCTATCGTCCTTGCTGCCTCCGGCTTCATTCAGACCGCCGGCAATAGCGACGCCGTGACTCAGCCCGCTACCGTGCCTCTGTATATCTGCGGCTACATGATCATCGGCTGCGCCGGCTTCTTCCTGCTTGCGGCCGTCCTTGCCCGCGGCATCAAGATCGACAAGGAGCAGTGCGACGTCCTTTGCGACGAGATTCACCGAGTCAAGGAGGGTGGCAAGATGGCCGACGTCAAGCCCGAGGTCAAGGCGCTTTGCGAGGAGCTCTCCGGCTTTAAGTACGAGGACTGCTTTGCTCACAACAACGTTGGCTTCCAGGACGGTAGCGTAACTCCTGCCGAGTAAGGCCGACATATCGTCCAAATCACAGGGCCGTGCCACCGGAATTCCGCCGGCAGGCACGGCCCTTTTTCAACAGCGTACAATTTGCCTTTAGAGCATCTTTTTGAGGGAGAAACCCATGGAGACGAACGTTATCTGGCGCAACGCGCGCGCGGCGGTTATCGAGCTTGACGACGGCGGCTACTTTACCTGTGCCGATACGTGGGAGATCTTTGTCAACGATGAGCCCGCCGGTACCACGAATACGGTCGAGACCTATGTCGACGGCCTGACCCCCGGCAAGCGCAACCTGGTTCGTTTTGTTTGTGGCGAGCGCGAGCTGAGCGTAGGTGTCACCACGCCGGCTGAGCCCTTTACCATCAACGTTCGCGACTGTGGCGCCAAGGGCGATGCCGAGCACGACGACACCACCAACATCCAGGCTGCCATCATGGCCTGCCCCAAGGGCGGGCGCGTGCTGATCCCCGCCGGTAGTTATCGCATCAAGTCCCTCTTCCTTAAGAGCAATATCAACATCGAGCTCGCCGAGGGGGCGGTGCTGCTGGCCCGCCACGATCGTGCCGCGCTTGCCTACATTCCGGGCACGGTCACGGGCAACGAGGGTGCCGGTTATGCCGGTACCGATATGCTGCCCCTGGGCCGCTGGGAGGGCGAGAGCTTCTCGACCTACTGTTCTACCTTTACGGGTCTGGGCGTGCACGACGTGTGCATCTATGGTCGTGGTGCCATCGACGGCCAGACCGATTTTGCCGAGGACAACTGGTGGAACAAGGACTTTAAGAACATCTTTCGCCCCGAGGAGGGCCGCGAGGTCTCCCGCCCGCGCATGATCTTCCTGTCCGAGTGTGAGAACGTGAGCTTGGCTGGCTTCACCGTGCGCAACAGCCCGGCGTGGAATATCCATCCCATCCTGTGCGAGCACGTCGATGCGCTCTGCCTGTCCATCGAGGGCCCCAAGAACTCCCACAACACCGACGGCTTCGATCCCGAGAGCTGCGGCTTTGTCCGCATCTTGGGCTGCCAGTTCTCGGTGGGCGACGACTGCATCGCCGTCAAGAGCGGCAAGCTGGGCATTGACCCCGAGCTTCGCCCCGCTACGCACGACGTGCTGATCTCGCACTGCTACATGCACGATGGCCACGGCGCCGTGGTCTTGGGGTCCGAGGCCGCCGGCGGCATCAAGGACCTCACCGTGAGCAAGTGCCTGTTCGAGCGCACCGACCGCGGCCTGCGCGTCAAGACCCGCCGCGGTCGCGGCAAGGACGCCGTTAACGAGGGCATCACCTTCGAGCACATTCGTATGGACGAGGTGCTTACGCCCTTCGTGGTCAACTCGTTCTACTTCTGCGACAAGGACGGCAAGACCGACTACGTGCAGTCTCGCGAGGCACTGCCCGTCGACGACCGCACGCCCGGCTTTGGTGCCACGACGTTTTGCGATATCGAGGCCACCAACTGCCATGCTGCCGCGGCCTATATCACGGGTCTGCCCGAGAGCAAGGTGACACGTCTGACGTTCCAAGACGTTCACGTTACCTTTGCCGACGATGCCGAGCCCTTTGTGCCGGCCATGGCCTGTGGTGTGGAGCCGATGGTGCGCCAGGGCATCATCGCGCAAAACGTCAAGGTACTCGACCTGCAAAATGTGGTTATTGAGGGCCAGGACGGCGAGGAGCTGCAGCTCCAGAACGTCGACAAGGTTATCCGCGCGTAGGCGTTTGCTCTTAAACAATCGAATTCGGCATGTCGCGACGCGCGATGGGCAGGGCCTTCCCGACCCATTGCGCGCACTTTTAATATGCCGAAACTGCGACGTAGACGGTCTGCGACGGGAGGACGCGGTGACTGATGATGAGTGAGAGACGATTATTTGAGGTTTCACCCGAGCGTGCGGGGGCATATCACAGTATCTCTAAGGCCTTGGAGGCAATTGATGAATCCTGTCCGAATGACGGACGACCGGTGACAATCCATATCGAGCCGGGTGAGTACCGCGAACGGGTCGAGATTCATCGACCGTATGTGACGCTGGTGGGCGAGACGGCTGACAGCGTGCGTATCGTGGGCAGCCTGGGCGCCAAGATGCCCTCGGGGGACGGATCGGGCATTGACGGAAAGCTAGGCACCTTTAGGACCTATACCGTTTTGGTCGATGCCGACGACGTGCGGCTCGAGAACCTCACAATCGTCAACGATGCCGGCGACGGTCGCGAGGTGGGGCAGGCGATTGCCCTGTACGCCGACGGCGACCGTTTGGTAGTCGACGCCTGTTGCATTACGGGGCGCCAGGACACGCTGTTTTTGGGCCCGTTGCCCCCGCGCGAAGTCAAACCGGGCGGATTCATTGGGCCCAAGCAGTTTGCGCCGCGTCGGGTGGGCCGTCAGTATTTTCGACGCTGCCGGATTGAGGGCGACGTCGACTTTATCTTTGGTGGCGCGTGTGCCTATTTTGAGGGGTGCGAGATCCGCTCGCTCAACCGCAATATGGACGTGAACGGTTACGTGACGGCGGCATCGACGCCCGAGGGAGAGCCATATGGCTTCGTGTTCCACGGCTGCTCGTTTACAGCCGCGCAAGACGTGGCACCGGATTCGGTCTATTTGGGTCGTCCTTGGCGTGAGTGGGCCCAGACCGTGCTGATCGATTGCTGGCTGGGACAGCATATCAAGCGCGAAGGTTGGTGGGATTGGGCTAAGCCGGCGGCGCACGAGAGGGCGCACTACGCTGGTGCAAGCCTACATGGCCCGGCGAGTGATGCCGAAAACTGGGCGCCATGGGCGCACGAGCTCGATGCGACAGCCACTACCCGATACGCCCGCGAACAGGTGCTTTCCGGTGCGGACGGCTGGGACCCCGAAGGTGGCCCGGGCGACGCTGCGGAGACCGACAGTCTTTCCGATAACGGTCGCACGGTGCATATCGACACCTATTACGAAGACGAACTGGCATTTCGTGAGCGCCTTAAGCGTGAGGGTCGCTCCGCCGCATTTAAGGGCACGACGCCCGAAGACTTTGAGACATGGCAGGTTGCGACGAGGGTTCGGCTGTTTGACCTGTTGGGCTTATCGATTATGGATCGCGTGTCGATTGAGGCGCGCGAACTCGATCGGGTGCAGATTGCCGGCGGTATCGTGCGCACCCATGCGATGCTGCAGGTGGAGCGCGACGTTTGGATGCCGTTCTACCTGCTCGAGCCGCAGTCGCCTAAGCTCGATGCGCGCGGCCGCAAGTGTTGCTATATCTGCCCGCATGGCCATCAGGGAGCAGGCGCCGCAAGTGTTGCGGGCGTGACGGGCGTGCCGGCGGTCGATGATGCTGTGCGTAAGTTCAATTACGACTACGGTCTACGTTTGGCGCGTATGGGTTACGTGACCGTCTGCCCCGACGCACGCGGTTGGGGATACCGTCGTGACTGGAAGGGTCAGGGCGATGGCGAGAACAGCTTTCTGCGCGGCACGTGCCTAAACCAGGCGCGCATGGCCGAGCCACTGGGCCTTACGGTTGCGGGCCTCAACGTCTGGGACAACATGCGTCTGATCGATTACCTAGAGGCGCGCGGCGATATTGCCATGGATGACCTGGGTTGCTTTGGTTTTTCGGGTGGCGGCTACATGACGTTGTACCTGGCCGCACTCGACCCGCGTGTGCGCAAGGCGTTTGTCTCGGGCTATCTGTACGGTGTCGATGATTCGCTGCTGCACCTCAACGGCAATTGCAGCTGCAACTACACACCCGGACTTTGGCGCTTGCTCGACATGGGCGATATTGCCTCGCTTATTGCGCCACGCCCGCTGTTGGTGCAGAGCTGCGAAGAGGATCATCTGAACGGTTCGCGCGGGCTGAAAAATGTCGATGAACAGCTCAAGATCGTGCGCGATGCCTACAAGTTGCTGGGCCGCAGAGATGCTCTGCGGCACGAGGTGTGTCCGGGTGGACACCATCTGGGCGTGGCACATCTTGTCGAGGATATCGAATGGCTCGATTCGCACGTTGCGAAATGCGACCGTGCATAGCCCCTCGGCATGCTGCAAATAAACGGTACGTACCTGTATGGCCGCCAATGGGCGGATGAGGAGAAGATTATGGAAACGAAGAACTTGAGTGAATCGACCATTTGCTGCTTTGGCGATTCGACCACATGGGGGGATAACGGATGCGGCGCAGGCGGCAACGACATCTCTTGGACTTCGCATCTGGGCGCGTTGCTGGGAGGTGCAGTCGTCGAGAACTTTGGCATCAAGGGTTCGCGTATCGCCATCAAGGCCGACCGTACCGATTCATTTGTCGAGCGCTTGGACGGCATCGACGATGCGGCCGATGTCTATGTTGTCTTTGGCGGCATCAACGACTTTAGCCGCAACGTGCCGCTTGGAGAGCTGGGCAGCACGGACGTGCATGAGTTCTATGGTGCACTCGACTATCTGGTCCGCACCATCACGGCACGCTCGCCTCGGGCAAAGCTCGTGTTTATGACGCCGTGCAAGACGAGCGGTAAGCACGAGAAGGATATCCCGGCAAGCGACGAGCTCAACCACCTGGGCCTGACGCAGGTCGCCTACGTGCGAGCGATGCTCGAGGTCTGTGACCGCTACTCCGTTCCGGTGATTGACCTGTATGCGCAAAGCGGTATCAGCCCGTTTTTGCCGGAGCACCGCGAGCTCTATATGCCGGACGGTCTGCACTACAGCCCGGCTGGCTATGAGCGCCTGGCGCATCGCATCGCCGCGGGTCTCACCGCCGTTTGCCGCTAAAAGTCTGCCGTTCGCGAGGAATATAGGGTTAACGTTCACCCTATATTCCTCGTTCGCGTTACACTAGGGGTAACGTTCACCTATCGTTTATGTCAGAGGGGACAGCAATGGGTTGCAATCAAATCCTGGACCGTTATATCGAGCAGTTGATCGAAACCTCTACGCCGCAGGCGCCGGCTTGGAATATCGAAAAGATTCGCGCCGGCAAGGAGAACACCTGGAACTATATTGACGGCTGCATGATCAAGGCGCTCATCGAACTGTACGAGATCACGGGTGAGCAGCGCTACCTGACCTTTGCCGACGACTATATCGATTTCTTTGTCCAGGACGACGGCACCATCAAGCATTACAACCCGCAGGAGTACAACCTCGATAACGTCAATGCGGGCAAGACCCTCTACAAGCTCTATGACCTGGTGGGCAAGCCCAAGTATCGCGCCGCCATGGATACCATCTATCGTCAGCTCGAAACCCAGCCGCGTACCAAAGAGGGCGTGTTTTGGCACAAGGCCGTCTACCCCAACCAGATCTGGCTCGACGGCATGTATATGGCGCAGCCGTTTTACATGCAGTATGAGCTGAGCTTCCACAACCGTCGTGCCTGCTCGGACAGCTTCCATATGTTCCAGGTCGTGCATGACCTGATGCGCAACCCCCTCAACGGTCTGTACTATCACGCTTACGACGCGAGCCGCAAACAGTTCTGGTGCGACCCGGTCACCGGCCTTTCGGCTAACTTCTGGCTGCGCGCCGAGGGCTGGTTTGCCATGGCGCTCATCGACACCTGGGAGCTTATGCCGCCTTCGATGTCGGCCGAGAAGGACGAGATCCGCAAGATGTTCCACGATCTGATCGACGCCATGCTGCCGTATCAGGACGAGAAGACCGGCATGTGGCACCAGGTCATCAACCTGCCCAATATCGCCCCCAACTACCTGGAGGAGTCGGGCAGCGCCATCTTTGCCAACGCCATCATGAAGGGCGTGCGTCTGGGCGTGCTGGGCGAGCGTTACTACCAGTACGGCCGTCGCGCCTTCGACGGCATCTGCGAGACCTGCCTGTCCGAGTATGACGGGCAGCTGGCGCTCGACAACATCTGCCTGGTTGCGGGCCTGGGCAACACCGCGCACCGCGAGGGCACGTTTGATTACTACATGAGCGAGCCCGTGGTCAAAAATGATGCAAAGGGTGTGGCGCCGCTGGTGCTTGCCTATATCGAGACCATGCATCACGACAAGCTGGCCGGTAAGCGCGATCCGCTCGCCCCCTCGGGCGTGTGCTCCATCGAGGACCCGTTTGGCGGATACACCCCGGGCATCAACGCTCATAAGGGATGTGAATAACGTGGGGGCTATTACTCCGGGCGTACGTTTGCACGACCTTCCGCAGGGGACCGTCGAGGAACGCATTCGCATGGCGGGAGAGCTGGGCTTTTCGTGCATTCAACTGCCGAGCAAGGTGCTCTACGCATCGATGGGGATCGATCGAGGCGGCCTGACCCACGAGCTTGCCGACCATTTGCGTGCGGTGCTCGACGAGGCGGGCGTTTCGGTCACCGTGCTCGGCTGTTATAAGAATCTGGCGACGCCCGATCGCCAACAGCTCATGGATAACTTTGCCGAGTACGAGGCATGCTTGAACTTTGCCCAGATGCTCGGCGGATGCCCGGTTGGCACCGAGACCGGTCGCCCCAATGCACAGAACCGCGTTGCTGACGACCGCATGACCGATGAGGCACTCGATGCGTTTGCAGACGGGCTTGCACACGTCTGCGATCGGGCCGAGGCCGTGGGTGGGCAAATTTTGATCGAGCCTGGTTGGAACGAAACGGTCAACACGCCGGATCGCTGCCGTGAGGTGCTAGAGCGCGTCTCGAGTCCGTCGCTCGGCGTGATCTATGACCCGGTATCACTGCTGCACCCCAGTGTTGTTGACGAAGCGCAGGAAATCACCGCGCGCATGCTCTACTTATGCGGCAGTAAGATCCGCGCGCTGCACGCCAAGGATTTTGAGGTCGTTGATAACGAGGATGAAGCCGGTTGGTGCGACGGTACGGGTTCGCGCCTGGTGTGTCATGGCGTGGGCGAGACGGGACGATATGACTTTGAGCCCGTGGTGGCCTGGGCGGCTGCCGCCTGCCCTGGGATTCCCTGCGTGGTCGAGAACAGCGTGCCGGCGACGGCGGCTGACTGCCTGGCGACACTCGAGCACATGTCCGCTCGCTGCGAGGCTTCGCATCGCGAGTTATAGCATTGGCTTTTGCCGTGTCGGCAGATTGAGATTACCTGTATGGGGGCGGCGGTGAAGGGTCTTTATCGTCGCCCCATTGGATTGCATTAAAAAGGGGAGTTGCGTGGCTATCCACATTGTCGAAGAGGCGAATCGTTGCCTGGGTTGTAAAAGGGCGTTCTGCCAGATTAAGGGCTGCCCGGTTCAGACGACTATTCCACAGGTCATTGACCTGTTCAAACAGCGTCGTCTAGAAGAGGCGGGCGAGCTACTGTTCCAGAACAATCCCATGAGCGCGGTCTGCTCCATGGTTTGCAACCATTCGGGCCAGTGCGAGGGCGCGTGCATCCAGGGCCGCAAGGGCGCGCCGGTGCATTTCTCGAGCATCGAGAACTATATCTCCACGGCATATTTGGATCGTAAGGAGTGGAAGCCCGCACCGTCGTGCGGTAAACAGATTGCTGTGGTCGGTTCCGGTCCCGCTGGTATTACCGTGGCCATTAAGATGGCCCAGCTGGGCTGTGCCGTCACGGTATTTGAGCAGCGGCCCGAGATCGGCGGTGTGCTGGAGTACGGTATCCCCGAGTTCCGCCTGCCCCGTGCGCTCGTGCAAAAGTATCGCCACGTGATGTGCTCGCTTGGCGTGCGCGTGCGCCCCTCGACCACCATCGGTGGCGCGCTGCATATCGACGACCTGCTGCGCGACGGCTACGATGCGGTCTTTGTCGGTACTGGTACCTGGCGAGCTCGAAAGCTGGGTATTCCCGGCGAGTCGCGCGGCAACGTGCTGTTTGGTATCGATTATCTGGTCGATCCCACGAGCGTGGCAATCGGGCAGAACGTGGCGGTTATCGGCGCCGGCAATGTGGCCATGGATGTTGCCCGCACGGCGCTGCGTTCGGGTGCTCGCAAGGTCACTGTGTATGCACGCTCGCGCCATATCTCGGCCATCGACGACGAGGTCGAGCTGACCGAGCTTGACGGTGCCGAGATTGTGCGCGGCAAGGCGATCTGCGCCATCGATGATAACGGTCCGGTGTTCGAGACGGCTATCTTTGACGAGGACAACAATGTGGTGGGCTACGAGGAAGAGCTCGACCATGCGTCTGCCGACACAGTTGTGATTGCGGCTTCGCAGGTGCCCAAGGACAAGCTTGTGCTTACGACGGGCGGTCTGGAGACCGACCATCGCGGCCTTCTTTCGGTCGACGAGCGCGGCATGACCACCGTGCCTGGCGTCTTTGCCGCCGGCGACGTGGTCAACGGCCCGCTGACGGTTGTTCACGCCGTAGCCGGCGCCAAGCTCGCCGTCGAAGGCATGACTACCTATCTGGGCCTCTAACTCCATCCCACCCATCAGTTGCGGTGAAATACGGACTGTTTTGGCTGTCAAAAGCCTCGATTGCTCCGTATTTCACCGCAACTTTTTGGGGTTGAGCAGAGGCTGGAGGAACGCGCACGGTCGGGTGCTGCGCGGTTGCTGGTACGATAGGTACGTCAGCAACTGCCGCCGAGCGGCTCAAATGAAAGGAACCCTGTATGGAGTCCTCCGCCTACCCGATGCTCTTTAGTCCGATCAAGGTCGGTACGACCGAGGTCAAGAACCGCGTCTTTATGCCGCCGGTGTCCACCAACCTGGCCGATCATGGCTATGTGACCGACGACTTGGTCGATCATTACCGTGCCCGCGCCAAGGGCGGCGTGGGCCTCATCATTACCGAGGTCGTGACGGTCGAGCCCACCTATACCTATCTGCCGGGTGACATGTGCTGCTACGACGACACGTTTATCCCTGGCTGGGAAAAGCTCGCCGCCGCCGTGCATGAGTATGGCTGCAAGATCATGCCGCAGCTCTTTCACCCCGCCTACATGGCCTTTAACATTCCGGGCACGCCGCGCCTGATCGCTCCGTCCTTCGTGGGACCGTCCTATGCCCGTGAGGCACCGCGTCCCATCACGGTCGACGAGATTCACGAGCTCACGCATCAGTTTGGCGACGCTGCCGTGCGTATGCAGAAGGCCGGTGTCGATGGCATCGAGGTCCATGCGGCGCACGCCCACGGCATGCTCGGCGGTTTCTTGACCCCGCTCTATAACAAGCGTACCGATGAGTACGGCGGCTCGCTCGACGCCCGCATGCGCTTTTTGCTCGAGGTCATCGCCGAGATTCGCGAGCGCTGCGGCAAGGACTTTATCATCGACGTCCGCATCTCGGGCGATGAGTACACCGATGGCGGTCTGACCCTCAACGACATGATCTACGTCTCGCGTCGCCTGGAGAAGGCCGGCGTCGACATGATTCATGTGTCGGGCGGCACCACCATCAAGCGCGGCTCCGCAATTCCCGCCGCCGGTACCCAGCAGGCCTCGCATGCCGCCTGCTCGCGCGAGATCAAAAAGCACGTCAACATTCCCGTCGCCACCGTCGGACGTATCAACGAGGCCTGGATCGCCGAGGAGCTGATCGAGGACGGCGCTGCCGACATATGCATGATGGGCCGCGCCAATCTGTGCGATGCCGAGTTCTGCAACAAAGCCGCTGCCGGCAACGCCGATGATATCCGTCCCTGCATTGGCTGCCTGCGCTGCCTGAACGGCATTATGTTTGGCAAGCGCATCTCCTGCACCGTCAACCCGGACGTGGAGCGCGACGAGGCCGGCTACGAGCCTGCCGCCGAGGCCAAGAACGTGCTCGTTGTGGGCGCTGGTCCTGCGGGCATGGAGGCAGCCTACATTGCCGCCAAGCGCGGCCACAACGTGGTGCTCGTGGATAAGCAGGATGAGCCGGGCGGCGAGATGCGCATCGCAGCCGTTCCGCCGGCAAAGCAGGAGCTCACCCGCGTGATCAAGTATCAGTACCGTCGCCTGGCCGAGGCCGGCGTGAAGTGCGTATTTGGCACCGAGCTTACTGCCGAGGACATTCAGCGTGACTACGCGGGTTACGAGGTCGTCCTGACTAATGGCGCCGAGCCCATCGCTCCGGCCTTTATGAAGGGCTTTAAGCAGGTTATGACGGCCGACGACCTGCTGGGTGGCAAGGCTTTCCCGGGTAAGAAGATCGTCGTCGTGGGCGGCGGCACCGTCGGCTGCGAGACGGCCGACTACCTGGCCCCGCTGGTCAATGACCTCTCGCCGGCCAACCGCGATGTCACCGTTATCGAGATGACCAAGACGCTCGCCGCCAACGAGGGTGGCGCCGGTCGCGCGGTGCTCATCACGCGCATGCTCTCCAAGGGCGTCCACGTGCTGACCGAGGCCAAGGTGACCGAGATCACAGAGGACACCATCAGTTACGAAAAGGACGGCGAGGTCCACACCATCACCGGTGCCGATACGCTGGTGCTTGCCATGGGCTATCGTCCCAATACCAAGTTGGCCGACGACCTTGCTGCAGCCGGCGTTACCACCCACGTGTTGGGTGATGCCAACAAGTGCGGCAACATCCGCGACGCCATCGGCGACGGCTACAAGATTGCCTGCGAGCTCTAGTCAACCCCTTGGTGCATGTGAGGCCTATCCCCGCGGCGTCAGTCGGTAGATAGCAAAAAGCGGCGGTCGTCCCGTACGTGGGACGACCGCCGCTTGCGTTAGCCGCAATGAGTCGTGCGATTAGAGCCCCAGGAGCTCCTTGACCTTGGCGATGATGGCCTCGTCGGTGGCGTTGGCAAAGAAGTACTCCTGGAAGTGCTCGCCGGCAAGTGCGCCCTTCACCAGGTCCTGATCGATCTCGCCCAGGACGTCGACGAGCGGACGCATGGTCACAGCGCGCACGCCGTCGAGGATCTTCTTGTTGCGCTGCTCGGGCTCAACGCGCTCGGCAGGATAGCCGTTGCCCGAACCAAAGCCAAAGAGCTTCTCGAAGGTGTACTCAAGATTGAGCTCCTGGCCCCAGCCGTTCTTGAGGGCGAAGGGCATGGCAACGGCGTTGCCATCGTTGACCTGGGCAAAGGTGTAGGCGTCGAGCGGGTCGGCAACGTGGCCGCACAGCACGCCGGGGAAGGAGTTACAGGCGAGCATGGCGCCCTCGCCGGTGCCGCAGCCGGTCACGACGTAGTCGGCAGCGCCGGAGTTCAGCAGCACGGCGGCAAGGATGCCGTTCTGCACGTAGGTGAGGGGCTTGGAATCGGCGTCGGCATACATGCCATAGTTAAAGACGGTGTGCCCCATGGGCTCGACAACCTTCTTAAGGGCAGCCTCGATCATAGGGTTCTTGGAGTTCTGAGAGTTCTCATTGATCAGAGCGATCTTCATTGCGAATTACCTTCCTATTTCTAACTTGCGGTGAAATACGGACTGTTTTGCCTGATAGAAGCCAAAACCAATCCTTATCTCACCGCAACTCAAATGAAAAACGAGTGGATGAAACCTGATATGGGCAGTTGCGGCGACGCTTATTGAGGCTGCTTTCCAATGTATGCGAGGATTCCACCGTCGACGTAGAGGATGTGGCCGTTGACGAAGTTCGATGCATCGGAAGCCAAGAACACGGCGGGGCCCTTCAGATCCTCGGGCGTGCCCCAACGGGCGGCCGGCGTCTTGGCAATGATGAACTGGTCAAACGGGTGGCGGCTGCCGTCGGGCTGCGTCTCGCGCAGGGGTGCGGTTTGCGGCGTGGCGATGTAGCCGGGTCCAATGCCGTTGCACTGGATATTGGCCTCGCCAAACTCCGAGCAGATGTTCTTGGTGAGCATCTTGAGTCCGCCCTTGGCGGCGGCATAGCCGGCGATGGTCTCGCGACCTAGCTCGCTCATCATCGAGCAGATGTTGATGATCTTGCCGTGGCCCTTGGCGATCATGCCGGGCAGGCAGGCCTTGGACACGATAAACGGTGCGTTGAGGTCAATATCGACGACGCGGCGGAAGTCCTCGGCGCTCATGTCGAGCATCGGGGTGCGCTGAATGACGCCGGCATTGTTGACCAGGATGTCGGGCGTGGTGCCAAAGTCGGCCTCGATTTTGGCGATGAGCTCGGCAACGGCGGCCTCGTCGGTGACGTCTGCCACGTAACCATGAGCCTCAAAGCCCAGCTCGCGGTAGTGCTTCTCGGCCTCGGCGACCTTGTCGGCGTGACGTGCGTTAAAGGCGATCTTGGCGCCGGCCTCTCCGAGCGCCTCGGCAATGGCCATACCGATGCCATAGGTGGCGCCGGTCACGAGCGCGACCTTGCCATCCAGGCGGAAGCTGTCCATAAGATCAGACATAGCGATCCTTTCAAAAGAAACGTTCATCTATATAAGTCTTGCTTTTCATACAAGGTCAGTATAGGAGAAGAGGGGGAATTAAAAGACAGATTCTCCTAAAAACAGGTGAACGTTCACTTTTAAAAGGTAAACGGTGGTCTCGCCCTTGCCGTGCGGACGTCTATTTGCTCTGTTCCTGCGCTCCCTCTGCGATCATGTTGCGGTTGTACACCAGATGCAGGTACATCGCGTCGTGCGCGGCGGTGGGATTGCGCGAGGCGATGGCGTCGGCCACATCGCGGTGCGTGCGGATAGTTTCCTCGACGAGCTTTTTGCCAGTCACGTCGATAAAGAGGGGGACGGATGCCTTGAGCACGCCCATCAGGCGGGGAACGACGAGGTTTCCGGAGCTCTCGGCAATGGCATTGTGGAACGCGGTGTCGGCGGCGGAGTAATCCTTACCGGCCTCGGCCAGGCGCTCGGATTCATCGCAGAGCTCTTCGATACAGACGACCTGATCGTTGGTTGCGTGCTCGGCCGCCATGCGTGCCATCTGCGGCTCGATCATAAAGCGCACCTCGAGTAGGTCGCGCGCCAGACGCTGCTTGTCGTCGATAAAGGTAAAGCCCAGCGGGTCGTCGGCAACGCCGGGGTTTGACGCCACATAGGTGCCCGAACCCTGCTTAATGCGCACGATATTGCGCGACTGCAGCAACTTCATGGCCTCGCGCACGGTGCTCCTGCCGGCGCCCAAGCGCTCGACCAGCACGGTTTCCTTAGGTAGGCGATCGCCTTGCTCAAGGTGTTCATCCAGAATCAATTGAATGATTTTCTCCGATATTTGCTCGGGGAGTCCCGATTCGGCGCGGGCCATAGCTATACCTTTCATTACAAAATTCATCTGAGCTATTTTAGCGCATCACGGATGCGATATTGGCCGCTGGATTTGAGTCGGGCGGCTTAGATATACCGTTCGCAGCGCAAATACGACCGTTTACCAAATACATCAGATGTATTTCGAACAAATTTCAAAATGAAACATCAGACCTTTCCAAAACACGCTATAGTCATCAGACGAATTCAAAAGGTCTGATGAATTGGAGGAAAGATGTCAGACCCAACGTTTATGGCTGATCCCACCAGGCTGGTCATCGCCGCCATCGTGGGCATCGCGCTGCTGCTTGCGCTCATCATCAAGTTCAAGCTGCACCCCGTGCTTTCGATGATGGTCTCGGCGCTCGCGATCGGCATCGGCGCCGGTATGCCGCTCGACCTGGTGGCGGACACTGTCACCAAGGGCGTGGGCGCCACGCTGCAAAACATCGCCCTGCTCATTGGCCTGGGCTCGATGTTTGGCCAGATTCTTGAAGAGAGCGGCGGCGCCAAGAAGATTGCCCAGACCTTCATCGATACCTTTGGGCAGGGTCACTCTAGCTGGGCACTGGGTATTACCGGTCTGGTCATCGGCACTACGGTGTTCTTTGAGGCCGGCGTGGTCGTTTTGATCCCGCTTGCCTTTAGCGTGGCGTCGCAGACCAAGAAGTCGACGCTCTACTACGGCATCGCGCTGCTCGCAGGACTTGCCGCTGGCTATGCGTTTGTGCCGCCATCGGCCGGTTCGGTTCTGGTCGCCGGCACGCTCGGTGTCGACCTGGGCACCATGATTCTCGTCGGTATCCCTACCGCCTTCATCGCCATGGCGATCGCCGGCGTCATCTGGGGTCGCAACGTGGGCGGTCGCATCTTTACCGATGTTCCGGAGCACTTTACCTCTGCCGAGGGCGCGAGCGACGAAAAGGAGCTTCCCTCCTTTGGCATGGTGCTTGCCATCGTGCTCACGCCGCTTTGTTTGATTTTGCTGGGCACGCTGTCCTCTTATATCCCCATGCCCGCCGAGCTCGCTTCGATTCTCGCCTTCCTGGGCAAGCCGTTCGTCGCCTTGACGCTTGCCACGCTCGTCGCGATGTATCTGCTGGGCGCGCGCCGCGGCTACTCCGGCGCCGAGCTCAAGGCCTTGCTCGACCGCTCTCTTAAGCCCGTCGGCATGATCTTGCTGGTTATCGCTTGCGGTGGCGTCATGCGTTGGATGCTGCAGGACTGCGGCCTAGGTCAGGTTATTGGCCCCATGCTCGAGGCTTCTCCGCTGCCTTTGGTGGTCGTTGCCTTTTTGATTGCCGTCATGGTGCGTGCCTCTGTCGGCAGCTCCATCGTCGCTATGACCATGGCATCGGGCATTATGGCCGCCATGCCCGCGGTTGCAGGAGCCTCGGTGCTCATGCGTGCCGCTATCTGTCTTGCTATCTGCGGCGGTGCCACGGCCCTCTCGCACGTCAACGATGCCGGTTTTTGGATGTGCTCCTCGTTCCTGGAGATTGACGAGAAGACAACCCTCAAGTCCTGGACCGTTATGGAGACGCTCATCGGCCTTTCGGGTCTTGCCTGCGCCCTGGTGATTTCGTTCTTCGCCTAGTTCGCGTAGCTAAGCATCTTTCACCGAGTGCATCGCTCGGTACCCATTTTCACCTGATTCATTAACCAACGATTGGTACAACCGTTCAAACCAAAAGAGGAGAACATCATGGACGAGAAAACCAAAGCACAGATTCAGCAGGAGGCCGCCGACCTGGTTGCCAAGCTGCAGCCGCGTTCTGGCAAGTTCCGCACCATCAGCCCCGAGATGGACCCGCTGCGCCTGGGCTCTGGCTGGTCCATCGAGGATCTGGACAAGCCGCAGGTCATTATCGAGTCGACGTTCGGCGACTCGCACCCGGGTTCTGCCGGCCTGTTTGATCTGGTCGAGGAGGTCCGTGCTGGCGTTGCCGAGGCTGGCGGTCACGGTGCTCGTTACTTCTGCACCGACATTTGCGACGGTGAGGCCCAGGGCCACGACGGCATCAACTACTCGCTGCCCAGCCGCGACATGATCGCCAACATGATCGAGATTCATGCCAAGGCCACTCCATTCGACGCCGGCGTCTTTGTCGCCAGCTGCGATAAGGGTCTGCCTGCGAACCTCATGGCCATGGGCCGCATCAACATCCCCTCCATCGTCGTTACCGGCGGTGTCATGGATGCCGGTCCCGACCTGCTGACCCTGGAGCAGCTCGGCGCCATCTCGGCCCGCTATGAGCGCGGCGAGATTTCCCGCGAGGAGCTCGAGTTTGCCAAGCACAACGCATGCCCCAGCTGCGGCGCCTGCTCCTTTATGGGTACCGCCTCGACCATGCAGGTTACCGCCGAGGCCCTGGGCCTTATGCTCCCCGGCACGGCTCTGCTGCCCGCAACCAGCTCCGATCTGCGTGAGTTTGCGCGCGAGGCTGGCCGTCAGTCCGTGTGGCTCTCCGAGCACAACCTGTGCCCCCGCGACATCGTGACCAAGGAGTCCTTCGAGAATCTCATCATGGTCCACGGCGCCATCTCCGGTTCCACCAACTCGCTGCTGCACATTCCCGCGATCGCCCGCGAGTTTGGCATCGAGATGTCCGCCGACGACTTCGACCGTCTGCACCGTGGTGCTCACTACCTGCTCAACGTTCGTCCCGCAGGTGAGTGGCCGGCGCAGTTCTTCTACTATGCGGGTGGCGTGCCGCGCATCATGGAGGAGATCAAGTCGATGCTCCACCTCGACGTCATGACCGTCACCGGCAAGACTCTCGGCGAAAACCTCGAGGACCTTAAGAACAACGGCTACTACGAGAAGTGCGGCCGCTACTTGGAGAAATGGAACCTCAAGCGCGAGGACATCATTCGCCCGTTTGACCAGGCTTTTGGTACCGACGGCTCCATCGCCATCCTCCACAGCAACCTTGCCCCCGAGGGCGCCGTCGTCAAGCACACGGTTGTTCCGCGCGAGATGTTCCAGGCCACGCTTAAGGCCCGTCCGTTCGATTGCGAGGAGGACGCCATCCACGCCGTCCTGACGCACGAGGTCAAGCCCGGCGATGCCGTTATCATTCGCTATGAGGGTCCCAAGGGTTCCGGTATGCCCGAGATGTTCTACACCACCGAGGCTATCGCCAGCGATCCCGAGCTGGGTGCGAGCATTGCCCTTATCACCGATGGCCGCTTCTCCGGCGCCTCCAAGGGCCCGGCTATCGGTCACGTTTCGCCCGAGGCTGCCGTGGGCGGCCCGATTGCCCTGATCGAGGAGGGCGACCTTATCCAGATCAACATCCCCGAGCGCTCGCTGTCTATTGTGGGCATCGCCGGCAAGGAGATGGAGCCGGCCGAGATCGATGCCGTCCTGGCCGAGCGCCGAGCCGCTTGGAAGCCCAAGGCTAATCGCTATACCTCCGGCACGCTCAAGTTCTTTACCGAGCATGCAGTTTCCGCCATTCAGGGTGGCTACATGGAGTAGCGCACGTACGCATCGAATATCTCCTCTCATAGATGCGCGGCACAAAGAGCCCCGAGCCACGTCACCGGGGCGCGTTGTTCAGCGCCGCCGGGGCGCTCCACTCAAACGACAAGAGACGTCTTACGCAAGCGCCCGCGTCCGTGGATAAAACCACGGGCGTGGGCGCTTCACTTTATTCCCAGCCCTTCCACACGTCAGGCTCGTAGCCAACGGTTGCCTGGCGGCCGTTGCGAACGATGGGCTCACGAAGAATCTGCTGGTTATCGAGCACCTTTTCGAACTTCTGGTCGGCAGCAAGATACTGTACGAGCGCAACCGTGTCGGCATCTTTCGCCTTTGGATCGATCACAGCGTCGATCCCGCCGACGGCGCGCGCCACGCTTTCGAGCTCGCCTTTGCTCATCCCCTTTTCCTTCAAGTCGATGAACTGGAACTTCACACGACGTTCCTTGAAATAGCGCTGCGCCTTCTTAGTATCGAAGCTTTTCTTCGTGCCGAATATCTGGATGTTCATACGTACCGCCTTCGCTCAATTCTCGTCCGTCCATGATACGACAAGGGAGCCGAGCAAAAACAGAGCAGGCGGAGATGGAGGAGGACGGCGACCGACCGTCGGCAAGAGTCGGCCGGATCGGACTGGCGCCCAGCGCGCGCCGGCGACACGCTCGCAGCTGCACACATAGCCGATGTACAAGCTCGCCGCGGCGTTCCCTCGCCCCGCGGTGTGGCGATAGAGAAGCACGCCACCCGTCAACGATGGCGCCTCGGTGAAGAAAATCAACGTCTGGGTTACATCCCTTGAAAGGGGCGAAGACGGCTGCTAGAATACCTCCCCGCTATGAAGGATTTGACCAAAGCATACATCGCAATTCGGCGGCCCCTGGTATACGGGGCCTCTCCTGTTGTTCCCCAAGTGCGCTCTGAGCAGCCGCTTTCTTCCTGTCGTATCTGATGCACGCATAGCACGTGCATGTTATTTCGCCCGTGGGCCGGCGCGCCTTCGGCGAAGAATCGAATAGATACGAAGGAAGCTTATGTCTGATAATTGTACGGTCGCGCCCGCCAATGGGCGCATTACCGGTACCCAGATCCGCATCGTCGCGGTCGTCGTCCTGGGTGCCTTCTTGGCGCTACTGAACCAAACGGTGATGTCGCCTGCGCTGCCGGTCATCATGTCCGATTTCGCCATCGATGCCTCGACTGCCCAGTGGATCATGTCCATATACCCGCTGGTGAGCGGCATCATGGTCCCCGTTTCGGCGTTCCTTATCGACAAGTTCAGCACCCGCGCGCTATTCTTCGGGGCGACGCTGGTGTTCGCGCTGGGCACGCTGCTGTGCGCCGCAGCCCCTGATTTCCTGTTCCTCATCATCGGTCGCGTGTTGCAAGCGGCGGGCTCAGGCGTGCTCATGCCGCTTGTCTCGGTGGTTCCCATGCTGGTGTTCCCCGTCGAGAAACGAGGAACGGCTATGGGCATGGCGGGCATCGTCATGTCGGCGGGTCCCGCGGTCGGCCCCGTCGTAGGCGGTGCGGTGATCGACACGTACGGCTGGCGCACCATGATCGGCGCCATCGTCCCCCTCGCAATTCTCGTGCTGGTGCTGGGCGTGTTCATGCTGAAAAACGTGGGCGAGCTGAAGAACCCCAAGCTCGACCTGCCCTCGGTCGTCCTCTCCACCATCGCCTTCGGCGGACTTCTCTACGGGTTCTCGAGCGCCTCGTCGATGGGTTGGGGCAACCCCGTGGTGCTCGGCTCGATCGTCGCGGGTGTCGTGTGCTTGGTGCTGTTCGTCGTACGCCAGGGCAAAATCGAGGACCCGCTGCTTCAACTGGGCACGCTCAAGACGCGCGATTTCCGCGTGGCCGCCATCATCGTCACGCTCATCAACGCCGCATGCCTGGTCACCAACACGCTGTTGCCGTTGCTGCTGCAAACCTCGCTTGGCGCTTCGGCCTTCGAAACCGGCATGGCCATGCTTCCCGCCGCGGCGGTGGGCATCATCATCAGCCCTATCTCCGGCGTGGTGTTCGACAAGTTCGGTCCGCGTGCCATCTCGATCGTCGGCCTGGCCCTCATGACCGGCGCCCTGTTCCTGCTCTCGCTTTCGACGGTAAACACGCCCATCTTGGTGGTTGCGCTGTTCTGCATGCTGCAGTCCGCCGGCCAGTCGCTCGCGAACATGCCGGTGAACACATGGGGTGTCAATGCCTTGAAAAATGACATGATCGCCCACGGCAACGCCATCGCGAACACCGGCCGCCAGGTCGCCGGCGGTTTGTGCACGGCGCTCATCATCACGGTCATGACAAGCGTCACCGCGTCGGCCGGCGTCGATGCGAGCATCCAAGTAGCCACCGCCGTGGGCGCGGGCGTCGCTTACAAGGTGTGCGCGGCAATCGGCCTCGTTTCCCTTATCTGCGCCATATTCAGCGTGCGCACCAAGAAAACCGCACCGAAAACGAAGGAGGCATAAGCGATGTCCGAGATTCTGTCCGAGCGCATCCCGCTCGAGCTCGAGGGGACGCCCGTTTCGAGCATCATGATTGAAGAGCCGTTCACCTGCACGCAGGATTGCACGATTTCCGACGTGGTGCGCATGCTCGCCGAAAACGAGGTGAGCAGCATGCCCGTAATCGATGAGCGCAACCAGGTGGTCGGGTTCATCTCCGACGGCGATGTCATGGGAGCCATCGCGCAGCATCGCGCTCACACCATCTTCACGGGCGGCGACGCGTCCATGCTGTACTTCGACGATCAGAGCCTTGAGCAGCGCATCGAAGACCTGAAGGATCGCTGCGTCATGGATTTCGCGACGCGCCAGGTAGTGTGTGCCCGTCCCGAGCAGAGCATCGCCCGCGTCGCCGCGCTGCTGGCGAAGAAGAAGTTCAAGAAGCTTCCTGTGGTTGATGACGAGGGCAAACTCGTGGGGGTCATCCGCCGCTCCGCCATCACCAAATACATCTTCGGCATCCTTTTCCAATAGGGGCAGGTCGCACTTGAGGCGAACATCTCGAGGCATCGAGCCAGCAACTGGACCAGACAACCTTGACACGCACGCGCTTTCCCTCGATGCTTCGGTAAGGGGAGCTGCGAAAATCGCAGCACGGGTGGTCGGCGCCGCGCCCCCGAAGGCAAAAGCGAACACGGGAGCGATACGATGGGAAAAGTCCTGGACGAAGATTTGGTTTATGAGATTCTCTCCGTCGTGGCAGAGATTCCGGCGGGATGCGTCGCCTCGTACGGTCAGATAGCGCGCCTCATCGGCAGGGAGAAAAACTCTCGCCTGGTCGGAGCGGTGCTGAGCGAGGCGGATCGCTACGGCGATTATCCCTGCCACCGCGTCGTCAACCACGCGGGACGCCTCGCGCCAAACTTCCCCGACCAGCGAGCACTACTGACGGAGGAAGGAGTCGCCTTCCGAGACAACGGCTGCGTCGACATGAAAAAGCACCAGTGGAACGAGTAGCCAGGCAGCGTAGCGTCGAAAGGAGCGACGCCACGGGGAACGACCTGCGCCCCGCCGCCGGACAACCTATGGCAAAGTGACACGTCCCACAAAGAGCGGCGCACCAGTACGAGACACGACCGCGACGTAAAAAGACCCTATGATACTCGTAAGCATCTATCTGATTGCCCGCCTCGAGGTACCCAAAGAACGAGAGATGCCGAAACCCCTAGACAAAGAAAAAGGTCGGGAGCTTTTATGCTTCCGACCTGAAGTTTCATGGTCGCGGGGGGCGGATTTGAACCACCGACCTTCGGGTTATGAGGTCGCTACGACGTTGTTTCATTCAGACATTTCGACCCAAATTGAAGTCAATATAACTCCAGGTCATTTGATGTTTTCATAGATTTACGAAAGAAAAGTACGCGGAATAATTCGACCCAAATTCGACCCACAACGAGCTTGAAAGCGGTCAGGCGGAGCATTACCCTTGGGGTGTGACCCCACGCAGGGCCCACCACCAAGGGTAATGCCCACTCGCCCCAGCCCTTTGCGCCATTCCGCGCAACCGAGCGCGATTCTCAGGCACTTCAGGCAAGGAACACGATGAACGACCGACCTCTCGTCATAGGCAAAGGAACGAAGCAACGCCGCGACAAATACACGTGGCGCTACCGTCACAGCCTCGGCAAGGATCCGGTCACGGGCAAATACCGCTATTCGCCGTGGCAGACCATACATACCACCAAAAGCCGAGAGGTCGACGCCGCACTCGAAGCCTACAAGGCAGAACTCAACAGCGGCACCTACGTCCAAAAATCGAGGGACACCGTCGGCTCGTACGCAAAAAAGTTCCACGACAACCGCGAAGGAACCATCACGCCGCTCGCCTACTCGACATCCTACTCAATCGAGAACGGACGCGCACATCACATGCGTGATGCTCATGCTCGACACCGACATGAGAAGGGCAGAAGCCCTCGGGATGACGTGGTCCGATGCCTCCGTCGAGAACAGAAGCATCCTCATTGAGCAGCAGTTCGCGGCCGATCGAAGCGTTCGCTCGCCCAAAAGCAAGAAAAGCGTGCGGAGGATCTCGATAAGCGAGACGCTGACGTCGTATCTCGAATTCTGGAAAAAGGAGCAGGCCCGCGAAATGGAAGCCTTCGGCCTGGAACAAGTCAAAGGCACTCCGCTCGTCCACTCATTCGAACGAACGAAAGACAGGCATCCCCAAGTCAACTTCATGGACCTGAATGGGTTTTCGCGCTGGTTCAGAAACTTCAGCGTCGAGAACGGGTTCGGCAAGTTCGAAGGCGTTCGAACATACCATTATGTGAAGGAAACTGTCGACGGGGAAACGATTTCGAAGCGTTATGAGCATAAAGAGTGGCTCGAATTGAGGGATTACCTCAGGAAGCATCCCAAGGTTCGCGAGGCGAGGCATATCAGCACATATGAGAGCGAGCACCTTCCTTACGGATATTCGGGCCTATCGAGCCACACCGCTACTGCCGCTACTGCCCGCTACTGCCCGCTACTGCCCGCCAGCTTCCGAACCAGCGGGCGGTAGCAGCACCCCGAACATCTCGCCGACAGCGCAGAGAGTCGTCGACCTGGCGGCCAAGGCCGACATCGAGGACGTGATGCTGTGCGACCTGCCCGGCGTCCTGTCCTTCCTAGGGCTGCCACCTGAGACGGAGATGCCGCCGGGCAACAAGGGGAAGACGAAGCTCAAGAAGCTCTACAGGAAGGTGGCGCCGAACAAGGCATACCACTCCGGCGAGCGCGCCAAGGATTTGATCTCGCACCTCGACATGGCAGAGATCAGGGCATCGGCGCCCGTCCCGCTCGGAGAGATAGACAGAGCGGTCGTAAGCGGCTGATGTAACTTCTGACACCCTAGAACTTACATCGAGCCCCGATTCGAGCTCGGGGCTCTTTTCGTCTAGATTGGGGACGCATGGCCGGACGAAAACAATTTGCGTCTGGTAATAAGCGTACGAAAGCGCAATTTACGTCTTAATTCCGTACGCAAATCAAGACGAAAATCGTTTACGTCTGCTTTAAATCCGTACGAAAACGGTTTTCGTCTTGCAGGGCAGTTACCGCTTCTACAGTTCAACTTCCAGTTCGGCTTTGTGTTCGTAGAGGTAATTGCGCATGTAGGGGATGGCAAATGAGACCTTGCCGTACGAGGGGGCCTCGATAATCGATTCTCTTAACAGGCGGCTGCGGACGGAGCTCACCTGTTGAGGCGTTTTGTTTAGGCCATCGGCAACCATGCTAGTCGAGCTCGTCTGCCCCAAAGACGCCATGCTCAGCAGATAAGCGATGCACGTGGGCGGAATGCGCCGCAGCGCGGGCTCAATCACCATGGCGCAGAAGCGTTCGCGTGCCGTTGCAATGCCACGCTCGGCTTCTTCTTCTCCAATAATCGCTGTATGTGCACGTCTTGCCAACTGCCATGCGTAGTATCCAACGAGTTGGATCATGAAAGGATAGCCTTGCGTTGCCTCGGCAAGTTGGCCGGCAATACCTGGCTGCAACTCCATGCCAGACGCTTCAATGGTTTCCTCGAGGGAGTACGACACTTCGGTTACTGCCACAGCCTTCAGATCAAAGGGGAGGGCACGGCGCAAAAACGTAAGTGTCTTTCCGTTGATGATGCTTTCAATCATCGAAGGCAGCCCAGCAAAAACAAAGGCGATATCAAGGTCTTCGCCGATAACCTGCTGAATCGCAATGGAGAGCGTTCGGACCTCATCGAGCTCTGCGTCTTGAACCTCGTCGAGAGTGATGAGCAGGCCATTTCCATTCTTGGATATTGTCTGTCTCATGGCGTCGCGTAGCGATGGGCCGATTCGCTCAATATCTATGCTGCCGATGGATATGCCAGCTACGGTGGGCTCAAATCTGGCGTGTTTGGCCTGGAATTTGGGCTGCAGCTGTTCGAGAATGCGCTGGCAAAGTCCCTCGGTTGCGACCTCTTTTATGACCGTCCAGCCACGGCTTTGCGCCAAACGTGAGCACTTGTCAAGGAGGACCGTCTTGCCCGTTCCACGGACGCCGGCTATGCGCATTAGGCGCCCAGGGGCACCAGGCCCGTTGGTGAGGCCTTCACTGAATTCTTCAAGTACATCTTCGCGGCCGATAATCGTGGGAGGTGTTTTACCTGCTGTGGGCTTAAAAGGGTTTGTTTGCATGTGAGCCACCTTTGCTCAAGATATAGCAAAGTATAGCAAAGTATAGCAAAGTATAGTGAGATATAGCAACGTATAGCGCTGTTCGCGGGTTCTTACGGTGGTGCTATTTCCCGAATGCCGCGCGCACAAAGCGCTGGGCGAACAGCTTGTTGGCGACGTTGATGACATGGCCCAGGAACAGTGCCGAGATGGCGGTCGTGACGCCAAAGCCGCCCAGGTTGTACATAAAGATCAGCGACAACGCGAGCGAGGCGGCGACATGTGAGCAGTCAAACACGACTTTTACGTCACCAAAGCGGCGTTTAAGCTTTTCGGCAATGACTTGCACCAAGCCGTCGGGCGCGTTGGGGACAACGCCCATGTTGACGACGAGACTTACGCCAAATGCGGTGACAGCGAGGGAGAGCAGCATGGTCGCAATCTGTGTGGGGAGTGCCGTGGGATGCAGTGGGTTGACCGCCATGAAGAGGTCGGTCAAGCCGCCAATCAGCGTTGAGAAGAACAACTCGAGCAGGATGCGCGGCTGGAACTCGCTTCGCAAGATGGCTAATTGCGCCACGATGTAGGCGACGTAGGTTGCGGTGATCCAAAAGCCGAGCGTCTTGCCAGTGAGCATGGATAGGGTTGTGGCAAAGCACGTGAGCGCGGCGACGCCCAGGCCGGATGCCGTCTGGAGACTCATACCGAGTGCCAGTACTGCAACGCCCACCAGATACATCAGCATTCTGATGACGGTATGGCACCAGTCGATGTTCTCGCCATGCATGATGATGAGCGGTCGCATGTTGCTACCCGTCCTTTCGGTTGTGTGAAAAAGCTGACCCGGGCCGGCAAAAGAGGGTTATCGGAGGCACTGCTGCAAAAGCAGAAAAGCCGGCCCCACGGTCAGTCGTCTAGGAAGTGTCTCGCTGTGCCGGAATGGGACTAAAGGTCCAACGAGACGGGAAGAAAGCAAATGGCATTGCGTGGGCGATAAGATGCCAAGATGGTAGGGTGCGTCTTAGCATCATATTGCCCACGCTCAACGAAATCGGTTTCGTTTGAGCCTAAGTATACGACGGGATTTTATTTGCGAAGAGAAAAACAATAAAAAGGTGAACGTTCACCTAATTGCAACAACTCGTTGGCTGTAGTTGCGGTGGAATAGTTCCTGTTTTTGCTGCTGAAGGCCTTGAACAGGAACTATTCCACCGCAACTTATGGGGGGGCGGGGGATGCGATAGTATTGCATGGTGGTATTCGATTAACCGAGGCTTCATCCGAGGGCTTTATGGAACAGCAGCATTATCAGAGCCTGCAAGACCAGGCGTACAACGCATTGCGGTCCAAGATCATCTATGCCGAGCTCAAGCCCGGCACGCGCCTTTCGGCGATTGGTCTGGAAAAGGAGACGGGAATCGGACGCACGCCCATTCGCGAGTCCTTTGTGCGCCTGCGTGAGCAGGAGCTGGTGGAAACGCGTCCCAAAAGCGGCACCTATGTCTCAAAAATCAGCATGGAGCGCGCCGAGAACGCCTGTTTCTTGCGTGAGAAACTCGAGAGAAGCGTGCTCATTAAATGCTGCTCTGCCGCCACACCCGAGCAGAAGTGTCGGCTCGAGCAGATTCTTGCCGAGTCCGAGTCGCTCGACCATAGCGAAACGCGTCGCTTTTTCGATCTGGACAACCTGTTCCATGAGACATGTTTTGAGATTGCCGGCCGCCACATGTTGTGGGATTGGATGAAGAGCATCAACACGCATTTTGAGCGATACAACTGGTTGCGTATGGTGTCGCAGGATCTGGATTGGGAGCCGATTCGTCGGCAGCACCGCCGGATTCTCGAGGCCATTAAGAGGGGCGATACCGACGCGGCGAGCTATCTGGCAGAGACGCACCTGCACCTGATGCCCGAGGAGCAAGGTCCGGTTATCGCCTTGCATCCCGACTATTTTGAGCTGTCCAAAGACTCGGCCATCTAACTCGTCCCCTTCATTAGTTGCGGTGAAATAGGGATTGTTTTGCGGCTCTGATGGTGTAGGCAGTCCGTATTCCACCGCAAGTGACGGGGCACATCGGGGCACGAAAAAGCTGCGGCGCTGCTTGGAGGAAAAGACCGGAAGCAAGAGTCCATTCCTCCAGACGGCGCCGCAGCTGTTTTGGTGGCTCGGCTTTTGTCGAAGTGGCTCAGTTGAGCGCGGTTGCCAACCGAGTAGGCAAAGCGGCTCGGGGGCGTGTCGCTTCCGTCACGTTCTATCAGCATACAAGACGTTTTCGGTTCTTGTCCGTGACGGAAACGGCGCGCTTCCGAGCCGCTTTAAAAGAAAGGGGGCGAGGTCTAGGGCACGCCCCCTTTCACGATAGAGAGCTAAACCTAGCCGCGGACCTTCTTGACGACGTCCATGGCCTCGCGGGCGATCTGCTCGACCTTGGAGAAGTCGCCGTCGGCAAACAGGGCCGGCTTGACCATCCAGGTGCCACCGCAGGCGATGATGGCGGAGGAGCTCAGGTACTCCTCGACGTTGGCGGTGCTCACGCCGCCGGTAGGCATAAAGCGGTGACCGACAAACGGAGCGGCGAGGGCCTTGATGGTGTTCAGGCCGCCATACTGGGACGCGGGGAAGAACTTGGTGACCTTGAGGCCCAGGTTCTCGGCTGCGGTGACCTCGGAGGGGGTCACGGTGCCGGGAAGGACGGGCAGGTCGATGTCGATGCAGTGCTTCACGACGTCCTCGTTGTAACCCGGGGAGACGATGAACTTGGCACCGGCTGCGCGGGCCTGCTCAACCTGCTCGACGGTCAGGACAGTGCCGGCGCCAACGCACATCACGGGCTCGGCCTCGGCCATAGCGGCGATGCACTCGGCGGCGCAGGCGGTGCGGAAGGTGACCTCGGCGGACTTCATGCCAGCTGCCATAAGGGCGTGGGCGAGCGGAGCGGCGTCCTCGACCTTGTCGAGCACAACGACCGGCACGATGCCCAGGGACTCAAGCGTGGTGTAGAACTGATCGAACATGATGTTCCTTTCGATGTGTGGCGCGCATGGGCGCGTGATTGCCAAATGTGCTGGTCAGGAGCCGATTTTGGATTGGTTATCGGAGGCACTGCTTGGGGTTCAAGCAATTCCAAAACCGGCTGCTCGACCAGTCATGTAGGAAATGCCAGGCAAAACCGGAATGGGACTGGTGGTTTTGCCCGGCCGGAGGAATCGGGGAGCGGGCCGCAGGGGTATGGGATTGGAAAGCTGCGGCCCGCGGAATGGAGACGGACTAGCGTGCGACGCGAGTGCCACCGTTGGCGGCTGATGCCACGGCTGCGATCTCGTCTGCGGTCACCAAGTTGGAATCGCCCTTGATGGTGAGCTTGAGGATCGAGGCCGCGATGGCGTAGTTGACGGCAGCCTGCGGGTCAAAGTCGTTGATGAGGGCATGGACGAGGCCGGCGTTGAAAGCGTCGCCAGCGGCAACGCCCTCGAGCACGTGTACATCGTGAGCAGGGGAGAACCAGTGCTCGCCGCTCTCGGCGTCAAAGAGCATGCCCATCCAGATGGAGCGCTCGACGCAGGAGATGTTGCGGACGACCGAGGCGACCTTCTTGCAGCCGTACTCGGCGCAGATCTGGCGGGCCATCTCGACGTAGGTGTCGCGCTCCTCGATGCCGTGGGAAAGGGAGCCAGAGACGCAGGTCATGCCAAGGCCGGCAGGCGCATCCTCGTCGTTGGCGATGCAGATGTCGACGAGCGGCAGGAGTTCCTTCATGGTGGCCTGCGACTTCTCGGGCGACCACATCTTGCCGCGATAGTTCACGTCACACACGGTGGTGATGCCCTTGGCGCGGCAGGCGGCGAGCGCATCCTTGCAGGCGGCGGCCATCTCATCGGAGACGGCGGGGGTCACGCCGGAGAAATAGAAGACATCGATGCCCTTGAGGATCTCGTCCCAGTCAAAGACGTCGCGCTTGGCCATGTTGATGGCAGAGTACTTGCGGTCGTAGACGCAACCGTTGCCGCGCTGCGAGGCACCGACCTCAAACACATAGGAGCCAAGGCGGTCGCCCCGACGCACGACGCGCGTGGTGTCGACGTCGTAGGCCTTCAGCGAACGCAGGGCGCACTCGCCCAGACGGTTGGCCGGGACAACGGAGACGTAAGCGGCCTTGTCGCCCTGGTAGGCCAGGGAAAGCGCGGTGTTGGCCTCGGCGCCGCCGTAGCGGACGTCAAACTCGGTTGCCTGCTCAATACGCAGGTGGTCTTTGGGCGAGAGTCTCATCATGATCTCGCCGAAGGTAAGAACCGTTTTACCCATGGTCGCGCAGCTCCTTTTACTCGTGCGTACACCTTTGATATGGCGTTGGCACGCAGGTGCCAAGACGGTAGGGTGCGTCTTTGCACCTGCGTGCCAACGCTTGCCGAAATCGGTTTACGAAATCGGTTTCGTTTCGAGTTGTAGTATACTCACCTACAGCGTTTTGCAACCGAGATTTTTAAAAAATGCCTAAAATGGCTCAGATCGCCGACAATTGGGAAACGGGGTGCGCTATGGCGCAGATGAGAATCAAGGACATTGCCGCCGAGGCGGGCGTGAGCCCGGCCACGGTCTCGCGCTATCTCAACAACCGCCCCGGGCAAATGACCGAGGAAACCCGCGCTCGCATCGCAGCGGTTATCGAACGCACCGGCTATCGCCCACGTGCCGCCGCGCGCAATCTGCGCAGCTCGCGTACGAACCTCATCGGTGTGATTCTGGCTGACATCGCCAACCCGTTCTCGAGCGCCATGCTCGAGGGCCTTTCCGCCAGCGCCGCGGCGCGCGGCTGCTCGCTCATGACGGCCATTAGCGGCAACGACCCCGCTAAGGAAGCGGAGTCGCTCACCAGACTTATCGATGCCGGCGTGGACGGCCTGGTCGTCAACACCTGCGGAGGCAATGACGAGGCGATCGTCGCGGCAGCGGGACGTCTGCCCGTTGTGCTGCTCGACCGCGATGTTGCCGACGGCGGTGTCGATCTGGTGACATCTAACAACCGTGAGCTCGTCGCCGGCTTGGTAGACGAGCTCGCCGCTGCGGGCAGCGAGCGTCTGTGCCTGCTCACCGAGGCAAGCGACGATAGCCCCGTGCGTCGAGAGCGCGCCGAGGCCTTTGCCGACGAGCTTTCGCGCCGCGGCCTTGCGGGCGAGGTCGTCACCCTGGCCGACGGTGGCGCCACGGGCGTCGGTCGCTTGGACGAGACCATCCGCGGCTATGCAGGCAAAAAGCTCGGCCTCATTGCCGTCAACGGCCTGGTTTTCCTGCGTCTGACCGAGGCGCTGGCGCAGCTTGGTCCCTCGCTGCCGGCGGGTCTCAAGATCGCAACGTTTGACGACTATCCCTGGAATCACGTGCTCTTTGGCGGCGTGACCACGGCAGCGCAAGACACCCTTACCATTGCCGAGCGCGTAGTCGAGCGCCTGTCCGAGCGCATCGATGTTGTTACCACCACCGTGGGCGAGGCCGCAAAGCTCGCCCCCAAGCGCATCGAGATCCCCGGCCACATCGAACATCGCGCATCGACCTCGCGCTAGTCTGTGTGATAATATATAGACAATGTCATACAGGAGGTATCCATGGCTGCGTCTGTGCTGAGTGTGCGAGTGGACTCGTCAATTAAAGACTCATTTGCCGAACTGTGCGAAGAGCTTGGCATGACTTCGTCTGTTGCGGTCAATATGTTTATGAGGCAGATGCTGCGCGAACGCTCTCTGCCGTTTGTTCCTTCACTCGGTAAAAGCTCTGCGAGCGAAAGCGCCGCGGCGGGCATTTTGGATACTGCCCAGATTGAGTCCGCCGTCCGCGAGGCGGCCAGCTCGATTCCCGCCATCAAAACCGTGATTCTTTTTGGTTCGTATGCCCGTGGCGAGGCGCATGCCGATAGTGATATTGACTTGCGCCTCGAAGTCGATCGCGAGCGGGGCTTTGGTCTTTTCGCGCTGTCGGCATTTGGTGAGGCGGTGCGCAAAGAAACCGGGAGGCAGGTTGATCTCGTCTCTAGTGATCATCTTGATGACGATCTTGCCGCGGTAATCGAGCGCGAAGGAGTGATCCTTTATGATCGCGCGTAAGTCAGACAGCCTTCGCGCCCAAGAGGTTTTGGATGCCATTTCTGAAACGAACGAGCGCATCAAGGTTTTTGATATCACCGAGGACCAGTTTCTGCATGCGAATGACGTGCGGACGAGGGCGTTGGCGGACTCCCTTTTGATGTGTGCGCTTAGGGTAACGGAAGAAGCGGGCAAATTGTCGGAACGCTCGCAGCGGCTTCATCCCGAAATCGAATGGCGTGGAATTATCGGCATGAGAAATTATCTTGCGCATGATTACGGCAATGTCGACCGCTCGGTTGTTTGGGATGCAGTGACGATGGAGTTCCCTACGCTGGAACGAGCCTGTAGACAAATTGTCTCCGAATCTGAACGCTAGCCGCTCGTTCGCAACTGCCTGTTCGCGCACGTTTTTTGAGCGCTTGATACGCTTTAACCCTGCGGAAACATTTTTCTGCGATAGTATCTGCGATATAGACCAGTCGAAACCCGCCCGAAAGAAAGGGGAGCGACATGAACCAGCAGAACATCGATTACGTACTCCGCTCCGTAGAGCAGCGTGACATCCGCTTTGTGCGTCTGTGGTTTGTCGACATTCTCGGCCGCCTCAAGAACTTTGCCATTAGCCCCGAGGACCTCGAGGTCGCTTTTGAGGAGGGTATTGGCTTTGACGGCTCCGCCATCGAGGGCTTTGCCACGCCCGAGGAAGCCGACATGCTGGCGTTTCCCGATGCTTCGACCTTCCAGATCCTGCCGTGGCGCCCGAGCCACAACGGCGTCGCCCGCGTGTTCTGCGACGTGTGCACTCCCGATTGCAAGCCCTTTGCCGGCGATCCACGCGATGCCCTGCGCCGCATGTTCCGCAAGGCCGAGAAGGCTGGCTATCTGCTCAACGTGGGTGCCGAGCTGGAGTATTACTACTTCCCCGACGAGCACACGCCCGAGCCGCTCGACAACGTGGGCTACTTCGATCTTTCGGTGAGCGATGCCGCCCGCGACCTGCGCCGCAACACGGTTCTCACGCTCGAGAAGATGTCCGTGCCCGTGGAGTACACCTTCCACGCTGCCGGCCGCTCGCAGCACGGCATGAGCCTGCGCCACGCCGAGGCCCTGAGCATGTCCGACGCCATCACCACGGCCAAACTCATCATTAAGCAGCAGGCCTACGAGAGCGGTTGCCACGCCTCCTTTATGCCCAAGCCGTTGGCGGGCGAGGACGGCAGCGCTATGTTCCTGTGCCAGTCGCTATTCGACCACGACGGCAACAACGTCTTTTGGGGCGAGGACGACGAGAAGTACCACCTCTCCGATATCGCCAAGCACTACATGGCCGGCATCCTGGCGCATGCCCGCGAGATTAGCGCCATCACCAACCCCACGGTCAACTCGTACAAGCGCATCACCACAGGCGGCGACTCCGTGCCGCAGTACGCCACGTGGGGCCTGCGCAACCGCGCGAGCATGGTCCGCATTCCGGTCTACAAGCCCGGCAAGCAGCTGTCCACGCGCATCGAGCTTCGCAGCCCCGACCCCATGGCCAACCCGTACCTGGTCAACGCCGTCACGCTGGCGGCTGGTCTGGACGGCATCGAGCGCAAGCTGGAGCTCCCGCCCGAGGCCACGGCCGAGACGCTCAAGCTCACCGACCGTCAGATGGTTGAGGCCGGCTACACGCCGCTACCGCGCTCGCTCAAAGAGGCGCTCGACGTGTTTGAGGACTCGCAGTTTATGAAGGATGCCCTCGGCGAGCACATCCACAGCTTCTTCCTCAAAAAGAAACGCGACGAGTGGCATAAGTTTGAGTCTACGATCACCGAGTGGGAGATCAAGCACTACCTGGCGAACTCCTAATCGTGCTGGCTTGTTCCAGTACGATTGAGCTCATTTCTTTGGAGGCCGATATGTCCGAAAAGAGTGCCCTGTTCATGGCGCGCACGACGCGCTTCCACGAGTTTGCCCGCAGCTTGACGACCACTCTGGGTGTCGAGGTGAGCTTGGCAACCCCCGATTCGCCGACTGCGGCGCACGACTTTGACCTGCTGATCCTCGATTCCGATGGCATCCGCAGTGACCGCATCGATCAGATTGCCAAGTGGCTCGACGACCGCGGCGGCGTCCCCATGCTGGTGATCGTTGACGACGAGGCGCTCGGCACCCTGCGCCTGCCCAATCACGCGCATGCCGACTTTGTATGCCCCACGGCGACGCCCAACGAGCTTAAGTCTCGTGCGCAGCGCCTGATGGGCGAGGAGGAGACCGTCGCCGCCGACGATGTGCTCAACATCGATAACCTCGAGATCAACTTGGCCACCTACCAGGTGACGCTCGATAACGAGCCCATCGACCTGACGCTGATGGAGTACTCGCTGCTGAGCTTTTTGGCGACGCACCCCAACCGCGCCTACAGCCGCGAGGTGCTGCTGCACCGCGTATGGGGCTTTGAGTACTGCGGCGGCACGCGCACCGTCGACGTGCACATTCGACGCATCCGCTCCAAGGTGGGTCCGCAGATCGCGGCGCACATCACCACCGTCCGCGGCGTGGGCTATCTGTTTAAAGACTAGATTTCCACCACAAAGGGGACAGGCACTTTTGTGGTGGTTTTGACGCAGGTACGGATTCCTTTCGGGTCTGCGGCAGAACTTAAGCCTTCCTAAAAGATTGCGTTCTCATACACTTGCGCCCGCATATTGGGGTACAACTCAACGTGAACAATGATGGCCCGCCACATGTTTGGCGGGCCTTTGGTTATTTGACGAAAGGATCGCAGCCATGAGCGAGTACGATTCCCAGCGTCCCCAGGATGCGGGCAACGCCGGCGAGACCCAGCAGCAGCCGCGTGTGCAGGTGGAGTCGACGCCTGCCGGCAGTAACATTCCCTACGTGCAGGCCTACGACACGCAGACCGGCAAGCCGCTGGGTGGCCAGCAGGTCGTGAACAAGCACACGGTGGTCAAGACCAAGACCAAAAAGCTGCCGATCTTTATTACGGCGCTTGCCGGCTGTGCCTGCGGAGCCCTGCTGGTCATTGCGCTCATTATGAGCGGCACGCTCGATATCGGTGGTGGCAAGAATGCCGTGACGGCGGGTGCTTCGGGTTCGTCGACGCAAAAGATCACCATTGACTCCGAGGACACCACGCTGGCCGAGGCCGTTTCTGCTAAGGCCCTGCCCTCCGTCGTTTCCATTACCGCCACTTCGAGCGGCAGCCAGAATGGCTCGCTTTCGCAGTCTGCTGATGAGTCGGATAGCTCGGGCAGCGTCGGTTCGGGCGTCGTGCTCGATACCGAGGGCCACATCCTCACCAACAACCACGTGGTCGATGGTTACGACCAGTACGTGGTGACCATGGACGACGGCACCACCTACGAGGCTGAGTTCGTGGGCAACGATGCCTCGAGCGACCTGGCCGTCATCAAGCTCAAGGACGCCGACGCCTCCAAGCTCACGCCAATCGAGATTGGTGATTCCTCCAAGCTCAACGTGGGAGAGTGGGTTATGGCGATCGGCTCGCCGTTTGGCAACGAGCAGTCTGTCTCCACGGGCATTGTGTCGGCGCTCTACCGCTCCACGGCCATGAGCTCTACCAGCGGTAACACCATCTATGCCAACATGATCCAGACCGATGCCGCCATCAACCCGGGCAACTCCGGCGGCGCGCTCGTCAACGACAATGGCGAGCTGGTGGGTATCAACTCGCTCATCGAGAGCTACTCGGGCTCCAGCTCAGGCGTGGGCTTTGCTATTCCCGTTAACTACGCCAAGAACATTGCCGACCAGATTATCGACGGCAAGACGCCGGTGCATCCGTACATGGGCGCTACGCTTTCGAGCGTCAATGCGCTCAACGCCCGCACCAACAAGCTGAGCACCGATAGCGGCGCGTATGTGGCGAGCGTCGTCGAGGACGGTCCTGCTGCCAAGGCCGGCATTCAGGAGGGCGACGTCATCACCAAGCTGGGCGACGACGAAATCACGAGCGCCGATGGCCTGATCATCGCGCTGCGCAGCCACGAGGTGGGCGAGAAGGTCGAGATCTCGCTTATGCGCGGTAAGGACGAGAAGAAGGTCACCGTCGAGCTGGGCTCTGACGAGGAGCTGCAGAACCAGCAGCAGGACGACAGTTCGACCGACACCGGCAACGGCGGTATTACCGACGAGCAGCTGCGCCAGTACCTGGAGGAGCTGCTAGGCCAGCAGGGCCAGGGCCAGGGCTACGGCCAGGGTTTCTAACGAGCTGTATCGCATATGCCGAAGCCAGAGGGGCTGTCCCGCCAAGTGTGGGACAGCCCCTCTTTTCTTGTTGATCCGTTGGGGACGGAGGAAAACGGATCACTTGGGGCTGACAAGAGGCCTGGTTCGTAATGGTCTGGACAGTTAGTTCAGATACGTATAAATCTGGGGCAGCTTGGGATGCGTTTTGAGCAATTTTTGATTGGGATGGGGCTCGAATGGGTGTTTGGAAGGGAGAGCGGGACGTTTACATGGTCTCGAGGAGCCCAAATTAGTTGAAACAGGGGTGTTCGTGCCTGATTCAGCTCTAGGATTTATACGTATCTGAACTAACTGTCCACCCCGGTCTGGCGGCTGCCGATTCGGTGCGGTTCGAAAGGGCTATTCGACCCCATTGCGACCGGTGGTACTCTAGTATCCGTTTGAAATCGAGCGAAGGAGTGCTGCTATGGAGCAATCGAGCCTGTTTGGTGACGGTGTGGACATCGATACCGAAACGCCCGCGACCGCGGAAGCCACCGCACCGACCGATGCCCGTGCCCAGGCGGCAGCGCGCGCGGCCGAACTGCGCCACGAGCTCGACTACCACGCCTATCGCTACTACATGCTCGATGCGCCCGAGATCACGGACGCCGCCTTCGACAAAATGCTTGTTGAACTGCAGGAAATCGAGGCCACCTACCCCGACCTGGTGACGCCCGACAGCTATACCCAGCGCGTGGGCGGCTACGTGAGCGAGCAGTTTACGCCGGTCACGCATATGGCGCGCATGTATTCCATGGACGATGCCATGGACCTGGACGAACTCGACGCGTGGCTCCAGCGCACTGAGGATGCCCTCGGTGCCGGTAGCGTCACCTATACCTGCGAGCTTAAGATCGACGGTCTGGGCGTGGCCCTTACTTACCAAAACGGCACCTTCGTACGCGCAGCCACACGTGGCGATGGCACCACGGGCGAGGACGTGTCGCTCAACGTCCGTACTATCAAGGATGTGCCCATGCACCTGTCCGAGCCGGCGCTCGCCCACATGGGCGCCGACCGCGAGCGCACCATTGAGGTACGCGGCGAGGTCTATATGCCCAAGGGCAGCTTTGTGCGTCTGAATGAAGAGGCCGATGCCGAGGGCCGCGACCCCTTCGCCAACCCGCGCAACGCCGCCGCCGGCAGCCTGCGCCAAAAGGACCCCAAGGTCACGGCGCGCCGCGACCTGGCCACCTTTATCTATGCCATCGCCGATACCGACCCGTTGCACGTCCACAGCCAGCGTGAGTTTCTCGATTGGCTGCGTAGCGCCGGCTTTAGCGTCAACCCCAACGTGGCACGCTGCGCCACGCCGGCCGAGGTCCACGAGTTCTGCGCCCAGGCCCTCGAGCACCGCGGCGACTTGGACTACGATATCGACGGCGTGGTCGTAAAGGTCGACAGCTTCCAGCAGCAGCTCGACCTGGGCTTTACCGCCCGCGCGCCGCGCTGGGCCATTGCCTTTAAGTTTCCGCCCGAGGAAAAGCAGACCGTCCTGCGCGAAATTCGCATCCAGGTGGGCCGCACCGGTGTGCTCACACCGGTCGCCGAGTTCGACCCGGTGACGGTCGCCGGCTCCACCATCGCGCGCGCCACGCTGCACAACATCGACGAGATCCGCCGCAAAAACGTGCGCGAGGGCGACACTATCATCGTGCACAAGGCGGGCGACGTAATCCCCGAGGTTGTGGGCCCGGTGCTCGACAAGCGCCCGGTCGATTCGGTCGACTGGCACATGCCCGAGGTCTGCCCCGTGTGCGGCAGCCCCGTTGTCCACGAGGATGGCGAGGTCGCTTACCGTTGCGTCTCCATCGATTGCCCCGCACAGCTCAAGGAGCGCTTGCTCCACTGGGTGAGCCGCGGCTGCATGGACGTCGACGGCCTGGGCGACGAGATCGTCGACAAGATGATCGCCGCCGGCCTGATCCACGATGTCGCAGACTTCTACCAGCTCACGGTCGACGACATCGCAGGCCTGGACACGGGGCGCACCTATGCCAGCTCCAACAGCAAAAAGGGCGTCAAGAAGGGCGACCCCATTCCGGTGGGCCTCAAGACGGCCGAGAAAATCATCGCCGAGCTCAACAAGTCCAAGAGCCAGCCGCTCGGTCGCGTGCTGTTTGCCCTAGGTATCCGCCATGTGGGCAAGAGCGTGGGCGAGGTCATCGCCGAGCGATTCCTGTCGATTGACAAGCTTATCTTGGCGAGCGAAGAGGACATCGCCGAATGCGAGGGCATCGGTCCCAAGATTGCGGCGAGCGTTAAGCAGTTCCTGGCCGTGCCCGAGAACCTTGCCGTGCTGGAGCGCCTGCGCCAGGCGGGCCTGTCGCTCGAGGTCGATTTGGGCGCCGCGCACGCGCAAGCCGCAGCCGACGCTGGCGTGGCGGGCGAGCTCGCCGACGCACAGCCGCTTGCGGGTCTGACCTTCGTGCTCACCGGCACGCTCGTCAACCGCACGCGCGACGAGGCAGGCGCGGCGCTCAAGGTGCTTGGTGCCAAGGTCTCGGGCAGTGTTTCAAAGAAGACGAGCTATCTGGTCGCCGGCCCCAAAGCGGGCTCCAAGCTCACCAAGGCCGAGCAGCTGGGCGTGCCCGTGCTGGACGAGGACGCACTCGAGCAGATCCTGGCGACTGGTCAGGTGCCCCAGGCTTAGGACATCGATAATCAAATTAGAAAACCTCCCGGAAAGGTTGATACTTTCCGGGAGGTTTTTATTTGGGCGTGGTGGCGGGCAGCATGATCCGCGTCATGTAGGTTGCTGAGGGTGACCCTGCGGAGCGGTGTCGTTCCGGAGCGATAGAAGATTCATACAAAGCAAAGGGGCCCCGCAGTGAGGTCCCACAACAGGGCTGCCCCATCGTGATGAGTTTTATACACTTTAACATTAACATTAACGTGTATACTTAGCAGTAAAGATATATGTTGAGAGGAGCAGTTATGGTTACCGTCGCGTTTTCGGAACTGCGCCAAAACCTTACGCAGGTGGCCGAAAGGGTTGCCAATGATGGCGAGGAGGTTGTGGTCTTCAAGCGGAGCAAGCCGTTGTTCAAGATCGTGCCGCTCGACTATGAAAGCCCCGTTGCGGTGGAATATGACGCTGCTCAGGAGCGTGGGGGCGCAAAGCCGGCGTGCGGCACGGACAAGCCCAAGCGCGACGTGGGTACGATGTGGCATCCCAAGATCACCTGGAAGGAGATCCGTGAGATGCTCGCGGAGAATGAGGACTACCAGGAGTATCTCGATATCGTGGCTAACATGCCAAAGGGAACGCCGCTCGATACGATGACGGTTGAAGATGAAAAGCGCGTCGCGAGGGAGCGCTACCTATGAGGGCATTTCTTGATACCAACTTTCTGCTCGATTGCGTGCTTCCGGGCCGGCTGGAGCACGCAGCGGCGCAAACGATCAAGGGGCTCGTTGACGTGGGACTTATCGAGGGTGTTGTTTCGGCCTGCTCTCTCAAGGACGCGTACTACATTCTCACTAAACAGACAGACGAGGCGCGCGCCCGCGAGGTAGTGCGCGACTGTCTTAAGAGCTACTCGGTAGAGCCTCTCGACCAAGAAGCTTGTTTTACCTCCGCCTATTCCGATGAGCCGGACTTTGAGGACGGCTGTATCCGTGCGATGGCCGAGCGTGCCGGCGTGGACTTTATCATCACGCGTGACCGCGCCGCTTTTGTGCGCTCGACCATCAAGACCTTCTCGCCTGCAGAGTTCATCCGTGCGTTTCCGATTCCGGAGGAGTAAAACCGCCATATCGGGGATTGTCCCCGGCGTTTGGCGAGCTTGTTGGGAGGCTCCTGGTCCAGTGACTGTTACAAAAAACGGCTATAGCAAATTTGTTGTACTTCGATCTGAAGACTATGACTTCATGGTTCAGGAACAGGCTAAGGCTCGTCTGATGGCTCGTATAGCTGTGGCCGAGCGGGAGCGTACTGCTGGCATGGCGCGTGATGCCTTTGAGGCTCTCGATGACCTTGAGGCAAAATATGGCCTATAACGTCAAGATTCTGCTTTCAGCCGAACGTTTTCTGGGCAGTTCTTATTTGGACGGGGCAACCGGCACCGTGATCTGCGTCACGTAGGTTGTGGGATCGTCGCTGATGATGTCGTCGATCAGGGCAATCTCACGTTGCCCCGCTACGCTGCCAACTTGTCAAAAGCCCCGCGCCGGTTGAGCACGGTAAACGCGACAACACAGATGACCGCCGACAAAATCGATCCGCACGGCGAGGCGATGCCCATGGGAAACAGCGTGTCGGAATAGGCGTTCGACAGCAGCCACGCGCCCGGCACGCGAATGAGCGCCACGGCTAGTACGTTGTGCGCAAAGCCGATGTAGCTCTTGCCATACGCAGCGAAAAAGCCGCTAAAGCAAATGTGGATGCCGGCAAAAATCGCGTCGAAAATATAGCTGCGCATATAGCCGGTGCCGGCCGCGACTACCGCGGCGTCCTTGGCAAAAAAGCCGATAAACGCCGGCGCCACTAGCCACATCAGCACCGTGATCAGACAGCCGTACACCACCGAGATCGTCATGGCGTCTTTGAGCACCTGACGTGCACGGTCGCCCTTGCCCGCGCCGGCGTTTTGCGCCGTGAGTGCACTGACGGTAGCGCCCATGGAACTCGGCACAATGAACAAAAAGCTGATCATCTTTTCGACCAGGCCCACGGCGGCAGCGTCGACGAGCCCTCGGTGGTTGGCAATGACGGTGATGAACATAAACGCCACCTGGATGCAGCCGTCCTGCACGGCCACGGGCACGCCGATCTTAAGAATGCTGCCGAGCACCTCGGGCTGGGGGCGCAGGTCGCTACGCTTAACGTGGATGTTCGTGCGACGGCTCTTGAGCCACACGAGCGCGAGGGCAACGCTTGCCGTCTGGGCGGTTACCGTGCCGAGCGCCGCACCCACGGGGCCGAGTCCCATGTGGCCGATAAATAGAAAGTCGAGCGCGATGTTGATGATGCATGCCACGCCGATCACGTACATGGGCGAGCGCGAATCGCCCAGCCCGCGAAAGATGGCCGAGAGGATGTTGTATGCGGCGATAAACGGAATGCCGACAAAGCAGATGCGCAGGTAGGCGGCGGTTCCTTCGACCGCCTCGGCCGGCGTGCCAATGAGTGCCACAATCTGCGGACACAATGCAAGCAGGACAGCGGCCAGCACCACCGAGACGCCCATAAAGAGCGTGATGGTATTGCCGATGGCGGTCTCGGCGCGGTCGAAGCGGCGCGAGCCCACGGCGTGGCCGACGATCACCGTCGTTCCCATGGCCAGGCCCACGAGCGTCACGGTAATGATATAGAGCGTCTGCGCGCCATTGCCCACGGCGGTGATACCGGCGGCGCCGCTAAACTGCCCCATCATGTACAGGTCGGCCATGCCGTAGAGCATCTGCAAAAAGTACGAGAGCATATAGGGCAGGGCATAGACCGCGATGGTCTTAAGGACATTGCCGCGTGTGAGGTCGTGTTCCATGGGCGGGGCTTTCTGGCTGGGTTTGTTTACGTACCAGTGTAGTGAAAACCCTACAACGATTGTAGAGTCAAGGTTTGTGTTGACGCCGGAGCGAAAAAGTCTCGCGCACCATTATTCCGAGTGAATATGGACACACATCACGAGAACTCGCCGCCGGCGCTAACCTTGCAGAAAACGATTTCGGAATACTTGACACCATTATTCGGCGCGCAATAATACGTGCGTTTGCGAACAACGTTTGATGGGGGTTGAACCTGCGTGCGCAATCTCAAAATACTGTTTTCCTATCTAGGGGCATACCGTCGCGATGCCATCCTCGGCGTGTTCTTTGTGTCGGTCGAGACGGTGCTCGAGCTGTTTATCCCGGTCATCATGGCCAACATCATCGATGTGGGCGTGCCTGCGGGTGATATCAACTACATGCTGCTGCAGGGCGCGTACATGCTGGTGTGCGCTGCGCTTTCGCTGGTACTGGGCTTGGGTTATGCCTGCACGTCCGCCCGCGTTGCCTCGGGCCTAGGCGCTAACCTGCGCGAGGCCGAGTACAAAAAGATTCAGACGCTCGCTTTTGGTAACCTGGACAACTACGACGCCAGCTCGCTCGTCACCCGCATGACCACGGACATCACCGTTATCCAAAATGCTGTGGGCAACGGCTTTCGCCCTATGGTGCGCGGCCCGGTGACGCTTATCGTCGGCCTTATCTACGCGCTGATGCTGTCGCGCCCGCTCGCCACCGTCTTTGCGATCATCTTGCCCGTGCTGGCAATCGTACTGGGCGCCATCACCTATCGCGTCAGTCCGCTCTACCGCCAACTCCAGACCTCGATGGACCACCTCAACGGCGTGGTACAGGAAGACCTCACCGCCGTGCGTGCCGTCAAGGCGTATGTGCGTGCCGAGCACGAGGAGGCCAAGTTCGACACCGTCAATACCGAGCTCGCCGGCACTGCGACAAAGACCTTTGGCAGCGCGGTGCTCAACCTGCCGGTGTTTCAGCTGTCGATGTACGTGGCTGCGCTCTCTATCCTGTGGATTGGCGGCCGCATGATTCTCGCCGGCAAGCTGGGCGTGGGCTCGCTCACGGGCTTTATGAGCTACGTGCTGCTGATCATGAATTCGCTCATGATGATTTCCAACGTGTTTTTGCTGCTCACGCGCGCTCTTACGAGTGTGGGCCGTATCGCCGAGGTGCTCGATGAGGAACCCTTTATCGCCAACCCCGCGGGAGACCTCGCGATTGCGGCGCCAGCGGACGGCAGTATCGAGTTTCGCGACGTTTCCTTTAAATACCGCGCGGATGCAGCCGAGGATGTGCTCCAGCATATCGACCTTCGCATCGAGAGCGGCTCGACGGTGGGCATCCTCGGCGGCACGGGCTCGGGCAAGAGCTCGCTTGTGCAGCTGATTGCGCGCCTGTACGACGCCACCGAAGGCGCCGTGCTTGTGGGCGGACGCGACGTGCGCGACTACGACCTCGCCGCCTTGCGCGACGCTGTGGGCATTGTGCTGCAAAAGAATGTGCTGTTTACGGGTACCGTGCGCGAGAACCTGCAGTGGGGCAATCCGCAGGCGTCGGACGATGAGCTCCTCGCGGCTTGCCGCGCGGCGTGCGTGGACGAGTTCCTTGATCGCATCGGCGGGCTGGACGGCGAGTTGGGCCAAGGCGGCGCCGGTGTCTCGGGTGGCCAGAAGCAACGCCTGTGCATCGCGCGCACGCTGCTCAAGCATCCGCGCGTGCTCATTTTTGATGACTCCACCAGCGCGGTCGATATGGCGACCGACGCTAAGATTCGCGAGCACATCGCTCGGATTCCCGATGCGACCGTGCTCATCATCGCCCAGCGCATCGCGAGCGTCATGGATGCCGATCGCATTGTGGTGCTGGACGACGGTCGTGTCCACGGCGTGGGCACGCACGAGGAACTGCTGGCGGGCGACAACATATACCAGGAGATTTACGCCTCGCAGATGGAGTTTGCGAGGAACGCGGACGCCGGCGACGGCAGCGACGATGGTTGCGCGAATGATCCATTTTCCTCCGTCGCATGCGGATCGCCCTTGGAAGGGGGTGAGCGCCATGCCTAAGACCGCAGCCCAAGCACGCCCGGCCGACCTCAAGCGCACTGTGCGTCGCTTGCTCTCCTACATGGGGCATGCCAAGTTCTCGTTGCTCGCGGTGGGCGTGCTCGCCTCCGTTGCCGCCATCGCGAGCCTCGCCGGCACCTACATGGTGCGCCCCATCGTTAACGGTTTGGCCACGGGCGGGGAGGAACTGCTTGCCAAGCAGGTCATCCTGACGGCGATCATCTACGCTGCGGGCGTGCTCTCGGCCCTGGGCTACTCGCAGATTATGGTGCGCGCGGCCCAACACGTGGTGTCCGATATTCGCCGCGACCTGTTCGCGCACATCCAGACGCTGCCGCTCAGTTATTTTGACAGCACGCGCTCGGGCGACATCATGAGCTTTTTCACCAACGACGTCGACACCGTCTCCGAGGCGCTTAACAACAGCTTTGCCAACGTGATTCAGGCCGCCATTCAGGTTGTGGGCACCACGGCCATGCTCATCATCCTTAACTGGCAGCTCACGATTATCACACTCGTGTGCGATGCGGCCATTGTGCTGTATGCGCGCTACTCGGGCGCGCGCTCTAAGCGCTTCTTTGCCGCCCAGCAGGCATCGCTTGGCGACCTGGACGGATATATCGAAGAGATGGTCTCGGGCCAAAAGGTCATCAAGGTCTTTAACCGCGAGGCGGCGAATGTTGCCGGCTTCACCTGCCGCAACGACGAGCTTCGCCGCACCGGCACCGCCGCCGTGAGCTATGCCAACTCCATGGTGCCCATGACCGTCGTGATTGGCTACGTCAATTATGCCATCGTCGCCGTGGCGGGCGGCATGCTCTGCATCAAGGGACTCTCCGACGTGGGCGCGCTTGCAAGCTACCTGGTCTTTGTGCGCCAGGCCGCCATGCCCATCAACCAGTTTACGCAGCTCGGCAACTTCTTGCTCAACGCGTTGGCCGGTGCCGAGCGCCTGTTTGCGGCTATGGACCTTGAGCCCGAGGTGGACGAGGGCTGCGTGGAGCTGGTGCAGACGGGCGATGCCGCATGGGCGTGGAAAATTCCCGAGGGCCAGGGCGTGGGCGTCTACGGGCACCTGCATGACGTGGCAGCCGTTGATGAGTCGGGCCGCGCGGTGGCCGCCGACGGCACCGAGCTCACGTGCGGCTTGGTCCCGCTTGCCGGCGACGTGCGCTTCCATGCCGTGGACTTTTCCTACGTGCCGGGCGCCCGCGTGCTCACGGACCTCAACCTGTTTGCCAAGCCGGGGCAAAAGATTGCGTTTGTGGGCTCCACGGGCGCCGGCAAGACGACCATTACCAACCTCATCAACCGCTTCTACGAGGTCGATGACGGCGAGATCACGTACGACGGCATCGACGTCAAGCACATTGCCAAGGCCAGCCTGCGCGGGTCGCTCGGCATTGTGCTGCAGGACACGCACCTGTTTAGCGGCACCATTGCGCAGAACATCCGCTTTGGCAAGCTCGACGCGACCGACGAGGAAGTGCGCGCCGCTGCCGAGGCCGCCTGCGCCGACTCGTTTATCCGCCGCCTGCCTAGAGGGTACGACACACCGGTCACGGCCGATGGCGCCAACCTGTCGCAGGGCCAGCGTCAGCTGCTCGCCATCGCGCGCGTGGCCGTTGCCGATCCGCCGGTGCTCATCCTGGACGAGGCCACGAGCTCCATTGACACGCGTACCGAAAAGCTCATCGAGCGCGGTATGGACCGCATCATGCGCGGTCGCACCACGTTTATGATCGCGCACCGCCTGTCCACCGTCCGCGACGCCGACGCCATCATGGTCCTCGAACACGGCCGCATCATCGAGCGCGGCACGCACGAAGAGCTGCTCGCCCAGCACGGCGAGTACTGGCAGCTGGCGCATGGCTTAAAAGAGTTGGATTAACCCGTTCGAGCACGATGCTTTGACCCCTCCGTGCTCCTCACCTCGACTCAAACCATCACAACATTCGACACTTTTCGCCAAAAACGGGAAAAGCATCGAATGTTGTGATGGTTTTTCTGCCACTCGACCGGGTGGAATCGCTTTCTTGCGCACGAAGGTGTGCGGACCCGTGGGCCGGGGAATAAGGTTGGTTATCCGACTCCATTGGAGGGCTCATGGACCTGCCGATCGTCCTGTCCCATAAGACTGCCTGGCTGTACCACAACGTGGCGCGTCCGTCCGAGCCGCTCTCGCGAGCAAGCAGCCTATACGATGAGGACTCGCTTGCTAACGAGGCGGAGCCGACTGCGGGCCTGCCCAAATTGGGACTCGATGCCAAGGGTCTGAGGGCTTCAACGGCAGCTGGGATCGTTACCGACTATCTGGTTTCGCTTGGTATTCCACGAGAAGAGCTCGATCATATCGACACGCTCGTCAACTTCGATTTTGAGCGTTCGACGCCGGCTGGATTTAGGTGCCACGTGTTTGGGGCGCCGATACCTCCAGGCCATCTTATCGAGGTGGCAGAGGGCCTTCTAGTGGTTGATGAGGCCATGTGCTTTGTCCAAGCGGGTTCGTGGATGAGCGAGCCCGAGCAGCTGGAATATGGCTACGAAATCTGCGCCCGATACCATTTGAATCATCTGTCGACAGGCGATTATATCGAGATGGGGCAGAGGTATACCGTTGCCGACTTGATTGCTTATTGCAACGAGAACCGATCTCGTCAGGGGGCTATACGCGCGGCCGCCGTGCTCAAGCGCGTGCACGATGGCGCGCGGTCGCCCATGGAGACGGCCACCGCAATCATGGTCGTAGCAAAACGTTCCCAGGGAGGGCTGGGATACGCCAAGATCGAGCTCAACCATCGGGTCGATGTTCCCAACGAGTTCAAGTATCTCGCAAAGGCCGGGTATTTCGAGATTGACGTATATGCGCCTGCGAGCGGTACGGGGATTGAATACAACGGCTCGGACCATCTTGATAAACAGCGCAGCGCGTCGGACGCGGAGCGTATGACCGTGCTGAGCGCGCTGGGCTTTAGGATGATCGTCCTCACCGGGACTCAGTTTGCCCACCAGCTGCAATTGCACCGGGCGATGAACGCCATCGCGCTTGCCATGGGCCTCAAGTGCGACCGAAGCGAAGCGTTCCAGAAACGTCAGAACGACCTGCGAGAATTCGTGATTCGGCACTGGGACGGCGGTCTTTAGGGGCGTTTTGGTCCTTCTGCGGGGTGCTGCGGGCACGCAAACCATCACAACATTCGACGTTTATCGCCAAAAACGGGAAAAGCATCGAATGTTGTGATGGTTTGTATGCTGAGGATGGGCTTGGGAAGCCGGTCTTGCTCGAAGCGACCTGTCCTGTCGTACGGGTGTCGGCATGATTCTCTCGTGGGGTATTATGTTTTCCGAAGAATAAAACGCCGCGTGAGGGGAGGGTTGCGTGGACGGGCACGTGCAACATGACGGCTTTGGCCGCGATATCAACTACCTGCGCATTGCCGTTACCGACAAGTGCAATTTCCGCTGCATTTACTGCATGCCGGCCGATGGCGTGGCGCCCCGTGCACACGACGAGCTGCTCAGCGCCGAGGAAATCGCCCGCTTTGTGCGCTTGGTGGCGGGGGAGGGCATTCGCCGCGTGCGCCTGACGGGCGGCGAGCCGCTGGTCAGCCGCCGTATTATTCCGCTCATTCGTGACATCCGCGCGATTCCGCAGATCGAGGACATCTCGCTCACCACCAATGGCGCCCTGCTGCCCAAGCTGGCGCCGCAGCTCAAAGACGCCGGGCTTAACCGCGTCAACATCTCGCTCGACACGCTCGACCCTACGCTCTTTGGAAAGATCACGCGCCTGGGCCGACTCGAGCAGACCATGGCTGGCATCGACGCGGCGCTGGCTTGGGGCTTTGAGCCCGTTAAGGTCAACTGCGTTGTGGTGCGCCGGCTCAACCAGGATGTGGGAGCCCTTGCGCGGCTCACGCTCGACCGCCCCATCCATCTGCGCTTTATCGAATACATGCCCATCGGCGACGAGCGCACGAGCTCGCATTGCGCTGTGGATCCGCATGCGCCTGCGCTCAATCCCGAGCTGTGGGACGCGAGCGATACCGTGCCGAGCGACGAGCTGCGGGCGCGCATCAATGCCGGGGCCGCAGCGACGGGACTGGGCGAGCTCGAGCCGCTCGACATCAACGACGCTCCTGCCGGCGCGGGCCCTGCGCGCTACTGGCACTTTCCGGGTGCGGCGGGAACGGTTGGCTTTATTAGCGCCATGTCCAACCATTTTTGCGCGAATTGCAACCGTCTGCGCCTGACGGCCGATGGCAACGTGCGTCCGTGCCTGTTCAGCGATGCCGAGTATTCGGTGCGTGAGGCGCTGCGCCGTGGTGATGATATGCAGGTACTTTCGATTTGGCGCGATGCCGTGGCCCACAAACCGCAGGAACACGCGATAATTGAGGGCACGCAACGATTTATGTCCCAAATCGGAGGATGATCATATGGCCAAGAGCAGGTACGCCGATGCCACCAAGGCCGCTCGCAGGGCCGCGATGTCTGCCCACAAAGCCACGGCTGCGGCGAATGTTGGCAACGCCGACGCGTCCGCACAGCCGACTGCCAGCGCTGCCGCCGAGCCCGCCCGCGACGCCCGTCGCGACGAGCTGACGCACGTGGACGCCAAGGGCGAGGTACGCATGGTCGACGTGTCCGACAAGGCCGAGACCCATCGCATCGCCATCGCCGAGGGCACCATCCTCATGCACCCCGAGACGCAGGCCATGGTGCTGCAGGACCGCGCCAAAAAGGGCGACGTGCTTGCCTGCGCGCGCGTGGCGGGCATTATGGCCATCAAGCGCACGAGCGACATTATCCCTATGTGCCATCCGCTGCTCATTACCAAGAGCAAGTGCGATATTGCGCCCATCGCTGCGGCGGGGACGCCGGCCGAGGACGTGCCCGAGGGCTGGGCGCCGGCGCGCGCGGACGGGCAGGTTGGCTTTCACGTACTGGTCACGGCCGGCGTGACGGGCAAGACGGGTATCGAGATGGAGGCGTTGACCGGCGCGAGTGCCGCGTGCCTAACCATCTACGACATGTGCAAGGCCGTCGATCGCGGCATGGAGATCGTCGACGTGCGCCTGCTGCACAAGGAGGGTGGCCGCTCGGGCGTGTGGGATCGTGCCGAACGCCAGGCCGCTGCTGTTGAGGCCGTGGCCGCTGACGGTGCCGCGCCCGCAAGCGCACCCGTCGCCGTCGCGCCCGCAGCTCCGGCACCGGCCGTCCCCGCGATCGCGTTTATCGGCTACCAGAACTCGGGAAAGACCACGCTCGTCGAGAAGGTCATTGCCGAGCTCACCCGCCGCGGCCTGCGCGTGGGTTCGCTTAAGCATCATGGGCATCACGGCTTTGATATCGATGTGCCCGCTAAGGACACCTGGCGCCATCACCAAGCCGGATCCAAGCACGTGGGCCTCATCTGCGCCACGCGCTGGGCGGAGTACGCCGACACGCGCGAGGAGGACGAGATGCCCGCGCGCGAGCTGCTGTCGCGCTACAACGATGTCGACGTGGTGATCATCGAGGGCTACAAGACCGAGGGCTTTGACAATATCGTCGTCGCGCGCTCCGGTGTCGACCGTTTGCGCGGCAAGAGCTCGCTCGACCTGGTCGACGGTCGCACGCTGGCCCTTGCCTGCAACGAGGCCCTGGCACGCCAGGCATTCGACGCCGGCTTTGCGACCCGAGCCATCAACATCAACGACGCCCGAGCCATCTGCGATCTTATCCAAGATTACCTTTAAGGGCTGGCTCGCTGCGCTGCCATAACCTGCCAAATAGGGACAGGTTTGTTTTGGCAGGTTTTATCTGGGCAAACGTCACTTCCACCACAAAGGGGCCAGGCACCTTTGTGGTGGTTTTTGTTTAAGTAGATGTGTGGGACATGCCTTACAATCTACCAAGTAGTTCATGACGGGCGAAAAACGGAGAGAAGGGGCTCTTGATGCGTCCTTAATGTTTCATGCGGATAGATTGATTCGACAGACGGTGGCGAATGCCCGCCGTCCGCATTCGTATGAAACAAGGAGTCTCCATGCTCGTCTCTCTTTTCTCAAAGCCTCAGTCATCGCTGTCCGTGCAGGCCAAGCGCCTGGTGGCGATGCGCTTTCTCATCTACACCGGTTTTCAGACCAGCTACTTTATCGGCGTCATCGGAACGCTCACCTATGCAGACGATGCCTCGGTCGTGGCGACATCGCTGGCTGTCCTCTTTATGAACGTATTCGTGATCTTGGGATCCTTTGCGGGTGGCGCGGCGCTCGACGCCTGGGGTCCGCGCCGTCATTTCTTGCTGAGCATCGTGGGCACGCTGGCAACCGGCGCGGCAATCCTCGCCTTTGGTAGCGCGACCGGCGTCATCCTGCTCGGCGCGGTGTTCCTAGGCTTTACGATGGGATTCGCTCAGCCCATTGCCACGTCCTATCCGGCCTACCTCACCAACGACCCCGTCGAGCTCAAAGACATCAACTCCGCCATTGCCATGTTCTCAAACGTGAGTATCATCGTCGGCCCCACGCTGGGCGGCTTTGTCGCGGCTGCTGCGTCGTCGCGCGCGGTGTTCGTGCTCATGATGATTTTTACCGTACTGGCGTTTATTGCCGGCTGGGGCTTTAGACCGCAAGCAGTTCGCGTCGCCGCGCGTGAAAGTACTCCCGCGGACAGCAGTACAACGGCAATCACTGCCAGCCAAAGCCCCGACCCCAACACATCTTCCCGCGTCACCTTCGCGACCAGCATCAAGACAGTCTTTACCAACAGCGTCCTTGCCCTGCTGTTCTGCATTATTTTCCTTTCAAACTTTGGCTACGGTGCCTTCGACCCGCTGGAGTCGTTCTTCTACCGCGGTGTCCTGCACGTCGGTGTCGAATGGATGGGCTGGCTCTCGTCGGCCAGCGGTGTGGGCGCGGTGCTGGGCGCCGTGGCCGCGCTCCGCTTGCCGCCGCACCTGGTCAACCTTAAGACGCTGCTTGTGGCGCTTATGTTCGTAGGCCTGGGAAGTTTGCTCTATGTGGGGACACCGTACGTGGGCGTAGCCCTTGTCGGCCAGATTGCCCTGGGCGTTGCCTGGGGTGTCGTAAATCCGCTCCACAACACTATCGTGCAAACGACGGCTCCTCTCGAGCAGCTTGGTCGCGTGAACTCGGTCATGGGCTTTGGCAACATGTTCGCCGGCGTGGTGCCGCTGGCGATTGCCCCGTGTCTGGCGGCGACATTTGGCGTGCAGCAGACGCTCGTAGGGGCGGGCATGGTTGTGACGGCGGTTCCCGCGGCGTTGCTGCTGTTTGGACGCCGGCATTTTGATCGTGCCACAAGGCAGTAAAAACCATCACAACATTCAGCGAAAATCGCGATTTTGCCGAAAAACGTCGAATGTTGTGATGCTTTGCGTCTCGGGCCAGGCCACCCTTCGGGTTCGGCCACCACAAGGGGGCCAGGCACCTTTGTGGTGGTTTTGCGCCAAAGCGCCCCGTGTCCGCCTTGGTATACCATGTACGCCGTTCGCGAATACACCCCACACCGCCGCACAACCCAGAAAGGCCCCCATGGACACCACCTTCAGCCACATCAAAGCCGTGTTCTGCGATATCGACGGCACGCTGCTCACGAGCCGGCACACGGTGTCCCCGCGCACCGTGGCGGCGATCCGCGCCCTGCGCGAGCGCGGCGTGCTCTTTGGCCTGTGCACCGGGCGCGACGCCCACGCGACCGAGGCCATGTACGAGCTCTGGGGCATCGAAGGCCTGGTGGACGTGATGGTGGGCTGCGGTGGCGCCGAGGTCATCGACCGCGCGCACGACATCAACGAGCTGAGCTATCCGCTGCCGGGCGAGACCATCGCGCGCATCTGCAAGCACATGGCGGACCTTCCGGCAACACCCGTCTGTCCCCGAGACGGCGTGTTCTACGTGCCCGAGAGCAACGCGTGTGTCGAGCACCTGTCGCGCGTCGACGGTGTGCCCTACCAGGTGGTCGATTTTGCCGAGTTGTTGCGCGAGCCGCAGCCCAAGGTGATGTTTACCATGGCGCCCGAGGTGATGCCGCGGGTGATTGAGCGGGCGTCGACGTTTGCCGATGACACCGTTAAGGCGGCGGCTCTGCAAACCACGCAGCGGCTCTACGAGTTCATGGATCCGCGCGTGTCCAAGACGCGCGGCCTTGTGCGCGTGGCGGAGCTCAACGACATGGAGCTCCAGGACATCTGCGTGTTTGGCGATGCGGACAACGACACCTGCATGGTGGCTGACGCCGGCGTGGGCGTGGCCATGGCAAACGGCAGCGACGCCACCCGTGCCGCCGCCGACTTTGTAACCGCGAGCAACGACAAAGACGGCATCGCGATCTTTATCGAGGAGCATCTGCTGTAGCGCCGGGGGAGAACCACCGCAAAGGGGACGGGCTCCTTTGCGGTGGTCTCAGGCGATTTGGGCGAATTGATGCCTAAAATCTGCGCGAAAACCCAAATAACGTTGTCTGAACATTACGCTTCTAACCACCGATGAGTTAAAGATATTCCCATCAATTTGGCAGTCTATTCCTCCCGGTTAATGACCTACCGTTCACGGTCGATTTTCGACCGTTCACAGGATGTTTGCTCTTGAGCAAAATGTTGTGCAAATAAATAAAATGCTATTAAAAAACTGATAACTAACTTAATTACCAGTAGAAACAGATATTTCAGAGCGAATAAACGAAAGCAAATCTGAGTAAATGTCAAGAGAATTGAGAACTGGCTACAAAAATGTCGGTTTTGTTGCCCGGATGTTTAAACAATAGTTACAATAGTATTACTAAGCGAGCGCAATTACAGATTGCGCAGATACGTTTGATAGTGAAAGAGCAAGATCGCGGTCTCTTGGGGAGGAGACATCGATGAAAGCGAATTCAGAAAAAACTAAGCAGAGTAAAAAAGCGACGCGCCGTGTACTGGCAGGCGTTTTGTGCGGAGTCTCCGTGTTGAGCCTGGTACTGTCGCTCGTCATGCCTCCGATCTCGCAGGCCATTGCCAACGACACCCAGACAGTTTCTACCGAGGAAGCTGTAACGGGGAGTTCCTCAAGTGAGTCCGCTGCTGTAGATAACACCAGCGAGGATGCCGAAAACCAGAATAGCGCCGCCACCTCTGCGAACGCGGCTACTACTGTGAACAAGGGCATCTACAAGCCCACGTCTATCGGTATCGGTACGAATATCGATATCTCCACCCCCGATCCCGGCGTGGCCACCTACGTCGGCCGCGACATGTACATCGGTGGTAAGCCGAACAAAACTAGCACTCTTGATGCGAATAACGCCCCCACCGGCTCATATGCCGCTGAGGCGGAGGGCCTTACCGTGGTCCACGGCAAACTGGCCATGAATCCTATCAAGGAGAGTTGGGGCGGCCAGGGCTTCCGTTTCGGCACCGTTGGTTTTGGATCGCAGTTTCGTCCCAGGGAGGGAAGCACGGTGCTTGCGGTCGCCGGCATAAACAGCTTGATTGAGAACATGAATACCGGTCAGGGAACGACCTCAGATGCTGCGACGGTTGGTGCTTGGACCAAGGGTGCTTGGGTCGGCAAGGCGACAAAGACTGACTCCCACCCTGGCTATGACTATACCGCGCAGATCGCCGGTCCCATTACCTATTCCTATTGGGATTCGAATGCTAACAACGGGCGCCAGTCTGTCGTGAAAAAGCAAGGTAATTGGTTCGAGGGCTCGGATGCTCTGAAGAGCGACCTGTTCAATCAAAATGTTGATTTGACTAATGTTAACGGTAACGATTATTCGAGCTACAACGGTGCAGATGGATACCTCTCGAAGCTATCGAAACAGCTCGCCTCGTTTGCAAATACCGGCACAGTTACGGATGGTTCCGCAATTAGCGACAACAGCTACGCAATCAACAAGTACGATAACAAGGGAACAAGCTATACACTCACTTTCGATGGTAGTGAGAAGTCTGTTTCCGGTGCGCTTGATACCAGAATCCCGAACTATAAGATTTGCAACACCGAGCGACTTATCACCTTTACCGGCGATGGAACTTCTATGCAACAGGTCTTCACCATTGCCGGTTCCGAGCTCTCCAACTTGAAGGATGGCGTCTACTACCGCGGCGTCGACTTTAAGTTCACCAATGTCCCCGAAGGCGCATCCATTGTCGTGAACGTTACAGGTGCTGGTCCTGTCGAGTTCCACAATGGCTGGCGCTTCTGGTGGGGCGATACAGAAATATCTCGCGGTAATGAGAGTAACGCCGATAAAGACCTTCGCGCGAAATACTCGCTGGCCTCCCAGTCCATCATGTGGAATTTTGTCGATACCACGAGCCTCACCATCCGTGGTGGCATTGCGGGCGAGGGTAGAAGCGACTGGGGCAATGGCGGCGGGGACGGCAAGTGGACCGACGATGACCCCGCCGCTGCTATGCTCGGATCGATTCTCGTTCCCAACGGAAGCTTCGACGACCATGTGACCACCAACGGTCGTGTGTACGTGGGCGAAGATTTCATGATGAACAACCCTAAGATCGCGTACAACTTCACAAATCTCGAGGGTAACTCGGCTTCCGTCATCGATATGGATCAGGAGCGTCACAACTTCCCGTGGTCTGGGTCGTATACACCGGACGGCTCTGCCATTGCGTGGAGCAAGGTCGACGCTGCGGACGGCATGACGCCGCTTTCTGGTTCCTCGTGGACGATATACGGCACTGTCGATGATGCCAAGAATGAAACGTATCCCATCGTTACGGTAACGGATGGCGGTGCCAATGATTACTCTTCGGATGATGGCGAGCTTCAGTTCAACTATTTGAATCAGAAGGCCAAAATTGGCGATCCCAACGATAAAGACTACTTCACGTACTACATTCGCGAGGTCAAGGCGCCGGCTGGTTATCAGAAGTCGGACACCATCTACTACGCAACCATGAACAACACCGGCGAGCAGGTGAACTATGTTCAGGGTCATGTGGACACGGTGAACGGAAATAAGCTCGTTTCATTCGATGATTCCAACACCACGGGCGCCATCTCCAACACCAAGATCACCGGTACGGTGTCTTGGACCAAGGTTGAGGAGAGCGACACGGGACACACTCCTTTGGCTGGTTCCGAGTGGGCGCTTACCAAGGTAAAGGATGCCGATGGTGCCGAAATTCCGGACGCTGCATCCCTGACTGTGATTGATAACGATACGAATGCGGAAGCTGTCAGCAACAAGTGGGCAGATTCTGATCCCGCCGATGGCAAGTTCAAGCTCGAGGGTCTGCTGCCGGGCACGTACACGCTCACGGAGACCCAGGCGCCGTTTGGCTACGAGCTGAACCAGACAACCTACGAGTTCACGGTGTCCAAGGCGGACGGTTCCATTGCGTGGACCGAGGGAAAGAAACCGAGCATTGTTGAGGGCACTACGTACATCTCCGATTCTCTCACCACCACGTCCGTGGAAATCCCGGTGACTAAGTCCGTCCGTAATACGGACTGGCCGAAGGATTCCAGCGGGAAATACGTTGCGTTCGACTTCAACATCGAGGCTACGGGGGATTACGCAACCAACGTGCCCATTCCTAACCCGGCAGACCTCTCCATTGCACCCGCAGCAGGGGAGACCGACGCCGCCAAGCCCAACAACATCACGGCGACCTTTGGCGCCATGACGTTCAACAAGTCGCACCTGTCCGATACCCGCGGTACGGCGGGTGACTACGCCAGGACCTACACCTACACGGTGAAGGAGATCGCGCCTACCACCGGTGCCATCGATAAGCTCCGCTACTCCAAGGCCGAGTACCAGGTTGCCGTCACGGTGAAGGCCGTCATGAATGAGACCACTGGCAAGTACACCGGTCTTACCACCTCTACCACCGTTACGCAGATGAAGGATGACATGGGCAACACCCTTGGCGAGAACGGGCAGGGCGTCGCGGTTCAAACCTCCGCCGGTGCGGACCCAACCATCATTCCCGTCTCCACCTTCACCAACACCTACTCCACCTCTTTGCCCCTTTCTGGTATGTCGGGCGTCACTCTGACGTACCTTGCCGGCGCGGCGGTGCTTTGCGCTGCTGCGGCCTGGATGCACATTCGTCGCAAGGCGAATGCGAAGGGAGGTAAGCGTCGTGAATAAGAAAGTTTGCTCCTTCCCGATCTTGTTTGCGCTGCTTGCCCTCCTGATCGGCACCTGCGCGGTTGTGTTCCCCGCTTCCGCGCAGGCCGCGCCGACCTCGACCGGTTCCATCACGGTGAGCGGCACCGTGGCGCGCAGCTACGACGCCTACCAGATCTTTAGCGCCAACGTCGTCGACGGCGACAGCGACTCCAAGATCGCCACCGATCTCGCCTGGGCAAGCGACGCCGTGCGCGACGCCGCGCTGCCTGTGCTGCACAGCGCCGGCATGCCCAATTCCCAGACCACCGCGCAGGAAGCTGCCGAGTGGCTCAACACCGATTCCCACCTTACGAGCGCGCTGAGCGCACAGCTCGCTCGTTCCCTCCAGAGCTCTGGCGCCGTGTTTGTGGCCCTCAACGCGGGCACGGCGGCCGAGCTGCCCTGTGGCTACTGGCTCATCGTCGCCGACGACGACGCCATCGCCCAGGACGAGGCCGGCACCGCGCCGATCATGGCCCTGGTCGGCGGCAGCGCCGTCACCGTCAAGCCCAAGGCGGCGACGCCCAAGGTCGCCAAGCACGTGCTGGAGGACAGCACCGCCGCATGGCAGAAGGCCGCCGACGCCACGGTCGCCGACGACCTGTACTGGCGCCTCTCTGCCACGGTCCCGGCGGGTCTTACCGCCTACGACACCTATACGGTGCGGTTTGTCGACACCATGAGCGCGGGACTCGACCCCTCCAAGGTCGCCGCGAGCATGCGCGTGTACGTGGCGGCGGGCGCGGACGGCGGCTTCGACGCCGTCCAGACCGGCAAGGACGGCCGCGCCGGCACCGACCCTGCGAAGGGCTGGACCGACATCACGGCCCAGTGCGCCACCAAGGTAGCGGCGGACGGAACCTTCACCGTGCGCACCGGCGACCTGATCGCCGCGCTCGGCGGGGCCGACGCCTTCACCGCGGGCGCCCGCGTGGTCGCCGTGTACAACGCGCCGCTCAACAGCGCATGCAACCACGGCATCGCGAAGGGCAACCCCAACGAGGTCTACCTGCGCTACCCGCGCTCTCCCTTTACCGACCAGTCCGGCGACGCGGACTTCACCCGCACGCCGAGCGATGACGCGTGCGCCTACACCTGGGATCTCGCGCTCACCAAGCGCGGCAGCGACGGCGACAAGCCGCTTGCCGGGGCGGTCCTGAGCATCGCCGACGACCGCGGCCGCACGCTGGCGGCCGACGGCACGTGGGATGCTGAGGGCAAGGCCACCGTCACCACGGGCGAGGACGGCCGCGTGACCGTCTCGGGCGTGGACTCGGGCAAGCTGGAGGTCCGCGAACTCAAGGCGCCCAAGGGCTACACCGCCTTCGAGGGCGCGCGCTCCGTGACGGTCAAGGCCGAGGGCCTGGACGTCGACCAGGTGGCCGCTGCCAAGCCCAAGCTCACCATCACGGCCGAGTCGCCCCTGCGTGCCGACAGCGCGGACGGGTCGACGGGCAGCCTGGAGGCGTCGCTCATCAACACGCCCACCGGCACACCCCCTAGCATTACCACCGGAGGCTTTATGCCCTCGACTGGCGATATGGCAATGTACGCCGCGGCCGCCGCAGCGGTCGCCGGAGCCGCGCTCATTGTGGTCGCGCTCCTGGTCAAGCGGGGAGGTGGCAGCCATAAAGAGTAGCTGGCAGCCCCACAGAGAGCGGGGCGAGACGTAGCGAAGTAGATGCTAAGACACAGACAGATGATGACCGATCGAATGGGAACCAAACGGAAAACGGAGGAAAAGAAGATGAGCATGAGTAAGAACATCGCACGCCTGGCAGTAACCGCCGGCCTCACAGCAGCGCTGAGCTTCGGCGGCGTCATGGCCCCGGTCACGATGGCGTTTGCTGAGGGTGTGGCGAATGGCTCGGTGACCATTACGAACGCGAATGGGAACGAGACTAATTTCAAGGGCTATAAGATCTTCGATGCCAATGTGGTAAAGGACGAGAATGACCAGACGCTTGTGAGCAATATCACATGGGCGAACGACAAGGTTGAAACTGCTGTTACGGAAGAGATTAAAAAAATAGATCCTAACGCCAGTATTACAACCGCTCAGGATGCTGCTGACTGGATTAAGACGTACGTGACGGACACTAATGAAACGACTAGCGTGGAGTCTGGCTCTGCTGCATATAAGATTGCAGCAGCTGTGGCCGCGGTGACTGGTCTGGAAGGTTCAAGTGGTTACGCAACTACTTCGAAGGGCGCTGCTAACAACCTTTCACACGGCTACTGGCTCTTTGTGACTGACGCTGCTACCGTCACAGGTGTTGAAGCCGGTACCGCTCCTATCTTCACTGTTGTTGGCGATGAAGCGATCAATATTACCGAGAAGACCAGCATTCCCACGGTCGATAAGGAGGTCTTCGAGGGCGGTAACTGGGGAAAGGTGAGTGACTCGTATATTGGCGAGAAGGTCGAATATAAACTGACTGGCTCTGTTGCTAGCAACATCGACACCTTTACCAAGTACGAATATACGTTCCAGGACCATCTTTCTGTTGGTTTGGAGGCTGACAAGAACTCCGTTAAGGTGACAATTAACGACACTGTTATCCAGCCTACAAAAGTAGACCTTGCGGAGACTGTGAACGCTTCTGGAGACCCTACTGGTGGTCATGACCTGTCGATTTCCTTCACTGACCTCAAGGCTGCTGCAAAAGATGCAGGTGTGACGCTTAAGGGTGACTCCAAGGTCGTTGTAACATACAAGGCAAAGCTGACCGAAAAGGCTGAATACACGGCCGCCGGCAACACCAATGATGTCAAGCTTGTCTATTCTAATAACCCCATGGTTGACGGTACTGGCACGTCCACGTCGAAGCGAGTTACCGACCATGTCTTCCGCCTGGATGTGACCAAGGTCGATAAGGATGATCAGAGCCATAAGCTCGAGGCTACCTTCCAAGTCAAGATGACCCATGAGGGAAATAAAAAGCTTACGCAGGAGAAATGGTTGACCCAAGAAGGCGGTCTTACCGAAGAAGTGGCAAACGCAGGAAAATTCAAGACCGACAAGGATGGTGGAAAGATTTATATCCCAGGCCTTGTTGCAGGAACGTATGAGATCACCGAGTGCGATACACCTGCCGGCTACAACACTCTTGCTCCGTTTACCATCACAGTGGATCCGGAGTACAACGATGACGGCACCCTGAAGAATCTCGACGTAACGTCCAGCAATACCGAAATGGTTGCTTCCAGTCCTACAAACGACGCGACCATTCCCGTCACCATTCAGAACAAGAAGGGCTCTGGCCTCCCGCTGACCGGTCTTAACGGTGTGACCTTCACCTGGATCGCTGGTGGCGCGGTGCTGTGCATTGGCGTGGCGCATCTCATCCGCAGCCGTAAGCAGGCTGAGGAGTCCGAGCAGGAGTAACGCCCGCTCACCCATCCCTTTGGCAGGTGGGATGTGATGGCCATGAGACTTGCGGACACTTTTCTCGTCCATCCACGTTCTTGCTTTGCCATTCTCTTTTCGGGGCAGACTCCGCACTGGAGTCTGTCCCGTTTTTTGGACAACACAGGCAGCCTCCACCGTCCGATGCGGACTCATCCGTCATCGCGTTTCTTGACTCGTATGAAGTTCGGTTTAAGGTCCGTAGGCGCACGCGCGGTGCGGACGGTAGAAGGCATTTGCGCCGCAACAAGCGCAAATAAGAATGCCCGGGGGTCGGATCCCGGGCATTTAACAAAAGCTGAAAACTAGGCCGCCCGCGCTCCCAAACATTTACGCGGGGTGCGTCGTTTTCTATTGATATTGTATCCCGAATCGCTCCGCCGATCCGGGATATTCTGAAAACGCAAATATGGACTTAGGCACGAAAGGAATCTCGTTAATTCCGAGAATTATGTATAATTCCAATATAAACTGGAATCAAACGAAAAAGATGGAAATGAACGAAGCGCTAATCTACTTACAAGAAGCACTAGGTCTCTCCGCCAAGACCAAAACTTGGCCTGGATTCGCACGCTTGCCGCTGCATCTGCGGGCGATTGAGGTCCGCGCTGTTGACGCAAACGGTTTTTCGTTTTTGCTTGCAAGTTTGCCTACTGGCGTCGGGCTTCCCGAGGCTAAGAGAGTCTATAGTCAGCTAGCCTTGCGCGCGGAGACTCCTGTTGTCGTTTCGTTTCCTGATGCCGATGCACGTCAGCGCAAAGCATTGGTCGCACAAGGGATTCCCTTTGTCTGTCCAGGTAGACAGGCTTTTCTTCCATTTATGGGCGCAGCTTGCACGGAGAGGGGCGGTGCTTGGTTTCACAATCACGCGATCAAGATGTCACCCAACGCGCAGGCTGCCGCAATCTGGGGAGCAGCCCAGGAGCCATATCGTCCCTATGACCTTTGTCGTGCGCTTGGAATCTCGGCAAGCCGCGCGAGTGAGGCCATAACCGAGCTTGTTGACAGGGGGCTCGCGAGGCGCGAGCGTTGCGAGCGACGTGTCGTCGTGCTCCCTGTTGCCGTTGATCTTCTGCTTAGCGAGCACATGGCAGAGCTCTCCTCGCCTGTCTCGAAGGTCTTTTTTGCAAGGAAGACGCCGCAGATCGACTATCTTGTTGACGCCGGGGAGACGGCGCTCGCTGCGCGTTCGATGCTCGCTGCGCCGGGCATGGAACAAAAGGCCGTCTTAAGAAGTGCATGGTGTCAACTGAGCGACCTCGAAGTCGCAGACGGGGAGTTGCCGGATAACGAAACGGCGATGATCCAAGTGTGGCGCTATGCGCCCGTGTTTGCCGACTCCTCCCGCGTCGATGACATTTCGCTTGCGCTATCTTTGGCGGCAATCGACGATGAGCGAATTCAGCTCGAAGTCGATCGCATGTTTGGAAAGGAATATCCATGGCAAGAAGCGCTGTAGAAGGTCTCCAAGAATTTCAGCAGCATATGCAAGAAGCTGCAGGATCGTATGCTCTTATCGGCGGCACGGCATGCGACATTTTGCTCTCGGAGGCGGGACTTCCGTTTAGGGCGACTCACGATTTTGATGTGGTAATTGTCGCCGATGACCGGTTGCCTCAGACGGCAGAAGCTATATGGACTTTGGTGCGTGATGGCGGCTACCGCTGCGGCTGGGGCGAAGGTAAAGACTCATGCTTTTATCGGTTTACAGAGCCAAAGAGGCCGGGTTACCCCCATATGATCGAACTCTTCGCGAAGTGCCCCGACTTTCTAAAGGGTCGTGAGGGGATTGATGTGGCGCCAATTCACGTTGATGAAAACATAAGCAGTCTGTCGGCAATTTTGTTGGACGATGCTTACTACAGCTTGTTCCTTCAGGGAATTCGGACCGTAGGCGGCGTTTCGGTCCTGGGTACGGAATACATTGTCCCGTTCAAAGCGAAGGCGTATCTCGACCTAAAAGCTAGAAGGGAAGCGGGGGAGAACGTTGATTCGAGGAAGGTAAAAAAGCATAAACGCGATGCGCTGAGACTTGCTCAGCTGCTCGGCGAGTCGGAAGGTGTCGACCTGGGCGGAGAACTGAAGGACGATATGCTTGCGTTTGTCAAAGATTGTGAGGTGGGCGACGTCAATCTGAAACAGATTGGGGTTGCGGGCGTAACGATGGCGCAGTTGCTCGAGACGATGAAAGCAACATATGGCTTGATTGGTTGAGTGGGGTTACGTGGCCCGGACGGTGCAGCCAAGCTGCGTTGTCCGGCGTATGAGCTCGCTAATCGGCTATTATTTGTTTAGACAACCTGAGTTGTAGAGGAGTGACCGGCGATGGTGCAGGGCGCCAAACATATGAAGAGCAATAACGCTGCGGCCAACGGCGGCTCAAGCCCTCAGCCCAAACCTCAACCAAAGCCCAAGCGCCGTCGCAAGCGACTGCCGCGCTGGGCCGATCGGCTCATCACCATCGTCATCATCCTTATTGGCGTGGGTCTTATGACCTGGCCGTGGATCTTGGACCGGCTCGAGGCCTCGGGCGTGTTCAACCAGATCAGCACCGTGTCCAGCACCGTGGACGCGCTGTCTGCCGAGGAGCGCGAGCGCATCCTGCTCCAGGCGCGCTCCTTTAACGAGCAGCTGGCGGGCGAGGCCACCGAGCTCCCCGCCGACCAGATCGAGCCCTACGCCCAGCAGCTCATCTTTGACCGCGACCCCATGATGAGCTGGGTCGAGATCCCCTCCATCGACGTGAGCATGCCCATCTACCACGGCACGAGCGAGGAGGTCCTCATGGCGGGCGTCGGCCATCTGGAGGGCACGAGCCTGCCGGTGGGCGGCACCTCGACGCATTGCGTGCTCACCGCGCACTCGGGCATGCGCAACCTGAGCATGTTCGACGACATCCACTCGCTGGAGCCCGGCGACCTGGTGCTGCTGCACACCATGAACAAGACGCTCGCCTACAAGATGGTGGACTCCGAGGTCGTGCTGCCCGAGGAGATGGAGTCGCTGACCATCGAGCCGGGCGCCGACAAGGTGACGCTTGTCACCTGCACGCCCTACGGCGTAAACGACCATCGCCTGCTGGTGCATTGCGTGCGCACCAAGTACAGCAAGAAGGACGTCGACAAGCAAAAGTCGCTGGCCGGCCGCCACTGGGGTAAGCGCGAGTTTGCCGTGCTCATCGTGGTCATAGCCATTGCGCTGTTGCTGCTGGACATCGTGATCCACGCGGTCCGCAAGCGCCGCAAGGCCAAAGCCTCGGCATAAGACATTCTCCAGAACCACCACAATGGGGACAGGCGCCTTTGCGGTGGTCGGGACTTCCAAACCATCACAACATTCGATGAAAATCTCGATTTTGGCGAAAAGCGTCGAATGTTGTGATGCTTTTCGTTTCGGGCGGGACGGTTTTCGTTGTGGTCGAGACGGTCTTCGCTGTGGGCGGGACGGTTTTCGCTATGGACGGTGCGGTTTCGTTGCAGAACGGCCGGCCCGCCGCCTGCCAACCGCCGCCCTCGTTACGTTTTCGCTGCATTTGGGTAAAGCACCTGCTCCAAGCGGCGTTGCCTTGTATACTAGAGCGGTTTAACTGCTATGCGGAAGGGAGCGCCTATGGCACTCAGCGAGAAAGACGTGCGCGGCATCGCCGAGTACGCAAAGATCGCACTGACCGATGACGAGCTCGTCCAGATGACGTCCTACATGAACGACGCCGTCCAGATGCTCGAGCCCGTCTTGCAATATGACTTGCCCGACGTGGAGCCCACGTTCCATCCTATCGGAAGCCTGTCCAACGTGATGGGCGATGACCTGCGCGAGCCCGAGCGCGACCTGCCGCTCGACGTTGCGCTGGAAAACGCCGGCAGCGCGCGCGACCGCTACTTCCGCGTGCCGTCCATTTTGGGAGAGGGGGAGAGCGAGTAATGGCGCTAAGCTTCGATTCCCTTACCGCCGCCCAGATCGCCGCGGGCGTTGCCGCCGGCGACTTTACCGCTACCGAGGTGGCCCAGGCCTCCCTTGCCGCCATCGAGGCGCGCGAGGGCGGGGTCCAGGCATTCCTGCAGGTGGCGCCCGAGCTTGCGCTCGAGGCCGCTGCGCGCGTGGATGCTGACCGTGCCGCAGGCAAGCCGCTGCCCCCGCTTGCGGGCGTGCCGCTGGCCATCAAGGACAACATGAACCTCGTGGGCACGTGCACCACCTGCGCTTCCCGCATGCTCGAGAACTACCAGAGCGTCTACACCGCTACCTGCGTCCAGCGCATGCTCGATGCCGGCTGCCTGCCCATGGGCAAGGCCAACATGGACGAGTTTGCCTTTGGTAGCTCTACCGAGAGCTCGGCGTTCCACCGCACCAACAACCCCTGGGATACCGAGCGCGTGCCCGGCGGCTCTTCGGGCGGCTCCGCTGCCGCCGTCGCCGCGGGCGAGGTCGCGCTCTCGCTGGGCTCGGACACCGGCGGCTCCATTCGCCAGCCGGCGTCGCTGTGCGGCGTGGTGGGCTTTAAGCCCACGTATGGCGCCGTGAGCCGTTACGGCGTGGTTGCCTTTGGCTCGTCGCTCGACCAGGTGGGACCCTTTGGCCGCACGGTCGAGGATGTCGCGCTGGCCATGAACGCGCTTACCGGCGCGGGCCACGATCCGTACGACTGCACCAGCCAGGACTGCGCCGTCGACTTTACCGAGCATCTCAACGACAGCATCGAGGGCAAGCGCGTGGGCATCATCCCCTCGTTTATGGAGGCCGAGGGCCTGACGCCCGAGGTCAAGGCCGCTGTTCAGCGCGCCGCCCAGGAGCTGCAGAACCAGGGCGCCGAGCTGGTCGAGGTCGACCTGCCGCACCTGGACGCCGCCATCGCCGCTTACTACGTCATCGGCCCGGCCGAGGCGTTCTCCAACCTGGCCCGCTTCGACGGCATTCGCTACGGCTACCAGGAGGAGGGCTGCGCCAACCTGTCCGACCAGAGCTCGCTGTCGCGCGCCCACGGCTTTGGTGCCGAGGCCAAGCGCCGTCAGATGCTCGGCGCCTACCTGCTGAGCTCGGGCGTGTACGACAAGTACTACTACGCTGCGCAAAAGGCCCGCACGCTCATCACGCAGGACTACGACGCCGCGTATGCCAAGGTGGACACCATCCTCATGCCCGCCTCGCCGCGCACGGCCTTTAAGTTTGGCGAGATTAGCGACCCCACGCAGATGTACCTCTCCGACCTGTACACCATTTCGCTCAACATTTGCGGCAACGGTGGCATCTCGGTGCCGCTGGGTCTGGGCGAGGATACTCAACTGCCCGTTTCTGCCCAGCTGGTGGGACCTGCCTTTAAGGACCGTCAGCTGCTCACGTTTGCCCGCGCCCTGGAGCGCAGCTTTGCCGATACCGCTACGGGTGCGCCCGCGCTTTCCGTCGCGCCCGATTTTGCCGGGAAGGGAGGCGAGCTGTAATGAAGGAGCTTTCCGAGGTCCTGCAGGATTGGGAGGCCGTGATCGGCCTGGAGATCCATACCGAGCTCACCGCACTCGATACCAAGATGTTCTGCAACTGCAAGCTCAGCCACGATGACGAGCCCAACGCCAACGTGTGCCCGGTATGCCTGGGCCTGCCCGGCGCCCTGCCGGTGCCCAACAAGCGCGCCATCGAGAGCATCGTCAAGGCCGGCCTCGCCACCAACTGCGAGATCCAGCGCCACTCGATGTTCTACCGCAAGCACTACTTCTATCCCGATATGGCCAAGAACTTCCAGACCACGCAGGGCCCGGTCGCCTTTGCCATGTACGGCCACCTGGACCTGGACGTGACCGGTCGCGGTGCCGCCGAGCGCCCCGACTGCGCGTTTGGTGAGGCCGAGGCCCAGAGCCTGGCGAGCGCCTCGGCCAACGCCGAGGGCCTGTCCACGTCCATGACGATGACCATGCGCGAGGGCAACCAGCGCGCCGGCCATCTGGCCAGCTACGACGCGTCCAACCTGCAGATGCCCGAGCGCCGCGAGGACGGTTCCTACACGGTGCCTATCCGCATTCTGCGCATCCACATGGAGGAAGACGCCGCCAAGATGGTCCACGTGGGTGGCGCCGAGGGCCGCATTACCGCCGCGGCCGAGTCGCTCGTCGACTACAACCGCTGCGGCACGCCTTTGATCGAGCTTGTCACCGAGCCCGACTTGCGTACGCCTGAGGAAGCGCGCCTGTTTATGGAGAAGCTCCGTCGCATCTTTGTGACGCTGGGCATTTCGGACTGCTCCATGGAGAAGGGTTCCATGCGCTGCGACGGCAACGTGTCGCTGCGTCGTCGCGGCGAGACCAAGCTGGGCACCAAGACCGAGCTCAAGAACCTCAACTCGTTTAAGAGTCTGCATGACGGCCTTGCCTACGAGATCTGCCGCCAGGCCGAGGTGCTCGAGGAGGGTGGCATCATCTATCAGGAGACCCGCCACTGGGAGCCCAGCCGCAAGCGCACCGTGGTCATGCGCGTGAAGGAGACGGCCGACGACTATCGTCTGTTCCCCGACCCCGACCTGGCGCCGTTCGATCTGGACGACGAGTTCATCGACCGCTGCCGTGGCGAGATTCCCGAGCTGCCCGATGCCAAGCGCGCCCGTTTTGAGGCCGACTTTGGCATTAAGACGGCCGACGCCGAGCAGATTGCTGGCGATCCGGAGTTTGCCGAGTTCTTTGAGGCCGCCGCTGCCGGCATGGCTGGCAAGGAGGCTCAGACGGTCGCAAACCTGCTGGTGAACGAGATGATTGCCTACCTTAAGGGCGCCGGCGTCTCGCTGACCGAGTCTGGGATCGCGCCGGCTCAGGTGGCAGCTCTTGCCAAGCTACTGGCGACCGATGCCATCAGTTCCAACCAGGCGCACGAGGTCTTTGAGGCCATGGCCCAGACCGGCGACGACCCCAACAAGATCGTCGACGAGCGCGGTATGCGTCAGGTGAGCGATGCCGGCGCGTTGCAGCCGATCGTGGACGAGGTGCTGGCAAACTGTGCTGATCAGGCGCAGCAGTATCGTGACGGCAACCAGAAGGTCATCGGCTTTTTGGTGGGCCAGTGCATGAAGGCGAGCCGCGGCAAGGGCAATCCGAAGCTCTTCAACGAGTTGCTGAGAACGTCGCTCTCGTAAGCGGGAACCGAGGGGCCGGGCGCAGGGCCTTGCCTCTCAATTTCGGACAGTCCTGACTCACGACGGAGGCGCCACTGGCGCCTCCTGTTCGTGCGGAACTCATTGAGAGGCAAGGCCCTGCGCCCGGCCCCTCGGCTCCGTGACGACTCGGCCGTTCGGGTCAGGTAGGCTGAATGGAATTTGGTGAATGAGGGCGCCGTTGGCGCCCTCATTTTTGTGGACGAGAAAACGAAGGTGAATACTTTTCCGCGAAGTGAACGACCTATTTTGGACCCCTGAAACATCAACACTTTTCTGGCTCGGTTTTCTGCGGTTTTGTCGAGTGTTTCCTGCGGTTTTGCTGCGAAAAAATGCGGATGTTTCGGGGGTCTAATTTTGCTCGTTCACTTCGCGGAAAACCATTCACCTTCAATTTGCTGGAGAGGGGAGGGCTCCCTCTTTGGCGTTACGGATGTACATCGCGGCGGGCGGATCGCTAGAAGCCGGCTGTTCCCCACCTTAAGATTTCCAAAGAGTTAACCTTTGTTGAACTTAATAGTTAGATAAACTAAACTATTTTCCAAAAGCGTGCTCGAGCAAACTTGTTTACTCGGGTGCTGAAGCACCATGCCGCGTCCAATGCGGCAAAAGGGAGAAGCAACATGAAGAAGTCGACGTTCAATACCCTGCTTGTCGGTGGCGGTTTTCTGCTTGGCACGGCCGGCATCAAGCTGCTTACCAGCGCTCCGGTAAAGAATGCCTGCGTGCAGGGTATCGCGTGCGGCATGCGCATCAAGAACGGCTACCAGGACATGGTCGAGCAGGCCAAGGCTAATGTCGACGACATGGTTGCCGAGGCTGCTTACATCACCCAGAGCGAGGCCGCTGCTGACGAGGCAGCCGAGTAACGCTCCCAGGCACAAACTATGAGATTCTCGATTATTAGCGAGATCCCCGGCAGGACCCGTCTTCAATTGGCGGGTCCTGTGCCAGAGAGCGATCTCGATGCACTTCTTAAGCTCAGCGGCGAAATCGATGGTGTGCGCAAGGTGCGCGTATATGGCCGCATCGGCCAGATGGCACTCGAATACGACGAGTCGCGCCGCGATGCCGTGCTGGCCGCCGTCGGTGCGCTCGACGCTCAGGCCATTGCCGACGCAAAGACGGGTTACGTGATGCAGCTTGAGCCGCGCAAGCACAAACTCGTTATGGACCTGGCGACACTCGTCGGTGCCCATTACGCACGTCGCTGGTTCTTGCCCACGCCACTGCGCGCGGTGTTTGTCGTGGCCGGTTACATGGCCTTTTTGCGTGCCGCCCTCCGTGAGCTCGCGCAGCCGCGCCTGACCGTTCCCGTGCTCGACGCTTCGGCCATCGGTATCTCGTTTGTCAAACGTGATGTCGACACCGCGGGCCAGACGATGTTCCTGCTCAACGTGGGCGAGCTGCTCGAGGACTACACCCGTGCCATGAGCGAAAACGAGCTCATCAACTCGCTGCTCGACGTGCCCGATAAGGCACAAAAGGTCGTCGGCGATACCGAGGTAAGCGTTGCCGCGACCGAGCTTGAGCCCGGCGACTTGGTGGCCGTGCGCACTGGCATGTCCATTTGCATCGACGGTGTTGTCGAGCAGGGGAGCGCTATGGTCAACCAGGCGACCCTGACCGGCGAGCCGCTGGCCGTCGAGCGCAGCGTGGGCGACGACGTGTTCGCCGGTACCGTCGTGGAAGATGGCAGCATCTTGGTGCGCGTGCGCGCCAATACGGCTCAAACCAAGCTCCGCTCAATCGTCTCACTCGTGCAGACGGCCGACTCGCTCAAGTCCGAGGGCCAGTCGCACATGGAAGACCTCGCCAACAAGATCGTCCCGTGGAACTTCCTGCTCGCGGGCCTGGTTGCGCTTACCACCCGCAGCCTCATCAAGACCTCGGCGGCGTTGATGGTCGACTACTCGTGCGCACTCAAGCTTACGGGCTCCGTTGCCGTCATGACCGCTATGAGCGATGCCGCCAAGATGGGCGTCATGGTCAAGGGCGCGAAGTACTTTGAGTCGTTTGCCAAAGCCGACACCATTGTGTTTGATAAGACTGGCACGCTTACCGAGGCGCAGCCGCGCCTGGCTTGCGTGCTCACCACCGATGGCTGGAGCGAGGACGAGGTCCTGCGTCTTTCCGCTTGCTTGGAGGAGCATTTCCCGCATCCGGTGGCGCGTGCCGTGGTCAACGCCGCCCGCGAACGCGGGCTTGAGCACCGCGAGCGCCATGCCGCCGTCGAGTACATCGTGGCGCACGGCATCGCTTCGTCCATCGAGGGGCGTCGCGCCATCATCGGTTCCGCGCACTTTGTATTTGAGGACGAGAGCGCGCAGCTCGAGTCCGACATCAAGGAGCAAATCGAGCTCCAGATGCAGGGCCTGTCGCCGCTGTATCTGGCGGTCGATGGCAAGGTCGTCGGCGTGCTCGGCATCGAGGATCCGCTCAAGCCCGGGGTCCGTGAGGCCATCGCCGACCTGCATGCGCTGGGCGTCAAGCATGTCGTTATGCTCACGGGCGATTCCGAGCGCACGGCCGAGCGCATTGCTCGCGAGGCAGGTGTCGACGAGTTTAAGGCCGAGCTGCTGCCCGAGGACAAGTACGCGTATGTGGAGCGCATTAAGAGCGAGGGACGCCACGTTGCCATGGTGGGCGACGGCGTCAACGATTCGCCGGCGCTCGGTTTGGCCGACGTGGGCCTGGCGATGGGTGGCGGAAGCGATATCGCCAAGGAGGTCGCCGATATCATCCTGACCGATACGGATCTCGCCGCGATCGTGCGCCTGCGCCGCATGAGTCAGGGCCTCATTGATCGTCTGACGAGCTCCTATTCTAAGGTGATGCTCACTAACTCGGCGCTGTTGGCACTGGGCATTACCGGAACGATTACCCCGCAGGCGTCGTCGCTGCTGCACAACGGCTCGACGATTGCCTACAGCCTGAGCAACGCCAAGGCGTACCTGCGTTAGCAGACGTGTTCGCCCACGTTATCTGGCCTGCGCCCAGACGGCATCGGTGTCGTCTGGGCGCAGGCCTTTTGCGTTTGACCATGTGCTAGCTTCTCTATATAGTGTTGCTAGCAGGGATAGCAATTGAAGGGAGCGGGATCGACGTGGGTGCTGTTAGCGGCATGGCGCAGGTGAACGTTCGCGTAAATCGCCAGGTCAAGAACCGTGCCGAGGAGGTGCTGCAGCTTTCGGGCAGGTCGCTGCCCGGGCTCATCAAAAAGGTGGTGGCCAAGGTCGCGCAGGGTGGCGGGCAGTGCGAGGAAGTGCTTGCGGCCGTCGACGACCGGCAGCAGACCGTCGCGCCCGATACTCCGTTCGCCGCATCATGGGCGGCAGCGGACCAGCTTTACGCGGACCTGGGCATCGCTACCTCGTCCGTATCCGATGCCCGCGATTGGGACACAATCTATTCCGAAGCCATGGACGAGCGCTATCGCCAAAAGGGGATGATCCTGTGAGCGGGGCTCCTCTCAAAATAATGGTGGACGCCAACGTATGGGTTGATTCATTTTGCGTCGACCATGCCGAGTCGCTTGCCGCGCGTGCGTTTATTGGGCGGGCGACGGAATCGGGCGCAACGTTGCTCTTTCCGGTGCATATCGCCAAGGACGTGCTGTACGTTGTCCAGCACGAACTGAAGCGTAGCGTTCTTGCCAGCGGGGGAGCGCTCGACGAGGCTTCTGCCCGCGCGATTGGCGATGCGGCGCTGGCGTTTGTTCGGAATATGACCGAAAACGCCACGGCCGTGGGTGCAGATGCGTCGGACCTTTGGCTGGCCGACAAATACTTAGCGCTCCATCGCGATTACGAGGACAACTTGGTGCTCGCCGCATGCAAGCGCGCGCAGGTCGATTACTTGGTGACCAACGATCGAAAACTGCTCGAACATGCCGATCTTGCAGCAAAGACCCCGCGCCAAATGATGCCGATTCTGGCTTTGGCCGAACGCGGCGGCGCGGCTATCGGTTGATGCGAACTGTTTGCGGGCCTCTTGGACGACGATGCGCCAAGGGGCCCGCGTCTGCTATTTACAAAAGCTCGGCCTTAATGGCGGGACTTTCTGCGAGCTGCTCGGCTGCCTTTTCGTCGGAGCTGTCGAGTGCTGCCAGACTGCGGTAGACCCACTCGTTGACCTGGGTGTTCTTGACGCCTGCGGTCTGCATAAGGGCACCTACCTCGCGGATTGCTGCGAGCAGATTGGCCTTGGGACCCGCGAGCTCGACCTCGATGCCGTGGTAGGCGGTCACGCCGCGGTTCTCGCTCACGTGGTCGATAAAGCCCTCGACGGTCTCAAGCTGCTGGGCGAGAGCCGCATCATCGTCAGCGTCCAGCGCGACGAGTGCGTTCGATACCGTGAGGGCGGGATGTCCGCAGGGGACAAAGCCCTCGATGACATCCATAGCTTCGGTAATGGTTGAGCCCAGGCCTGCGAGGGCATTGACGAGTTGCTGCTTGGTATCCATAACGGTCCTTTCGACGGGTCAATTATGCTTGGCGAAAATATACGTGATGCGATCGGTAACAAAAGTGCGAAGTGCGGCGCACATTGGGGTCTTCACAGCTCGTGCATAGGACAGCTGTCCGCTTTCAGAACGTGGTAAGATAACACTCCACAAGCGGGGCTCGCCCCGTATGTTCCTTGAAAAGTCGACGGGTGTTGGGTGCTCGTGCCCAATGCTATCCAGACTTTCCCGACATTCGGGGGCGACTGGTTTCGACACGATAGCTCTGAGAGAGGAAGCAAGCCGAGGTCTCCTCGCCTCGTTAAACAGGGGTACCGTCAAATTGAATTGACAACAACTCTTCTTTTGAGCCTATGGCTCTCGCTGCTTAATTTATAGCGGCGCGTCAACCCGGTGATTTCCCCGACACCGGTGCGACGTCATGTTAAGGGAATGCTCCTGCGCACGTAATCGGTATGGCGCAGGCTAAGATCGAACCGGTTGGGATGCTGCGAGCGTGTCGCTGCGCGCAAAGCGTCCGAGACTAAACCAGCGACTGAGCTTGGAGATGCCAATCAGGGGGCTTTCGTGGACCGGAGTTCGATTCTCCGCGCCTCCACCAATAGTTACAGGCAGGTAGATATTCGTATCTACCTGCCTTTTCATTTCTAGCCCGTACCGCGGAGAATCGAACTCTGTGCAGGGCGCGAGCGTTAAACAAACGCGGAGCGTTTGTAGCGAGCGGGCGAGGACGCCGGCAGGCGGCCGAAGCCGGTGCGGATTTGCGAAGCAAATACGCGGATTCTCCGCGCAAAGCCTCGACTGGATATAGATTCGATGCCGACCGGATGACAGCCTGCCGTGTCCCGCGCGGACGGATCCCCTCCACCCGCGGAGAATCGAACTCTATGCAGGGCGCGGGCGTAAAGAAAACGCCTCAGTGACGCAGAGTGGGACGCGCTTTCCCAATGGCAGCCCAGGCGGAAAGCCCATCCCGGAATCCGCGCTCAGACTGGGACGTAGTTTCCGGATGACACATCAAGCGGAAACCGCATCCCGGAATCCGCGCTCAGACTGGGACGCGCTTTCCCAACGGCGGTCCAAACGGAAAGTTCATCCCGGAATCCCGCCTCAAACTGGGACGCACTTTCCGCTTCACCTGCCGCCTCGAAAAACCTGCGCGCCCTCCATTCCAAAACTGGGTAGAAGAAAGCCAAAACGCAATCGCAGGAGGTCAATATGACTGCAGAAGATAAGGCAAAGAACGTCGGCAAGGTCGCGCTCGTCTTGGAGGGTGGCAGTTTTCGTGGGCAGTTTACCGCCGGCGTGCTCGACGTTCTCATGGAGGCCGGTGTCGAAATTCCGGCGGTATATGGCGTATCGGCCGGTGCGCTCAACGGCGTCAACTACAAGTCACACCAGATCGGTCGCGTCAATCGCATCAACCTGACCTTCTGCAATGACAACCGCTACATGGGTGCCGCATCCTTCGCATCCACGGGCTCCATCGTGGGTCACGACTTTATCTTCAACGATATCCAGGACCGCCTGGATCCCTTTGACAACGAGGCGTTCGACGCCAGCCCTATCGAGATGTACGCCGTCGCGACGGACATGCTGTTTGGAACCGCTGCCTACCTGCCGGTCAAAAGCGCCGTGCTCGACCTCGACGCCGTGCGCGCCTCGACGTCGCTGCCGCTGGTGACGCCGCCGGTCGAGATTGACGGGCACAAATACGTCGACGGCGGCGTGGCCGATTCGGTTCCTATCGAGCATGTGCTCGAGGAGGCGGGCTTCGACCGTGCGGTCGTCATCGTCACCCAGGACCGCTCATATGAGAAAAAGCCCTACGAGTTTTTGCCGGCGGCGCGTGCGCGCTATGCCGACTACCCCTATCTGCTCGAGGCTATCGAGACGCGCCACGACCGCTATAACCTCCAGCGCATGCACCTGTGGAAGTATGAGCGCGAGGGCCGCGCACTGGTCGTCGCTCCGCAAAAGCCGGTCGAGGTCGGCCATGTCGAGCACGATCCGGCAAAGCTTCTCGATCTGTATATCCAGGGCCGCCAGGAGGCAAAGCGCTTGCTGGGAGATATCGAGGCGTTTGTCGAGCGTTAACGCTGCGACATCACGGCTCGTGGATGACATGTGCAGAAACTCTGGTCGGAGCCAAAATACCTGTTGACTCGTACGGCGAGCGGGGTAATATGGACGGGTTACTTGCAGAGCCCCGTGAATCTCTGTAACAACACGTACTGTACATGGAGGAGTCTAAGTGATTTCGAAATCGACTCACTACGCCAAGCAGGGCGAGGTCCAGCGCAACTGGGTTCTCGTCGACGCCGATGGTGCTGTCCTGGGCCGTCTTGCCACCCAGATCGCAATGATCCTGCGCGGTAAGAACAAGCCCCAGTTCACGCCCAACAGCGACTGCGGCGACTTCGTTGTCGTCATCAACGCCGATAAGGTCCAGCTTACCGGTAACAAGGCCGGCACGAAGACCTATTATCGCCACAGCGGCTACAACGGCGGCCTCAAGGCTGAGAGCTTCCGCCAGGCTATGGAGAAGCACCCGGAGAAGGTTATCGAGCGCGCCGTTCGCGGTATGCTGCCCAAGACCACCCTCGGCCGTGCCCAGATGACCAAGCTTAAGGTCTACGCTGGTGCCGAGCATCCGCATGCTGCCCAGAACCCCACGAAGATTGAGCTGGAGGCTTAAAGATGGCTGAGAACACCGTTGTCTACCAGGGTACCGGCCGTCGTAAGAACGCCGTCGCCCGCGTCCGTCTCGTCCCCGGCACCGGCAAGGTGACCATCAACAAGCGTGACGCCGAGCAGTATTTCGGCCGTCATCAGCTCGTTGAGAACGCCCTTGCTCCCTTCAAGGTGACCGACACCGCCGGTCAGTTCGACGTTATCGCTCTGTGCGATGGCGGCGGCATCTCCGGTCAGTCCGGCGCTCTGCGCCTGGGCATCGCCCGCGCTCTTCTGAACGCTGGCGACTACCGTGCTGACCTCAAGAAGGCCGGTTTCCTTACGCGCGATGCTCGCGTGGTCGAGCGCAAGAAGTACGGCCTCAAGAAGGCCCGCCGCGCTCCCCAGTTCTCCAAGCGCTAAGGTTTTATCTCCTTTCGAGATACAATGTACAAGCGGGGCCTGCCGATTCCTCGGCGGGTCCCGCTTTTCTTTTTCGACTAGGGTGGGCGGTTGTATATCGCCTGCTAGGGAAGGAGCGATCCTATGCCCCAGAACATCTTCGGTACCGACGGCGTCCGTGGCGTCGCCAATGCCGACCTCTCGTGCGACCTCGCGTTTCGCCTGGGCCGCGCGGCGACCAAGTTCCTTGGCCCGGACATCTGCATCGGCCGCGACACGCGCCTTTCGGGTACCATGCTCGAGAGTGCTCTGACCGCTGGCATTATGGCCGAGGGCGGCCGTCCGCATTGCTGCGGCGTTATCCCTACGCCGGCCGTGGCGCTGCTCACCGTCCAAAACGAGCTCGACGGCGGCATCGTCATCTCCGCTTCGCATAATCCGCCGGAGTTCAACGGCATCAAGTTCTTTAGCCGCAAGGGCATGAAGCTTCCCGATGCTGTCGAGGAAGAGATCAGCGCCTGGGTCATGTCCGAGGAGGCCATGGCTGCCGACACGCTGCCGACCGGCGCCGGTGTGGGTCACATCATCAAGATGAAAGACGCCCGCAAGGCCTATGTCGATCATGCCATCAGCACGCTCGACGGCCTTAAGCTCGATGGCCTGGTTGTTGCCGTCGACTGCGGCCACGGTGCTTCCTGCCAGACCACGCCCGCTGCGCTGCAGCGCCTGGGCGCCACGGTCCATGCCATCAACACCGATTACTGCGGCACCGACATTAACGTTGAGTGCGGCTCCACTCACCTTGAGCCCCTGCGCGAGCTCGTGCTGCGCACCCACGCCGATATCGGCCTGGCCCACGACGGCGACGCCGACCGCGTGCTGTTCGTCGACGGCGAGGGCAATGAGATCGACGGTGACTACATCCTGGCTATCTGCGGTTCTGACCTCGCCGCCCGCGGCAAGCTCGCCAACTCCGAGATCGTCTCGACCGTCATGTGCAACCTTGGCTTCTCCATCGCTATGAAGGAGCAGGGCTTCGAGATGGTTCAGACCGCCGTGGGTGACCGCTACGTTTTGGAGCGCATGCTCGCGGATGGCGCCGTCATCGGCGGCGAACAGTCCGGCCACATCATCTTCCTGGAGCACAACACCACCGGTGACGGCCTGGTGACGGCTCTGCAGCTGCTGGCCGTGCTCAAGCGCACCGGTCGTACCCTCACTGATCTTGCCGGCATCATGAAGAAGTACCCGCAGGTCCTCGTCAACGTGCATTCCGACAACAAGGCTGGTCTGGATGATTGCCAGCCCATCTGGGATGCCGTCGCTGCTGCCGAGAAGGAGCTTGATGGCCGCGGCCGCATTCTGGTGCGCCCGAGCGGTACCGAGCCGCTGGTCCGCGTTATGGCCGAGGCCGAGACGCACGAGCTGACCCAGCGCGTTGTCGACGACATCGTCGAGGTTGTCAAGCGCGAACTTCCCTAATGGTCAAAAACGAGTGCCAAGTGGTAAACTGTTAAGGCTATTTTGGTCGATTGGTATGTCCGAGGGGGAGCATGTTCACTAAAGTCCTAAGGTCTTTTGGTATGCGTGGTCGAGTCCTTACGCTGGATGCTCCCATCTCGGGCGACGTCATTCCGCTTTCCGAGGTAAACGACCAGACATTTGCCACCGGCCTTTTGGGCCAGGGCGTGGCGATTCAGCCTACCGGCACGCGTGTGATTGCACCGGCTGATGCCAAGGTCGAGGCCATTTTTCCCACGGGACACGCTGTTGCGCTTAACACGGTCGATGGCTTGGACGTGCTCATCCACGTTGGTTTGGACACTGTTCAGCTTGAGGGCAAGCACTTTACCGTACATGCGCAAGTGGGCGACATCGTCCATAAGGGCGATGTGCTCATTGAGTTCGATCGCGAGGCAATTGCTGCCGAGGGCTACGATGTGACGGTTCCCATCTTGGTGTGCAACTCTGTTGAGTTCTCGAGCATCAAGGGCTCCGTTGGCGTGCATGTCGAAGAGATGGACCAGCTCATCGTTGCTCGCGAGCGCTAGCAAGTGCATGTGGCCATTAGCCTACAATTCAAACACGTTTACGGAGGGCGCCCTTGAAAGAGGACGCCCTCCGTGGCAAGATGGGATTTGTCCGAAGCTAAAAGGCTTCGGGTCACCGTGGACGGGCAGGGGCCTCGACGCGGCTAGACACGAGACACATACATTACGCGACCTCGCCCTGGTGGCCGCACACGTTGGTTGCGGCCGACGCGGGCCGCGGGCAAGTGCTTGTAAGGGGAGCCTTGCCTCTCTTGTACGAGAAAGGACGCGTAATGAAGATCATTAAAGCTAAAGACTACGAGGATATGAGCCGCAAGGCCGCCAATATTATCTCGGCGCAGGTTATCCTCAAGCCCGACTGTGTGCTGGGACTTGCCACCGGCTCCACCCCGATCGGTGCCTACAAGCAGCTCGCTGCTTGGTACGAGAAGGGCGACGTCGACTTTGCCGAGGTCAGCACCTACAACCTGGACGAGTATCGCGGCCTTTCGCACGACGATCCCCAGAGCTATCACTACTTCATGCGTGAGAACTTCTTCGATCACATCAACATCGACCTGAACAACACGCATGTGCCCGACGGTTCCAACCCCGACGCCGCCGCTGCCTGCTCTGAGTACGACAAGATCGTCGCCGCCGCCGGTTACCCGGATCTGCAGCTGCTCGGCATTGGCAACAACGGCCACATCGGCTTCAACGAGCCCGATGACCACTTCTCCAAGGGCACGCACTGCGTCGACCTCACCGAGAGCACCATTCAGGCCAACAGCCGCCTGTTCGACAGCATCGACGACGTTCCCCGTCAGGCCTACACCATGGGCACCCAGACCATCATGTATGCCCGCATGATCCTGGTCGTCGCCAACGGCGAGGCCAAGGCTCAGGCCGTGCATGACATGTGCTATGGTCCGGTTACGCCCGCGTGCCCGGCTTCGATCCTGCAGCTGCACACCAACTGCGTTGTCGTTGCCGACGAGGCCGCCCTTTCGCTCTGCGAGTAGCGCGAATCCTGCACCTCGACATAGCCTTGCCTAAGGCCTCCGCTTTGCGGGGGCCTTTTTGCTATCCCTTTCCGCCCGCTTGACCAAAATCTTGCCGCAAGCTTGACGAATGCCGGATGTCAAACAGCTTGATTCATTCCATATCAGATTCTATGCAAAAATGCCACTAAAAGGTCGTAGACGGTAGCGGGTGCTAGGCGAGTTGAATGACATAGCTGAACCTTGTTCATTTGCGTTACACTGCCGCTTAGATGGGACAAGCTGACAAGCTCATTTACCTGCTTAAAGACCGATTAGTCGGGGGATTAATAACAATCGGCCCTCGCTGTACAAAAACTTGCCGCTTGCGTACCAATAGACAACCTAGAACACAAGGTCGCTCTATTCATAGCGCGGCTTGTATGGTCTTGCGGTTACAGTGTCCATACGGTCGAGTTGAGGAGCGGGCATGGTAAACGATTTGGGCAGTATAGACGACCTCGAGCTGATGCCGCTGGGCGGAGGCTATATGGTGCGACGCGAACGCTTGATGAATGAGCTTATCGCCAAGGGCCGAAAGGCCGGCATTGTGGTTCTTTATGCGCCCGACGGGTTTGGGAAGACCTCGGTACTGCTGCAGTACACCCATGAGGTTAAATGCGACCCGACGCGAGGCCCCGTGCGGATTATCGAGGCCGATCGCGCTACCGGGCGCGAGGTGTTTATGCAGCTCGAGGTGGTTACCGAAGAACTCAAAGACAAACCGCACTCCCTTATCGCGATTGATAATGTGCCAAACCTCGATCAGCACGATACCGAAGACCTCATCGACAGGATTCGCGGCCTGCGCGCTATGGGGGTAGGGGTCTTTATCTCCTGCCGTCCTTCAAATCGTCAACTGATTCATGGGCTGGGCGATTCGGTTAAGATCAATGCGCAGATGCTCAAGGTGCATGCCTATGAGTATTCGGCGTGGGCATCGGCGTTTTCGATCAGCACATCGCTCGACTTTTATCAGCTCACGCAGGGCGTGCCCGAGCTCGTTTCGGCATTGCAGACGGGTCTGTATGGCCAAGGCGACGTAGCCGGTCTGCTCGAAAACGAGATTGTCAACGTATATGGCGCGGCACTTGTCGATCTGGCTTCGCTCGACAATAATGCGCTGTTTTGCGTGGCATGTCTCATGATTTTGATGGGCGAGGGCAATATCGCAGAACTCGAGGCTTGCGGGGTGAGGCTATCGATGGTCGACCAGTCCTACTTCGTACGCGACTACCCGATCTTTGGCTTGGACCCCGCCGAGCGGAGTTTTACGTGTCTGGGCACGGAGGATAACGGACGCTTGCGCTTGCGTAAGTTGGTGGCCGAGGTCCGCCCCGAACTTGTTCCGAGGGCGGCCCGGATTTTGCTTAAGGCGGGCCGATGCGATGCGGCGATGGGCCTGGCGGACGCCTTTTTGGACCGTGATGCGGTCCTTGAACTTGCTGGGCAGTATGGGGTCGATCTGGCTCTGACGGGGCACGGGGCCGATATCTGCCGAGCAGCGCTGGGCACGATCGATGCCGAGGATCCGGCTCCAGAGCCAACGCCTGCCGAGGCGCTTGGCGTATATCTGGCAGCGGTCAGCGTGTCCAATACAAAGCTCGCTCGCTATATGGCATCGGTCATCGAGCGCGGGGGCGAACGGGCGGCCTGCGAAATAGACCCTGTTTCATGGAGGGTGGCCCAGACACTGACGGCTGTTTGCTATGGGGACAACGGGCTTGGGCTTCCTACGAACCTGGCCGTGCCAGAAATAGAGACGTCCCACACCGCACTCGACATGCTGTCCGCGCATATCGAGGTCAAGCGATGCCTGACCGAACGGGGAGATGACGGCGGCGTTCTACAGCAGCTCAAAACGAGCAAGGCCTACGACTGTGAGCTCGACATCGCGGGGATTGTTATACGGGCCGATAGCATGCTGGTGGAGCTCTTTGACGGGTCGTTTGCGGGAACCGACGAGCGCGACGACGAGATGACGGTGGTGCGGGAGGCGCTCGACGTACGTGGGCTTAAGGCGATGGCTATCTGGGTGCGCATGGTGCTGGCGGCACGGCGGCTCCTTTCCGGCCTGCCGGTAACCGACGACGCGGCGTTCAACGAGCTCGATCGTTTTGCCGTGCGCATGCGCGATAACCAGATTCAGCTGTTTGGCCTGTTGCTAGAAGGCTGGCAGTCGCTGGCAGAGGGACGGCCGGTTAATGCAAAGTTCCGTGCGGTCCAAGTGCTCAAACTTGCCGAAGAGTCGATTGCGTACATGCGCGATAACGCATTGCTGCTGGAGCGCGCGGCGTATCTGCGTAACACCTCGATGGTTTCGGTACGTGAGGAAGCGGAGTTGCTCGATATAAGCCAGACGCAGGTTGGTGGAGCGGAGGCCTGGATGGTGGCGCTGCATTTGGCCTGTGCGGGCCGAGACAGCGATCTTGCGGCCTGGATGTCCATGAATCGTGCGGGGATTCTGGAGCCATCGTATCGGCTCTTTGCGCGCCTTGCCATGCATTGTCTGGGCGAGCCGGCGACCAGGATTCGCAAGAAGCTTCCCGTGCGCGAGCTGTCGCGGTACTCGCTGCGCGACGATTTGGAAGGGGAGGGCGAGCGCCTGTTCCAGGCCGGCGAGGTTGAAGCCGTTGATACCATTGACCATATCGAGATTCGCATGTTTGGTGCGTTTCGCGCCGAGCGCGACGGGTTTCCCATCACGGACAAAATGTGGCGCCGCAAGAAGGCGGCGACACTTGCCGAGCGGCTTGCGCTGGGCATGGATGCGCTCGTCGATCGTGAGACGCTGGCCATGGAGTTGTGGCCCCATGCCGAGTTCAATAGCGCCCGCAACAACCTGTACTCGACGATATCGCGCTTGCGGTCGGCTTTGGGACCGACGCCGGATGGCAAGTCGTGTGTGCTCATCCAAAATGAATGCATCGGACTCAACGGCGACTACGTCAAGACCGATGTACGGCTGTTTGACCAGATAAGCCGCGAGGTTTTGGGAAATCGCACGGGTGCGCGCGGGCCCCATTTAGTTGAGCTGTGCCTTAAGATTGAGCAGCTTTATGCCGGACCGCTGTATGTTCCCAATGGCTGTAACCCCACCTACTTTTTGCGTATGCGACGCATTATGCAGTCAAAGTACATCGATTGCATGATTAAGGGAGCAAATGCCGCTCTAGAAGAAAACGATTTGCAGTCGGCGATTTGGCTGGCGGAGTCGGGGCTTCGACAGGAAACGGCGCGTGAGGATATGGTGCGCTGCGCCATGCGCGTCTACAGTGCGGCGGGGCGGCGGCGCGATATCGTCGAGCTATACAGCGGGCATATGCACCATCTAAGGGAACAGGTCAATGGCGTACCCGAGCCCGAGACGCGGCATCTATACGAGCGCTTGGTGGAGGGGCGGCTCAATCGCGTGCTGGTCGAGCGATAAAAAACGGGCGCCCGAAGTACTTGGGCACCCGTAAGCTTGCTATGTGTTGGCTCGCCGGATCATTGGCTCTTAGACGAGCTTGATCTTCTCGATGTCCTTGCGCGAGGACTCGCGATACAGCGAGAACTTGCGGCCGATGACCTGGACGACCTCGGCGTGGCAACGCTCAGCGAGCTCTTCGGCGGCCTCGCGGGCGGAAAGACTGGAGCCATCGAGCACGGAGCACTTAACGAGCTCGTGCTTCTCCAGGTAGGCGACCGTCTGCTCGACGGTGCCCTCGTTGACATCGGACTTGCCGATGATGATGGCGGGGTTGAGGTGATGGGCCATGCTGCGAAGCTGCTTGACCTGGGCTCCTGTCAGTGCCATGGGTTCTCGCTTTCTATGTATGGGGCGCCCCGCGACGGGGCCTTAATCTACGTGAGCTGTCCCACGATAGCGCAGGAACGGCGCGGTGTGGGGCGCGTTTGCCCAGTTCGCAAAGAATGCGGATGCCGAGGTGATGGGCAGCTCGGGCTGTGAACGGGCTACGAGCGGGATTCAGAGATCGGTTCCCATGCAATAAACGCCCAGCGAACCTTACGGATATGGTCGAGCATATAGCGCCCCTGCGGCACGCCCTTGGAGCCCGGCTCGCCGGCATGGGGGTTTTCGATCATGTGCTGAGCGATATAGTCGCGCAGGCGGTCGATCTTATCCTCGTTGCCATGCTCGAGCATACGGGAAAAATCCGCCACGCCTGCCTCAAGGCTATCGAAGGTATCGCGACGAGGCGATTCAAAGTATGTAACCTGCGGCAACGCACCCATCTGAATGAGGATGTTGAAGGCGTACACAAAGCCATTGCTGCAGGTAACCGAGGCGCCGATAGCGTTCATCAAGTGCAGATCATAACGCGGGCTGGAGTTGGCGACCATCGTGACAGCACAACGCCGACGAGCCGTACGATCAAGCTTGGCAAGCGCACCTTTTAGATTAGTCGTCGTAACCGACCGACTGGCAAAGGCAACATCCACCGCCTTTGCGACCGGTCCAACCAAATCCCAATCATCATCCCAAGCAAGCTCAAGCGGCGTAATGCGATCCTCGAGCCCATAGTACTCAATGCCAGCATCAAGCGTGCCCAACATGGCAGGGGAAAAGTCAGCAGCAATCACAGGATGCCCAGTCTGAGCAAGCGGAATAGCAATCGACCCAGCCCCACACCCCATATCAAGCACCGATTCACCAGGCCTTAACGCCAACAGCTTCATAAAGTCCCGGGCATACGGAGCAGTCTCAAGCGGCCGAAAATGCCGAGCCCGCTTATCCCACTCAAAAGAGTCATCAGCCCGCCGCCGACCAGCTTGCAAACGCATCCATTCGCCATTCCAATCAGCAGAAAGAAGCCCAGAGCGAGCATCCCCATCAACCACGGGCCAACCTCCTAGCAACAAAAAAGCGACTCCTCCCAAAAGAAGAGCCGCAACCAGCATATATCGGAAAGAACCGATCCAACGCCAAACCGCCGTATCAACCATGTGGTGCAGGAGCGAAGCAACTGCAACCGGGATAGAACCCAACCGAGGTCCCGTTGTGCGGGAGCCCCGGGGAGGGCAAATATATAAGGTCGATCGCGAGTTCCGCACGAGCCGGAGAGCACTTAATGTGCTCTCCGTGCGAGTCAGGACTGTCCGAGCAGGCGACCTTATATATTTGCCCCCCGGGGCTCCTCGCCTCGTATCCCTGGGCTAGTTCTTCAGTGAGTTCAGCGGAGCCGGGAAGCGTCCACCACGGTGGGCAAGCACGGTGCCGGCGTTGGGGTTCACCGGCATGATGGGCGCACGGCCGAACAGGCCGCCGTACTCGACGCAGTCGCCCACGCCCTTGCCGATAGCAGGAATCACGCGGACGGCCGTGGTCTTGTTGTTGATGACGCCGATGGCCATCTCGTCGGCGATGATGCCGGCGATGGTCTCGACCGGGGTGTCGCCGGGGATGGCGATCATGTCCAGGCCAACGGAGCACACGCAGGTCATGGCCTCGAGCTTCTCGAGCGAAAGCGCGCCGGCTTCGACGGCGGCGATCATGCCGGCGTCCTCTGACACGGGGATGAAAGCGCCCGAGAGACCGCCCACGCTGGAGCTGGCCATGACGCCGCCCTTCTTGACGGCATCGTTGAGCATGGCGAGCGCGCAGGTCGTGCCGGGGCCACCGCAGGTGCCCACGCCGATGATTTCGAGGATGCGCGCGACGGAGTCGCCAATGGCAGGCGTGGGAGCCAGCGACAGGTCGACAATGCCTTTCTCGACACCCAGACGATGGGCGGCCTCGCGGCTCATGAGCTCGCCGGCACGGGTGATCTTAAAGGCGGTCTGCTTAATCTTTTCGGCGACTTCCATCATCGATGCGGAATCGGGCAGCGTCTCCAGGGCTGCGGCCATAACGCCGGGGCCCGAGACGCCTACGTTGATGACGGCGTCGGCCTCGCCACCGCCGTGGACGGCGCCCGCCATAAACGGGGAGTCCTCGACCATGTTAGCAAAGCAGACAAACTTGGAAGCGCCGACGGAATCCTGGTCGGCCGTGAGTTTAGCGGCATCGATGATGGTCTGGGCGGCCATAAGCACGGCGTCCATATTGATGCCGGCGCGCAGGCTGGCGACGTTGACGCTGGAGCAGACGCGGCTCGTGGTGGCGAGCGCCTGGGGGATGGACTGGATGACGCGGCGGTCGGCGTCGCCGATGCCCTTCTGGACGAGTGCGGAGAAGCCGCCCAGGTAATCGATGCCGAGCGTCTCGGCCGCGCGGTCGAGGGCATGCGCGATGGGGGTGAGGTCCTCATCCTTGCAGCACGCGGCGATCTGCGCCACCGGGGTGACGGAAACGCGCTTGTTGACGATGGGGATACCGTACTCGCGCTCGAGGTTCTCGGCGGTCTCGACCAGATGCTCAGCCGTGTGCGTCACGTGGTCGTAGATCTTCGTGCACATGCGGTCGAGGTTCTCGTCACCGCAACCCATGAGCGAAACACCCATGGTGATGGTCCTGATGTCGAGGTTCTGTTCCTCAACCATGCCGCGGGTTTCCGCGATTTCTGCGGGCGTGATCGCCATCCTTGCGCTCCTATCTGCCAAAACGAGCATAGTCTTATCTATTCTAACGTGCCGCACGTGCCAAGTGGCGCGTGCGGCACGTTTTGGTGCTCGGTTGTTTCCGTTGTGTTACTTCCCAAAGACCTCTTCGGCGATACGAGCGCTCTCGGCGGCGTCCTTGGCGTAGTAGTCCGCACCGATCTGCTTGGCGTATTCGGGGGTGAGTACGGCGCCGCCCACGATGATCTTGACGCCCGGAACCTCGGCATGGAGCAACTTGATGGTCTCTTCCATGGCGACGACGGTGGTAGTCATAAGCGCCGAGAGGCCAACGAGCTTGATGTCGCGCTCCTGTACAGTCTTGAGCACCTCTTGCGGGTCGACGTCGCGGCCTAGGTCAAAGACGGTATAGCCGTAGTTATCGAGCAGCATCTTGACGATGTTCTTACCGATGTCGTGGATGTCGCCCTTGACGGTGGCCACGCAGATTTTGCCCTTGTCGGCAATCTCGCCGGCGGGCATCAGGCGCTTGATGGTGTCGAAGCCCACGCGCGCGGCCTCGGCCGAGGCCATGAGCTGCGGCAAGAAGAACTTACCCTGGTCAAAGAGGACGCCAACCTCGTCGAGGGCGGGGATAAAGTGATTGTTGATGAGGTCCATGGCGTCGTGGTCTGCCAGCAGGCGCTCGGTCTCGGCAGCGATCTCGCCTTTGCGGCCCGAGACGACCATGCGACGAATCGGGTCGTCGTTGCCGTCGGTGCCGGCGGTGCCAGCAGCGGGCACGGTGTCGGTCGATGCGGCCTGAGCTGCTGCCGGGTTTGCGGCAATCTTGTACGGATCGGTCCAGCCGGCGTAGCGCTCGATGTATCCGGTCGAGCCCTCGTCCTCAACGCTCAGGACGCGATAGCTGTAGACGGTATCCATAAAGCGCTTGGAGCCCGGGTTCATGATGGGGGCGTCCAGGCCCGCGCCAAAAGCGGCAGCCAAAAAGACTGAGCCCAGCAGCGGGCGGGCAGGCAGGCCAAAGCTGATGTTCGATACGCCGAGCGCGCATTTGACGCCCAGACGCTCCTTGCACAGGGACATGGCGCGTAGGATCTGCTCGGCCTGGCGCTGGTTGGTCGAGGCGGTCATGACCAGGCAGTCGATGAGGATACGGTCCGGGCCGATGCCGTAGCGGGCGGCCTCGGCCACGATGCGTTCGGCGATGGCAAAGCGGGCCTCGGCGGTATCGGGGATGCCGCCTTCGTCGAGCGTAAGGCCGACAACGTTGGTGCCGTAGTGGGCGACCAGCGGAAAGATCTCATCCATGATCTTTTGCTTGCCATTGACCGAGTTGATGATGGGCTTGCCAGCGTAGCGGCGCACGGCGGCCTCGACGGCTGCGGGGTCGGTGGAGTCAATCTGCAACGGCAACAGCGTGGAGCCCTGGAGCTGTTCGGTCGCCTGTTGGATGATCTTGACCTCGTCGATCTCGGGCAGGCCCACGTTGACGTCCAGGATGTCGGCGCCCTGTTCCTGCTGGCTGATGCCCCGGCTCACGACGTAGTCCAGGTCGCCGTCGCGCAGGGCCTGCTGCAGGCGCTTTTTGCCGGTGGGGTTGATGCGCTCGCCGATGACGGCAATCTTATGGCCGTCGCAGGGAAGGTCCACGACCGTCTGGGCGCTCGTGACCGACATACTGGGCTTGCGATGGCGTGGGCTGGGCGTGTGGTTGTCAATAAGCGTGCGTAGGGCCGCCATGTGCGCCGGCGTGGTGCCGCAGCAGCCGCCCACGACGCTTACGCCGTCCTCAATCATACCGGCGACGGCCACGGCGTACTCGGGCGCCTGGATATCAAAGACGGTGTTGCCGTCGTCGTCCACGTGGGGCAGTCCTGCGTTGGCCTGCACCATAACGGGCTTGTCCGTAACGGTGAGCATGCGAGCGGCGAGTCCTCGGAGCTCGGCCGGTCCCTGGCTGCAGTTGATGCCCAAAACGTCGGCGCCGATGGCATCGAGCGTGATGGCGGCAACCTCGGGACTCGTGCCCAGGAAGGTGCGACCGTCTTCCTCAAAGGTCATGGTGGCAAAGACGGGCAGATCGGAGTTCTCGCGGCAGGCGAGGACGGCCGCCTTGATCTCGGCCAGGTCGGTCATGGTTTCGATAATAAAGAGGTCCACGCCCGCATTGACGCCGGCGCGCACTTCCTCGGCAAAGAGGTCATAGGCCTCGTCGAAGCTGAGGGTGCCCAGGGGGCGAAGCAGCGCACCGATGGGGCCGATGTCGCCGGCGACGTAATGGGCACCGGCCGCGCGGGCACAGGCGGCAGCGGCGGCAAAGACATCTGCCACGGTAGCGGCGCCATCGAGCTTGTGGGCGTTGGCGCCAAAGGTGTTGGCGGTGATCACGTCGCAGCCGGCCTCGACGTACTGTCGCTGAATGTCGGTAATGACCTGGGGCTCCTCAAAGTTGAGCAGCTCGGGCAGAGCGCCGGCCTTCATGCCGGCCGCCTGCAGCATGGTGCCCATGCCGCCGTCGAACAGCAGGTGTCCCGTGCCCTCGATGGCGGCGCGCAGGCGATCGTCCTTAATGCGCAGATCGTCGATCGTGCGCGTCTTGTACGTGGCACCGTTGCGACGTGCGGCATCAACGGGTGCCGCCAGCGCGGCACCGTCCAGATCATGAGTGATAAGTATGTTTGAGCTATTCGCCATGTGCATCCATTTCGTCTAGAGCCCACTGAGGAATTTCTATTTGAAGAGATTTGTCGGGCTCGATATCTTCGATTCGCTTGTTGTAGTGGGCAAGAAGCCGTGCGACATTTAATCGAATTAGGCCTCGCTTGTAGAACGATAACTCTTCAATATTGATGCCGATAAACGATTCGAGTGCGATAACCTGTACGCGATTGCCGAGTCCCTCACTTTCGAACAGTCCGTAAGCGAAGGAAACTTTATCGTGGGGGACAACGACGATGGGCCGAATGCCATTTCGAATGTTATCTCGGCATCGATCGGTCAATTTGGCCATTGGCGATACAGTCACATGAAATGCAGCATCATTGATTTGGAAATCGCCAGAACGGTCTGTCTGCTGGTCGGCGGCGTTTGAGTTGTCTTTTCCGATTTCTATGGTTGGAAATAACATCTCTAGTTTTGCACCTACCAGGTGCTGTGCGACGGTACCCGTTGGCTTATCGGACCGTAGGCTTGCTTCGGCTAGGATATCATCGACAATGACAGAAATTGGTTTTTGAAGATCGATTTCGACTTTGATTCTCTGCCGGTTAAAGAAATCGACCTGGATTCGCTCGACGAAGAAATTGGCGATTGCATTCGCAGCTTCAAGACGAGTGTCTTCGCAAATGTCACTGGGTAGGGCAGAGTTGATAATCGTGGCAAGCTCAAGCGCCATCGGGAGTGTGCCGCGTGAGGTTCTGCCGCCCTCTGACGCGAAGGCACGCGTTTCCCCATGTCTGGCTAAAACTGTTTTGATGCATGCTCCACTTAGGCCTCGTACTTGGCTCCCCTTGTCCGATTGCACATAATCGTCGGTGAGCGGAAAACGGTTTTGCAACAGCTCGCTTATGCCTATGCCAACCGCCATGACGTTACGGTTGACGTTGCCTCGCTTGCTGCGCTTGGATTCGTACCAGAGTTCAATGGCATCCAAGATGTCTTTATCGGGCTCGCTCAAGGAGCAATTGGTCATTTCCATTATTGTCCACTCCGTTCCTTGAAGACATAAGCGCGGGTTTGACTGCATTTTTTATAAGCCAAGTGACAACTGGCACGGCAACTGCATCGCCGAATGCGTAGCGAATCTGAGCATCCGAGAAGCCGCTAAACTGACATGAGTCAACACCTTGGAGACGGGCATATTCAGTTCCAGTCATCCAGCGAACTTCTATCTTTCCGTTTTCGCATATAACGACTGCCTGTCTTGATGAGCCGCCGCGAGCCGTTCTTAGACATCCGGCAATTTCTTCTTCACGGATTTCCCAGCGCACAACGCCCGATCGCGTGCGACGGTAAGCAGTGCGAACATTTTTTTCTTTGGCATTTAAGAAGCGCTGAAGGCGCTCTGCTTGATGCGGTGCAAGTGAGTCGATAAATGCTTGTACTTGGTTTTTGTTCCACCAACGCTTGTCGTTCTCGGGAATATTTTCAACAACCGTTGCAAGGCCCGTCATGCGAAGTGGACTTGGCTCGTTTAGGTGAGAGACGTGCGTAATGAGTGAAGGGTCGGAGTGAATCCAGGAGACCTTTTCAGGACGAAGCGAGGAATCGAGTCGGCTGTTGGGAAGAGGGTTTTTTAATCCGACGACAAACATGCGGGGGCGTGACTGGGGAAGCCAGTGCCGTGCATCGATAAAATAAGCGTCGCATGAATAGCCTAAACGATTAAATTCCTGGCAAACGAGTCTAAAGTCATTACTGTTATTAGACGTGGCAAGGCCGATGACATTTTCGAGAACAAGTGCCCGCGGGGCACGATCGCCCATTCCTTCGATGGCCTTAATAAAGCCAAAGAACGCACTGGACTCTTTGCCAGAGATAAGTCCCTCCCTGTTTCCCGCGAGAGATAAGTTTGTGCAAGGGCTTGACGCCCATGCGATGTCGGCTTGGGGTATTAAGTCGGGGTCGAGTGTGTGGACATCCTGCTCGACTAGATGCTCATCGCCCCAACACTGGCCGTACATGGCGCATTTAGTATGGTCTATGTCATTTGCCCAGATTGTTTTGATTCCGGCTTTTGCCATGCCGGCACGAGCCAAGCCAATGCCTGAAAAAAACTCAAGCGCGGTTAGTTGTGGCGAGAACTGCAGAATGTTGTGCATGTACTGGCTTTCAGATAGTTGTTATTTGGAATCTTATGGTACTTGTTTGTGAGGACATCCGCTTACATACGGATGAGATTCCCTCGATACCGTGCCATCAATTGACATTTTATTCAGAATGCGAATAGCAGGTGGTGTGGGCGGCGCGGAAGCGGCAGTGCTCGCGCATGCGGCAGATATTGCAGGTGGGGCGGCTCTGGGCGTCGTGGACTTCGCCGTCGAACAGGCCGATCACCGCTGTCACGCTTTTAGTGGGCATGAGCAGGCTGGTGGGCGTGACGGTCAGGCCGATGAGCCGCGTGGCGTTGAGCGCATTGACGATCGAGCGCTGGGCCGAGAGCGGGCAGTCGCCGTAGCCGGGGCTAAAGCGCCAGTTGCCGGCGAGCCCATGAACGGCGGCGTCCATCTTGACCTGCTGGTCCATTTGCTCAACGGCGGCTTCCACGTAAGCGGAGCACGCGGCGTCGAGCACGGCGCCCTCCAGGGGATGTTGGGCTCCCGTGGTGCGCAAACGGCGCTCAGCATCCATGCCGAGAGTGCATGCCATGAGCGCGGCAAAGCGGGCGTCTTTGAGATGTCGATAGATATCACGACCGCGCAGCTCAACGTTGGTGCCGACCAGACGGATGCAAGGCTTGCCCTGTTCGTCCACGCCCGTGGCATCGACGGCAAATACGCGGCGCACGCCACGGGGCTCAATGTCCAATTCCAGGCGTTCAACGACAAGCTCAATACGTCGTGACAGTTCGGGCTCAATCTGCTGGCCGCCGTAACCCAGATACCGCAGCATCTCGGCACGGTCGACACGGGGATGGTGCGCAGCATCGACACGGTAAAGCGCCGGCGACGCAAGGTCGGCCGGCACTTCGACAGTGGTTGTATCGATGTGCGGTTTTTCCATTACCCCAGGCGCTCCATAATGGTCGCGGCGATTGCAGGACGGTTCATAGTGTACAGGTGCAGGCCGTCGGCACCGTGCTCCTTGAGGTCACAAAGCTGACGGGCGGCATAATCTACACCGGCTGCCTGCAGGCTCTCGGGGTCGTTCTCGTACTTGGCGAGAATCTTGATGACGGGGGAGGGCAGCGACGCGCCGCACATAAAGACCATGCGGCTGATCTGCGACTTGCCCATAAACGGCATAATGCCCGCGGTAATGGGCACGGTGATGCCGGCCTTGTCGGCAAGCTCGCGAAAACGGTAGAAGCACTCGTTATCAAAGAAAAGCTGCGTCACAAAGAAGCTCGCGCCGGCGTCCTGTTTTTGCTTGAGGTGTTCGACCGAGACGTTGAGGTCCTCACAGGCAATGTGGCCCTCGGGGTAGGCTGCGGCGCCCACGCAAAAGCCGGCGTCGACGAGCTCGGGGATGAGGTCGCGGGCGTAGGCGTAGTCGGAGGCGGGCTTGTCGTCCTCGGTCGCGCCGGCGGGAAGATCGCCGCGCAGGGCCAGCACGTTTTCCACGCCGGCCGAGCGATACTCATCGATCTTGGCGGCGATATCGGCATGCGACCGGCCCACGCAGGTAAGGTGTGCCACCGAGGGCGTGTCGAATTCGCTCGTAATCATATGCGCGATGGGGGCGGTGGCGGCACCGTTGCCCGAGCCGCCGGCCGAGCAGGTGACCGAGACAAAGCTCGGCGAAAGCTTGCACAGATTGCCTGCCACTTCGCGAGCCATGTCGAGGGTCAGTTCGCCCTTGGGCGGGAACATCTCAAACGAAATGGGCGCGGTGCCCTGGGATGCTGCCTGCTTAAAAACCTCGTCGACGCGCATATCGTGCTCCTCTAGATACGTAATAGTGTGATGTGTTGTAAGGATTCTACAGCACCACTGTGCCACGGTGGAGTTTCACTCGCTATTTGAGGATACCAATCAAAGATGCCTTGCTATCGGCTTTCTCTATAACAGAGCGGCTAATCTAGGCACGGACTATAAAGACTGGTATCTGATGCAAAATACCAGTTAATAGAGCTCCATCCCAAATTGACTACCCTTAAACTATGGGGAGAGGTCTGCAATTTATGCAGTTGATTGGCTGTTGAGGGTGGCAACGCCGCCTCGATAGGGTAACCTCATTGATTGGTTTCGCGACAGCAACATAACGGTAATGTCGCGGAAACACGGCGAGTCTAAGCTATGACTCGTTCGTTAGTAATCAACACCGCTTCTCACGCGGTGCCGATACGAAGGGAGTTCCGTATGGCCGAACTTACTGACCGCTTCGGGACCATGGTGTTCTCTGAGGAAGTCATGAAGGACTACCTCCCCAAGGACATTTGGAAGCGCCTTGCTGCAACCCTCGAGGGCGGTGAGCCGCTCGACCTGGATGTGGCCAACGCCGTTGCCCATGCCATGAAGGTCTGGGCCATCTCCAAGGGCGCGACGCACTACGCACATTGGTTCCAGCCTCTTTCGGGCATTACTTCCGAGAAGCACGACAGCTTCCTGGAGCCCAACCACGACGGCACCGCCATTACCAAGTTTACGGGCAAGAACCTCATCCAGGGCGAGCCGGACGCCTCCAGCTTCCCCAACGGCGGCCTGCGCGCCACCTTCGAGGCCCGTGGCTACACCGCTTGGGATCCCACCAGCCCCGCCTTTATCAAGGACGATGTCCTGTGCATCCCCACGGCTTTCTGCTCCTACACGGGCGAGGCCCTGGACAAGAAGACCCCGCTGCTGCGTTCCATGACCGCGCTCTCGCGTGAGTCTAAGCGCGTTTTGGCGCTGTTCGGTAAGACCCCCAAGAAGGTCGTTCCTTCCGTGGGCGACGAGCAGGAGTACTTCCTGATCAAGAAGGACGCTTACCGCAAGCGCAAGGACCTGGTCATCACCGGCCGCACCCTCTTTGGTGCTGCTCCATGCAAGGGCCAGGAGCTCGAGGAGCACTACTTTGGCGCTATCCGCCCCACCGTCTCGGCCTACATGAAGGACCTGGACGATGAGCTGTGGGCGCTCGGTATTCCCGCCAAGACCAAGCACAACGAGGTCGCTCCCTGCCAGCATGAGCTCGCACCGGTCTATGGCGAGGTCAACGAGGCCATCGACCAGAATCTGGTCATGATGGAGAAGATGAAGCTCATCGCCTCCCGCCACGACTTGGTCTGCCTGCTGCACGAGAAGCCCTTCGAGGGCATCAATGGTTCGGGCAAGCACAACAACTGGTCGCTTGGCACCGAGTCCGAGAATCTGCTCGATCCGGGCGACACCCCGCTCGACAACCTGCAGTTCATCGTCTTCCTCACCGCGGTGATCGAGGCCGTCGATAACTATCAGGAACTCCTGCGCGCCTCTGTTGCCTCGGCCGGCAACGACCATCGTCTGGGCGCCAACGAGGCTCCTCCGGCGATTATGTCCATCTTCCTGGGCGACCAGCTTACCGAGGTCGTCGAGAAGATCATCGATGGTAAGGCTTCCGTCCATGCCACGCGCGGCGTGCTCGACCTGGGCGCCGATACCCTGCCCAAGCTGATGCAGGACAACACCGACCGCAACCGCACCTCCCCGTTTGCCTTCACCGGCAACAAGTTCGAGTTCCGTGCCTGCGGCTCCGAGCAGAACGTCTCCGACTCCAACCTGGTGCTCGATGCCGCCGTGGCCAAGTCGCTCAAGTCCTTCGCCGACGCGCTTGAGGGTACGCCCGAGGATGAGTTCCAGGACGCCGCGCTCGAGTACTGCAAGAAGGTCCTGACCGACCACCAGCGCATCCTCTTCTCCGGCGATGGCTACTCCGACGAGTGGCCCGTCGAGGCCGAGAAGCGCGGCCTTGCCAACAACAAGACCACGGCCGACGCCCTGCCCGCCTTTGTTTCCGATAAGGCCATTGCGCTCTTTGAGGAGACGGGCGTCCTGACCAAGGCCGAGGCCCAGTGCCGCTACGATTGCAAGCTCGAGAAGTACAACAAGCTCATGAACATCGAGGCTACCACGATGGTTCGCGAGGCGCGTCGTACCTATCGCCCGGTCATTACTGCCTATGCCACCAAGGTCGCTAAGGGCCTTGAGACTATTCGTGCCGCCGGTGCCGAGGCCGCCATGCAGTGCGAGCAGAACACGCTCAACAAGCTCTGCAACGGTATCACCACCATCAACGACTCCATCAAGGCGCTCGACGCCGTGCATCAGAAGGCCGAGGGCCTCGATGGTCAGGAGCAGGCCAACGTGTATGCACACGAGGTCGTCCCCGCTATGGATACGCTGCGCGCCGCCGTGGATGCCATGGAGGAGATCGTGGCCGCCGACTACTGGCCGGTCCCGACTTACGACGACATCCTGTTCTACGTGTAGAGCGTAACTGACATATCGTCACGGTATTGAGCCGGGGTCCGCATCATGCGGGCCCCGGTTTTTGTTTGCGAAGGACGCTTTGAAGCCCGTTTTGCCGCCGACTTGCCTAGGTATAAAGGGTTGTGGACAAAAAACGTCAAATATGAGTACTGTCACAAGTCCTGTAGCATTATTTATTTGCAAAATATGTAGTGTTACGCAACATATGCCCAAGTACTTAGCCGATAAACGTCTGCAATTTTTCCGCCGTAGGACGCCTGACGGCTAAATCGCCTTCTGAAGGCATGAAATCTCTGTAACTAAAATGGTAACAGTACTCATATTTGCCATTTTTTGACCACAGGCCTTGCGATGATGCCGGGATCCGCACCCTGCCGGGTTCGAATCCCGGCATATCGGTAGCAAAAAGCCCGTCACCGCGGGGGTAACGGGCTTCTTAATTTAAATGGTGCCCCCAGCGGGATGTCCGCGTGCGGCTGACGCCGCCCGCTTTCGCCGCGTCGCTTCGCTCCTTGCGTGCTGCGCTGGAAAACGCTTCGCGTTTCCTCAGCTCCGCACCCTGTCGGGTTCGAATCCCGGCGCATGGGTAGCAAAAAGCCCGCTACCGCGAGGGTAACGGGCTCTTCAATTCAAATGGTGCCCCCAGCGGGATTCGAACCCGCGATATCCACCTTGAAAGGGTGGCGTCCTTGGCCGCTAGACGATGGGGACAGCGGGAAAGAGTATAGCAGACTTTTTTAGCCGTTCACATATCGTTGGCAAACTGAAAAACCACCACAAAGGTGCCTGTCCCCTTTGTGGTGGCGAGGCGTTAGGGGAGGAGCTTCATCGCGGCGTCGTGGGCGGCGTGCTCGTAGGTGTCGTCGAGGGGTTTGAGCGGCAGCAGGGCTGTGGCCTGCGCATCGCCGCGGCGCTCGAGGGCATGCGCGATCAGCCAGTCGGCGAGTTCGGGGTTTTTGGGCAGCGCCGGCCCGTGCAGGTACGTGCCGATGACGCCCTTGTAGATCAGACCCTCAAGGCCATCGTCGCCGTTGTTGCCGGTGCCCGCGACGACGGACGTTCCGAGCGGCGTTGCCTCCGCGTCGAGCAGGGTGCGACCTCCATGGTTCTCGAATCCCACAAAGGGCTCAGGTGCCAGATCGGTTTTGACGGCTACGTTGCCGATCAGGCGATCGGAGCCACGTACGGTTTCGGCGGCAATGACGCCCAGGCCCTCGATGCGATTTTCGCCCATATAGTACGAACGGCCGAGCAGCTGATAGCTGCCACAGATGGCAAGCAGCGAGCCGCCATCCTCAACATAGGCCGCGACCTTGTCTTTTTGGGCGAGCAGCTCGTGTGCCACGGCTAGCTGGTCGCGGTCGGAGCCGCCACCCATCATGACGATATCGGCATCGGTCAAATCAAGCGTTTCGCCCATACGGACCTCGTCCACGCGCACGGGAATGCCACGCCAGGCGCAGCGGCGCTCGAGGGCGATGACGTTGCCGCCGTCGCCGTAGAGGTTAAGGGCATCGGGATACAGGTAGACGATGCGCAGCGGGCGCGAAAGCTCGACTGGCGCGATACCGACAGGAAGAGCGCTGCCGTCGGCACGGGCTACGGCGCGCCCAGCAACAGCGTCGGCGGTGGCGCCTTTCAGCCCGTCGAGCTCCTTGACCAGCGGCGGGAAGGCCGTGTAGTTGGCGACGGCGTAGAAGGTGTCATCGGCGGCCTCGTCTGCCACGGCGCCAATTGCCTGCGCGACGTCCGAGATAATCGCGGCATCGATGCCGGCGTACTTGAGGCGCACCTGCATGTCGTGCGCGCGCGTGCCTCCGGCAAAGGCGACAAGACCCGGCGTGTCGGCGATGCGCTCAAAGTCGACGTCGTAGATCCACGATACATCGTGGCCGTCGGCGTCGTTGTCGTTGAGGAAGAAAGCGCAGAGTCTGCCGCCTGCCGTCTTGATGGACTGGATTTGTCGATCGAAGCCTACGGGATTCTTAGCCAGGTTGGCCTCGATGGTGCGGCCGGCGATATCCCAGCGGCCCATGCGTCCGCCGGCGGGGACGTAGGCGTCGAGCGTGGGCTGCAGGTGCGCCGTATCCACGCCTAACTCATGTGCGGCAAAGAATGCAGCGGCAACGTTGTAGACCATGTACAGGCCGTTGTAGCGTGTGGCGATGTGTACGGCAGCCGCGTCGGGCGCAGATCCAAAGACCAGGTCGAAGCCGTAGCCGTCGCAGCCGAGCTTCACGTCCGTCACGCGACGGACAAGCGCAGGGCGGGCCCAGCCGCACGAGGGGCAATGGTAGGCGCCGAGCTGGCCGTATTGCACGTAGTCATACTCCAGCGGCGCGTTGCACTGTGAGCAAAAACGTGAGTCGCTAATGCGGTCGGACTCGGTGTTGGTGGCGCCGTCGATGCCAAAGGCAATACTCGCGTTGGGAACGCGCGCGGCAATCGAGGCACACAACGGGTCGTCGGCGTTGTAGATGAGCGTTGTCGTCGGAGAGAGCTCCAACGCATGGGCGATGACGTCTTGGGTATGGTCGATCTCGCCATAGCGATCCAGCTGGTCGCGGAACAGGTTGAGCGGCACAAAGTACGTCGGCTTGAGCTTGGGCAGAACGCGTACGGTGTAGAGCTCGTCACACTCAAAAACGCCCACGCGCTTGCCGCTGCTGGTGTGCTTAAGGCCACTGCGGGCCTCGAGCAGCGCACCCACCACGCCCGGCTCCATGTTGTTGCCGGCGCGGTTGCATACCACGGTGGCGCCGCTGGCGGCAACGGCGTCGGCGATGAGGTTGGAGGTGGTGGTCTTGCCATTAGTACCCGTAATCACCACGCTGCGGTCGACAAGGCCAGCGAGGTCGCTCAGCAACTCGGGATCGATCTTCATGGCGATGCGGCCGGGGAGTACGCCGCCCTGGCGTTTGAGGACAGAGCGCAGTCCCCAGCGAGCGATATCGCTCGAGGTGCAGGCAAGAGATGAGCGGAGATTCATGAAACCGTTCCTAACGTAAACGACATGGTCGGGTCGAGTGCGTCACTAAAATCCGTAGCGGCGCGCAAATTCCTGGGCAAGCTGCGATACATCTTCGCAGGCGTTGGCCCAGGGGGCAAAGTCGGGGGTGTCCGAGATAATGCCGTCGGCTTCCCAAACCGCCTGGTGCGAGAGGTCCCAGGGGTCGCGCGGCTCGGGTCGGCAGGGAAGGTACGGTGTCTGGTACATGGGATTCAGCAAGAAGAATGCGCCGCCCTCGCAGCGGTTAGCGAACTCACGCAGCGCACGCACCGCCGGACGCATCTTGTTCGTTTTGAACAAGAGGATGGTGCGGGCGAGCAGGTACCAGGGGGAGTTCTCGAGTGCATCAGCCCCGATCTCTTCCTCGAGCTGGTGAGCCAGGGCAAAAAAGCCGTCCTGGTCTTCCAGGCGAGCGAGGGCGAGCAACACGGTGCCTGCGGCTCGGGTGGGGTAGCCTTCCGCCTTAAGGACGCGGCGGGCGTAGTTGGCGGCAGCACGGTAGCGGGCGCTCGCCATGCACAGCTGCGAGATGGCCTCGAGCGTGTGGAGCCACCCGATAAGTGCCGGCTCGTTCACGGTGAGATCTGCCGCCGTCACGCCGTCCGTCAAAACTTTGTTGGCCCAGTAGTGTGGGGCCTCCATATCGAACCCGGGCACACTTTGCTGCAGGTAATCGGTCGTGGTCGCCTCGAGCTTCATCAGGTCGCCCAGGCAGGCGTCAACGGGCGTGTCCGCCAAAATGATGGCGAGCAGCTGGGCATCGAGGACATACGCATCGACGCGGACAATCTTGAGCAGCTCATCGCGCATGTCGTCGAACAGACGATTGCGCGTCTGCTCGAACTCCTCGTCGCTGCCCATATCCTCGATGCGATGGAGCTCGTCGAGCAGGTGGCGATGAACACCGGCGTAGGACAGCAGTGCCTGAGCATGCTCGGTCTGCGCATACTTATGAGGGTTGACGCTCACGTCGTTATGGACAAGCTCGCGTGCTGCATCGGTGAGTTCGGGGTGCGACGCCAGATAGGTGCGCTCCAGGTAGGCGGGGATGTAGACGCTCGGATCCATTAGAGGTCTCCTCCCTTAAACGGCAAACCCTGCTCGGCCGCCCGCAGTATGCGCTCATCGATTTGGGAACGCACGATATCGTTGGTAGCGACCCAGGCGGCGAAGCTGGCGTTGTCGGGGGCGCCCAGGCCCTCCTGCAGTACCGGCGTCGCCTCGGACAGCGCAAGGACGAGCTCGTCGGTGGAGCCCACACCCACGTTGACGCGGGCATAGACGCCATCGGGAAACTCGGTTTGGAAGTAGAGCGCCTCGGCCGCGTGCGGGCACGAGCGTGCGAGGATGCGCAAATAGTGCTCGGCGCCCTCGTAGTCCAGCTCGCGCCAGGCAGCGCTCATCAGCGCGATGAGCGTCCATGGGTCCAAGTCGCGCTCCGCGTCCTTGGGACGACGACGCAGCGGCGTGCTGGCGAGATAGGGGACGGAGTGGGCAGAGCGAAATCGCTTGAGCTCCTCGGCGGGGTATTCGAGCTTTGCCATAGCGAGCATCGCGGTGTGGCGGACACCAGCGGGGTCGTTGGGCGCAAAGTCCAAGCTGCGATTCGCGGCTTCGAGCGACATGCGGTAGCGTCCGCTAATGAGCGCGCGCGATGCCAAGGCGGCAAGCCAGCGCAGGTAGGGGCGGCGCATAAGGTCGCCTGCGGCCTCACGCTCGTAGGGGTCCTGCGCCGAGGCGGTCTTGAGCGCCAGATCGTGCTCCACTTCGTCGCACTTGGACACCAGATACTGCACGTATTCCTCGTTGGAGCCGGCGGTGAGGGCGGTCAGCATGCGCTGAGCGTCCCAGTTGGTCGGGTCGAGCGCGGCTGCCTCGCGGAGCATGTTCTCGGCAGCTGCCTCTTCTTGCTCTGCCTGGGTATCGTCAGGGATAAAGGGAATGCGGTAGTCGACAGCCTCGACCACCTTGGCAATGAGGTGCCCGGCGCGGTCGCGGTCGTGCACGATGAGCGGTGCGGGGTTGCGGGTGAATTGTTCCATCAGACGCTCTACGGCGGCACCGTCGGTGAGCGGGATATTGTCGCGGCGCAAGGCCTCAAGAACGAGGCGATGGCAATCCTCTTGAATGGGATCGAATGCCATGGGGCCTCCTTTGCTGCGGTTAGGGTTCAAATGTTTCTATATAAGGTTCTAGTTTACCCGCATGTGGCACACCGGGGGTGCCGCACTTGGACTTGCACCTTTGCACCACGAAGACGGATGTCGCACAAATGTCGGCACCTTGGACGACCGAGTGGTATCACGGTGCCGCAAACGGTCGATTTTTGGCGGCGAACGGTGCATATTTTGGAGGGGCACGGTCCTGCCCGGGATATGTAGTCAACCTTGATAAAACGTTTGCCCAGCTTGGGAGTATGGATGCCGCACAAGGGTCTTCAGGGATAGAAAAAACGTTTCATCATTGGCGGCTTTAGGTGAATAACTGACCAACCAGAACGGTAAAATAGTGTTTGTCTGAGCGTTGAGACGTTTAGACATCGCGCATTGTCATCGCCGGCAACGCGCAAACCGGTCCTAACGGAGCCAATTGGGTGCTCCGTTATATACGCAAGTCTAAGAGGGGCTTGTTTAGGAGGCACAGTATGGGACGTTTTACCAATCCTCGCGATCTGTACTTTGGTGAGGGCGCTCGCCACGAGGTGAAGAACCTCAAGGGTAAGAAGGCCATCATCGTTTCTGGCGGCAGCTCTATGCGCCGCGGCGGGTTCCTGCAGGACGTTGAGGCCGACCTCAAAGAGGCCGGCATGGAGGTCAAGCTGTTCGAGGGCGTCGAGTCCGATCCCTCCATCGAGACCGTCATGAAGGGCGCAGCCGCTATGCGCGACTTCGAGCCCGACTGGATTGTTGCTATCGGCGGCGGTTCGCCCATCGATGCCGCTAAGGCCATGTGGGTCTTCTACGAGTATCCCGAGGAGTCCTTCGACAACATTATCCAGCCGTTCAGCTTCCCCGAGCTGCGTCAGAAGGCTCACTTCTGCGCCATTTCCTCTACCTCCGGCACTGCTACCGAGGTCACCGCATTCTCCGTCATCACGGATTACGAAAAGGGCATCAAGTACCCGCTGGCCGACTTCAACATCACCCCTGATGTCGCCATCGTCGACCCCGAGCTCACCTACACCATGCCCGCCAAGCTGTGCGCTCACACCGGCATGGATGCTCTGACCCACTGCATGGAGGCCTACGTTTCCACCTGCGCCTCTATGTTCACCGACGCCAACGCTCTGCACGGCATCCGCGAGATCGTCGAGTGGCTGCCCAAGTCCTATGCTGGCGACCATGAGGCCCGTCAGCACATGCACGAGGCTCAGTGCATCGCCGGTATCGCCTTCTCCTCGGGCCTGCTCGGCATCGTTCACTCCATGGCTCACAAGACCGGTGCTGCCTTCGAGAACGGCCACATCATCCACGGTGCCGCTAACGCCATGTACCTGGGCAAGGTCATCCAGTGGAACTCCAAGGATCCCCGTGCTGCCGAGCGTTACGCTTACGTGGCCAAGGAGATCCTGCACCTTCCCGGCGAGACCAACGAGGAGCTCATCGCTGCGCTCGTCCAGAAGATCCGCGACCTCAACGACCAGCTCAACATTCCGCAGTCCATCAAGGATTACGCGAATGGTGGCGTGAAGGTCGACGCCGAGAACCCGCAGATGGTTTCCGAGGAGGAGTTCCTCGCCAAGCTGCCCGAGATTGCCGCGAACGCCGAGCAGGACGCCTGCACGCCCGAGAACCCGCGTGAGACCAAGGCTGCCGACTTCGAGAAGATCCTCAAGGCCTGCTACTACGACACCGACATCGATTTCTAATCGACTCTTGTTATCGTAACGAGGGGCTCCGCACGTATCTGTACGGAGCCCCTTTCTTTTTTCTTTTAGAGAATGGGATAGTTATGGCTGCAATTTTCAATAGCCCCAGCAAGTACATCCAGGGTCCGGACGAGCTGGCCAAGCTCGGCTCCTATGTCGAGCCGCTCGGCGCTAAGGCCCTCGTCATCGTGACGCCTTCGGGCAAGAAGCGCGTCGGTGCCAAGATCGAGGGCGGCTTTGCCGAGGCTAAGGCCGAGCTGCTGTTTGAGGATTTTAACGGCGAGTGCTCCAAGGGCGAGGTCGATCGCCTGGTTGCGCTCGCTCGCGACAACGGTTGCGATATCGTCGTCGGCGTCGGTGGCGGCAAGATCCTCGACACCGCGAAGGCCGTCGCCTACTACCTGGAGTCCCCGGTTATCATTTGCCCCACCATTGCTTCGACCGATGCCCCGTGTTCGGCGCTTTCGGTGCTTTATACCGATGACGGCCAGTTCGACAAGTACCTCTTCCTTAAGGCAAACCCCAATATTGTCCTTATGGATACGACGGTTATCGCGGCGAGCCCGGTGCGCCTGACGGTTTCCGGCATGGGCGATGCGCTCGCAACCTATTTCGAGGCCCAGGCAACGCACGATGCCGACGGCGGCACCTGCGCTGGCGGCAAGGGCGGCATGGCCGGTCTGGCGCTTGCCAAGCTCTGCTACGAGACGCTTATGGCCGATGGCGTTAAGGCCAAGGTCGCGCTGGAGAAGGGTGCGCTCACGCCTGCCGTCGAGCATATCATCGAGGCAAACACGCTGCTCTCCGGCATCGGCTTTGAGAGCTCGGGCCTTGCTGCTGCTCATGCCATCCACAATGGCCTGACGATGCTGCCCGAGTGCCACGGCATGTATCACGGCGAGAAGGTCGCCTTTGGCACTATCGTCCAGCTGGTACTCGAGGATGCTCCGACTGAGAAACTCGAGGAAGTCTTGGGCTTCTGCATTGAGCTGGGCCTGCCGGTCACGATGAAGGAACTTGGCGTTGCCGAGCTTACGCGCGAGCAGGCCATGATTGTTGCCGAGGCCGCCTGCGCACCCGATGACACCATGTGCAACATGCCGTTTGAGGTGACGCCCGAGATGGTTGCAAACGCCATTCTGGGTGCCGACGCACTGGGTCACTACTATCTCATGGATGAGTAAATCAAGCTAAGGAAGGGGCAAAGCCAACAGATGGCTTTGCCCCTTTTTGCTATGGTGCAAAGGGGTCAGGTTACTTTGCACCAATCGTTGTTTGATGAAGGGCGGATTCTCGTATGGCGCTTCCTGTGGTTTACGGCGGTCCCGGCCGGTATGTTCAGGGGCCGGGCGAACTGTCGCGTCAAGGCAAGTATTTGTCATGGTTGGGCTGCGCTGCCTATGTCTTGTTTGACCAGGGCACCGAGGATCGGCTGTGCAGGCAGATTGTTGATGGATTTCTGGACGACGATCTAAGCGAGCCGTTCTTTAAGATTTATGACGGTCCGTGTACGGAAGAGGCCGTTTTCGAAATGGCTAAGGAAGCCCAGGCCGAGTATTGCGACATGGTAGTGGGTATTGGCGGCGGCAAGATGCTCGATATCGCCAAGGCCGTTGCGTTTTATGCCGAGTTGCCGTTGTGCGTATGCCCCACGGCGGCGTCGATGGACGGTCCGTGCAGCGTGATTTCCGATGGCGATCTGCAGGGTGTTGCAAATGCGGTCTTTAGAAACGAGCGCAATATGGCTAACGAACAGGCCAAGGTGACCAAACAAAAACTCGTGCAGCTCATGTGCGAGGCATAGTTTGGCGCTTGATTGACCTTGTGCAATCGAGACGGCGATAGGCCATGGGCTATTTGCTGCAAAGATGCTCCGCGTGTAATTTGCCCGAGGCGTGGGCCGATAGCGTATCATTATCTCTTGCTTGTTTGCACTGCTCAGGGAGGGGCCGCGCATGGCGCAGGAACACGATCTGTTTGATGACATTATCGAGATCAGCAAGGGTTTCGACTTTCTTAAAAACCCGCTTGGCGGTGTGACCGATGCACTCGATCCGTCGGCGCCGCAGTGGAATCCTGCCGACTACAAGGAGCGTCCGCGCGGTAACACCATTCCGTGCCTGACCTGCAAAAACGAAAAGAGCGGCTGCACCGCGTGCATGGACGTGTGCCCGGTCAACGCTATCGAGGTCGAGGAAGACGCCATCGAGATCCTCGACTCCTGTCGCAAGTGCGGCCTGTGCGCCGCTGCCTGTCCGACCGAGGCAATCATCTCGCCGCGCTTGGCGCCCAAAAACGTCTACGACGACATTGTCTCGGCGGCTACGAGCCACGAGACCGCCTACGTCACCTGCACGCGTGCCCTTAAGCGCATGCCGCGCGAGAACGAAGTCGTCGTTGCCTGCGTGGGCGATATTACGGCCGAGACCTGGTTCTCGGTACTGGCAGACTATCCCAACGTGAGTGTGTACCTGCCGTTGGACGTGTGCGATAAATGCCGCAACACCGGCGGTGAGGACATTCTGGGCGAGGCGATTGCGAAGGCCGAGGAGTGGTCCGGCACGGGTATGGGCTTGGAGGTCGACTCCAAGAGCCTCAAATGCCATAAGCGCCGCGAGTACGAGCGCAAGGAGTACATGGAAAAGATCGCCCGCACCACGGGCCTGACGGTGACCAAGCTCAATCCGGCGACGGCGGCGCTGGCCTCGGTGACGCAAAAGCTCAAGGCCCATCGCCATCAGATTACCCAGCTGGAGCGCACGCTCAACACCATGTGCGGCACCACGACGACCAAGCGTCGCCGTTCGCTCACGCACGGGCGGCAGCTGGTGCTCTCGACGCTGCAAAACCACCCCGAGCTTGCCCAGAACATGCAGGTGAGCACGCCGGAGTGCGATTTTGACAAGTGCACGTCGTGCGGCGAGTGCGTCAATGTATGCCCCACGTTCGCCTGCGATTTGGTGGGAAGCGGTCGCTTTGCACTGGAGTCCACGTATTGCCTAGGTTGCGGAGCTTGCGTCAAGGTGTGTCCCGAGCATGCGCTTAAGTTGGTTGAGCATGATGCATCCAACCTGGTGGTCGTCGATCCCGAGGCCGAGGAAAAGGCCGCCCAGAAGGCGAAGGCTCATGAAGAAGCTGAGAAGGTCAAGGCCGAAGCAAAGGCCAAGCTCGACAAGATGCTCGATCAGGTGGAGAAGCTCGCAGACTAGCTAAAAGAACGTAAATGATGGCCGGTGGGACAGGTACTGCCCCACCGGCCAAAAAAGTTGCGGTGGAATAGTTCCTGTTTTGCCCTTAAGCTGGCCATTCTAGGAACTATTCCACCGCAACTAATAAATGGTTAGTTCATGCTGCTTTGGTGGCCGGTTCGACCGGTACCGTTGCGCGTCACGGTTTCATGGAGCAAAAAGAACCCGGGGACCTGTTTTGTCTCGGTGTATTCCATAAGGATGCCGTCGGCGTTGTAGGTCTGCCCGCGTATAACGGCGAGTGCGTTAAAGTCGTCGAGATCGAGCACGCGCGCATCTTCGGGCGTGGGGTGCTCAATCGTTACATCGCGTTTGCCCGTGGCAATCTTAATGCCAAGGTCTTCTTCGAGGTAACGATAAATCGAATCGTTGACAATCTCGGGTGTCAGTCCCGGTACTTGTGAACTTAGGTAATAGGAGTCGTCGGAGCACACGGCTTGTCCGTCTGCATAACGGATGCGTTTGGCGCGTGTGAGCTCACAGCCTTCGGGAAACCCGGTAATCTTGGAGAGCGCCTTGCTGCAGATGAGGAGCTCAAAGACGGTGGTGACAGTCTTGAGCTCAAAGCCTCGGTTGACCGCGATTTCCTTAAAGGTCTCGAGTCCGCCGCCGCCACGACTCGTCTCGTCACTGATGTTGCGAATGACGCGCATGCCTTTGCCTTGCTGGGGGAGCACGTAACCATCTGCCGCAAGCATCGAGATGGCGCGACGGACCGTCATGCGCGAACAGTCAAACAGCTGCGTGAGCTCAGTCTCCGAAGGCAGATAACTCTGATAGGCGTATGTGCCGTCGTCAATCGACTGCTTCACGTTGTCATAAATAGTTTGGAAGATGGCTCGCGCCATGACGGTCTCCTAGAGCTGGGTGCGTGAACGACGGATGGGGGCCGCCCGCGCAGGTGTCAATCGATTTACTTGCCGGGGTCGATTATATATTTGCCCATGGCACGCAGGGCCGGGTCTGACAGGATGGCGCCGAGTTCGTCGAGGGAGGCTACCTTTGCGACCATCGAGGATACGTCGAGCCTGCCAGAGTCGATGAGCTCGAGCGCACGACGCTGCGTATAAGGGTTAATGTAGGACGAGGTAAGCACAAGCTCCTTCTGGAAGACCTCGAAGGGCTTGACGGTGATTGTCTCATCGGGCTTGGTGAGGCCGAACATCATGACCGTAGCCTTGTGGCCGGCGATCTGGATGGCCTGCTCGATGGTGACGGGCTTGCCAACACACTCGATAACGACATCGACGTTGCCGACGCCCTCCTGCTTCAGGCGGGCCGGGACGTCCTCGTGGATGGAATCAATTGCCAGGTCGGCGCCGAGTTTGAGCGCAACCTCGCGCTTGCCTTCGACGGGCTCGAGCAAGACAACCTTGGTGGCGCCGGCGTTTTTGGCGAGCTGCATCATGAGCAGACCGATCATGCCACCGCCGATAACGACAACTGTGCTGCCGGGCTTGATGTTGCACATATCGATGCCGTGCAGGCAGCAGGCGACGGGCTCGGTCATGGCGCCCTGCTCGAAGCTGGTGTGATCGCCCAACTTGTAGACTTGCTGCATATCGACGGAGCAGTACTCGGCAAAGCCGCCGTTAACGGTGGTGCCGTAACCGGTCATATGCTCGCAGTAGTGGTTGATTCCGTCGCGGCAGGGTTCGCAGCAGCCGCAGGGATGGTTTGGGTCGATACACACGCGATCGCCCGGTTTAAAGCCAGCGACGTCGCTGCCCACGGCCTCGACAACGCCCGCAAACTCATGACCAAGGATCGTGGGCGGGGTAACGTCGGCTGCACCCTTGTCGCCTTCATAGATATGAACGTCGGTACCGCAGACGCCGCAAGCTTTGACGTTGATCAGAACGTCGCGCCTGCCCACGGCCGGCTTTGCCGATTCCTCGACTCTGAGGTCGTGCTTTCCATAGAAGACCGCGCTTTTCATGGTGACTCCTTAACGTGGCGGTGAATGTTGTAATGAAGTATAGGTATGCAAACATCCTTATACAAGCCTATCTAGACAAGTTGATAAATATTTTGTTTTAGAAGTTTTAGACAAACAGGCAATAACAGGCAAAACCTTTGAAATAAACCGTTCACCGTCAATTATCGACCGCTGACCGAACATGGAAACCGTATTAACTTGTCTAGATAAGTGATGTGATAAAAATAGAAGCGCAAGAAGCCGGGGACGCGGGCCCACCCGTCCTATTGCACGAGGTACACGCAAACGGCGCGTCTGCGGTCTCGAGTGAAGCCAAAACCGCAGCGCTCCGAATGAAGAGAGGGGGATTCCCCGTCATGATGCAAAAGATACAACGTTTCGGCGGTGCAATGTACACGCCTGCAATTCTTTTCGCATTTTCCGGAATCGTCGTCGGCCTGGGTACGTTGTTTACCACCGAGGCGATCTTTGGCGAGATGGCCACTGCGGGCCATCTTTGGTTTGATTGCTGGAATGTGCTGCTCCAGGGTGGTTGGACGCTCTTTAACCAGATGCCGTTGCTGTTTTGCGTAGCGTTGCCAATCTCGCTCGCGAACAAGCAGAACGCTCGCTGCTGCATGGAGGCTTTGGCCATCTACCTTACCTTCAACTACTTTGTAAGCACAATCTTGGGGCAGTGGGGCCCTGTCTTTGGCGTCGACTACTCTGTCGAGGCGGGCAGCGGTACTGGTCTTGCCACTATCGCAAGCATCAAAACGCTTGATATGGGCATCATGGGCGCGCTCATTATCTCTGGTATCGCCACGATGCTGCATAACAAGTTCTTCGACACCGAACTTCCTGAGTGGCTGGGCGTGTTCTCGGGTTCCGTGTTCATCTATATGATCGGTTTCTTCGTTATGGTCCCGGTCGCTCTTATCGCCTGCCTGGTGTGGCCGCATGTTCAGGCTGCTATCTCTGCCTTCCAGGGATTCATCCTTTCCGCCGGTACGTTTGGCGTGGGTGTCTTTGCTTTCTTCGAGCGCGTGCTGATCCCTACAGGCCTGCACCACTTTATCTATACGCCGTTCTATTACGACAACGCGGCGGTCAACGGCGGCATCTTTGCCGCTTGGGCCAACATCCTGCCCCAACTGGCTGCCGATCCGAGCATTGCTCTTAAGGATGCCGCACCCTGGGCTGCCTATACCTGCCCTGGATGGACTAAAGTCTTCGGCTCGCTTGGCGTCGCCATTGCGTTTTATATGACCGCCAAACCCGAGCGCAAGCAGCGCGTCAAGGCTCTGCTCATTCCCGTCACCCTTACCGCTATGCTTTGCGGTATCACCGAGCCGCTTGACTTCACCTTCCTGTTCATCGCGCCCGGCCTGTTCGTCGTCCACTGCGTGCTCGGAGCGCTTGGCTGCATGGCTCAAAACCTCCTTGGCGTCGTGGGTATCTTCGACGGCGGCATCATCTCGATGCTCTCGTGGGACTGGCTGCCCCTTTGGGCCGCACACGGTCTGCAGTACGCCATCTCCATCCTTGTCGGTCTGTGCTTTACCGCTCTTTGGGTTGTGGTCTTCCGTTTCCTGATCGTCAAGTTCGACTTTAAGACCCCCGGTCGCGAGGATGACGATGTTGAGGTCGAGCTCAAGTCCAAGGCCGACTACAAGCAAAAGCAGGGCGGTGCTGCTGCTGGCAAATCGGCCGCCCAGAGTAAAGATGATGAGCGCTTGGTGCTTGCCGAGAACATCCTCGATCTGCTCGGTGGCACGGATAACATCATCGATGTAACGAACTGCGCTACCCGTCTGCGCGTTAACGTCAAGGACAAGAGCGTCGTTGCACCCGAGGCTTCCTTCAAGGCGATCGGTACGCATGGCTTGGTGGTCCAAGGTCAGTCAATCCAGGTCATCGTCGGTCTTAGCGTCCCGCAGGTTCGCGAGAAGTTCGAGAGTCTTCTGAAGTTCGAGAGTCTTCTGTAAACCATCGTCCATCGAAACAATCGGCCTTGCAGAGCCGGTATGCACCGCAAGGCCGATTCTAGAGATAAAAAACTCCACTTCTAGGTAACAATTCCAAACCGTGCAGGCCGCGTACGGGGATGGATTGAGCAAGCGGCCAGAATGAGGAGGACATCATGTCCAAGAAAAACTATGCCGTGACCATTGCCGGCGGTGGCTCTACCTTCACCCCGGGCATCGCTCTGATGCTGCTTGAGGAGCGCGACCGCTTCCCGGTCAACAAGGTGACCTTCTACGACAACAACGCCGAGCGCCAGGAGACCGTGGCCAAGGCCTGCGAGATCTACTTCCACGAGAACGCCCCCGAGGTTGAGTTTAGCTACACCACCGACCCCGAGACCGCTTTTACCGGTACTGACTTCGTTCTCGCTCACATCCGCGTTGGCCTGTACGCTATGCGTGAGCTCGACGAGAAGATTCCTCTCAAGTACGGCTGCGTTGGCCAAGAGACCTGCGGTGCCGGCGGTATCGCCTACGGCATGCGCTCCATCGGCGGCGTCATCGAGATCCTCGACTACATGGAGAAGTACAGCCCCAACGCCTGGATGCTCAACTACTCCAACCCCGCGGCCATCGTCGCCGAGGCTTGCCGCGTGCTGCGCCCCAACAGCCGCATCATCAACATCTGCGACATGCCGATCGACCTCATGGATAAGATGAGCCGTATGTGCGGCATCAAGGATCGTCGCGAGCTGCAGTATAGCTACTACGGCCTCAACCACTTTGGTTGGTGGAGCAAGATCTACGACAAGGACGGCAACGACCTCATGCCGCAGATTAAGGAGCACATGGCTAAGAACGGCTACCTGGACGGCATCGAGCACGAGGCCGGCAAGGAGCAGCATGTCGAGGAGAGCTGGATTCACACCTTCGGCAAGGCCAAGGATGTCTATGCTGTCGATCCCGAGACGATTCCCAATACCTACCTCAAGTATTACCTGTACCCGGACTATGTCGTCGAGACGTCTGACCCCAACTACACTCGCGCCAATGAGGTTATGGACGGCCGTGAGAAGAAGGTCTTTGGCGCTTGCCGCGACATCATCGCCAAGGGTACTGCCAAGGACGGCGGCTTTGAGCCAGATGTACATGCCAACTACATCGTCGACCTTGCCTGCGCACTGGCCGAGAACACGCTCGAGCGCTTTCTGCTGATCGTCCCCAACGATGGCGCTGTGCCCAACTTCGACCCGACGGCCATGGTCGAGGTGCCTTGCATCGTCGGCTCCAACGGCTTTGAGAAGATCTGCCAGGGCCCGATTCCGCAGTTCCAGAAGGGCCTGATGGAGCAGCAGGTTTCCGTCGAGAAGCTCGTTGTCCAGGCTTGGGTCGAGGGCAGCTACCAGAAGCTCTGGCAGGCACTCACGCTCTCCAAGACCATTCCTTCGGCGAGCGTTGCTAAGCAGATCCTGGACGAGCTCATCGAGGCCAACAAGGATTTCTGGCCCGAGCTTAAGTAAGGACTGCAGTCTCGAACTCTCACTCATCTCTGCTTCATTTGCGCCGCCGTGGCGTCCGGGTTCGCCCAGATGCTGCGGCGGCGCTATACTTATGCAGTTTGAAGTACCTGTACCAAAAGGAGCTGTCGTGTCCCTTTCCATCGGTATCGTGGGCCTGCCCAACGTGGGCAAGTCGACGCTGTTCACCGCGCTTACCAAAAAGACCGGCCTTGCCGCCAACTACCCGTTTGCCACGATCGACCCCAACGTGGGTATCGTCGATGTGCCCGATAGCCGCCTGCAAAAGCTCGCCGACATCGTCAACCCCGGCCGCATTGTGCCGGCTACGGTCGAGTTTGTCGACATCGCAGGTCTGGTGAAGGGCGCTAACGAGGGCGAGGGTCTGGGCAACCAGTTCTTGGCAAACATCCGCGAGACCGATGCCATCTGCGAGGTCGTGCGCTACTTTAAGGACCCCAACGTTATGCGCGAGGTGGGCCGCACGGGCGAGTTCGTCGATCCCGCCGGCGATGCCGACACCATCATGACCGAGCTCATCCTGGCCGACATGGGCACGCTCGAGAAGCAGCTGCCCAAGCTCGAGAAGGAGGCCAAGCGCGACAAGGAGCTTATGCCCAAGTTTGAGGTCGCCAAGCGCCTGCTTGCCTGGCTCAACGAGGGCAAGCGCGCCGCGTCCATGGAGATGACCGACGAGGAGCGCGCCGCTGCCAAGGGCTTGTTCCTGCTCACCATGAAGCCCATCCTATATGTGGCCAACGTAGACGAGGACATGCTCAACGAGGACCTGGCGCCCATTGATGGCGTCAAGCCGCTGCCGATCTGCGCCAAGATCGAGGCCGAGCTTTCCGAGCTCGATCCCGAGGATGCCGCCGACTACCTGGAGAGCCTGGGCCTGGAGCAGCCCGGTCTGGACGTGCTCGCTCAGGCTGCCTACAAGCTGCTCGGCCTGCAGTCGTTCTTTACGGCTGGCGAGATGGAGGTCAAGGCCTGGACGGTGCGTCAGGGCGCGACCGCCCCGCAGGCCGCCGGTGTCATCCACACCGACTTTGAGCGCGGCTTTATTAAGGCCGAGGTCATTGGCTACGACGACTACATCGAGCTCGGTGGCGAGCAGGGCGCCAAGGCCGCCGGCAAGCTGCGTATTGAGGGCAAGGACTATGTCATGGCCGATGGCGACGTCGTGCACTTCCGCTTTAACGTGTAAGGACGACGCATATGTTTAAATATGGCAAAAAAGCTGGCTACATGGGTATTGCGCTGCTCGTACTTGCGGTGATTCCGCTGGTGGTCGCAGCGTGTGTTATCCCCAACATTGGTCCCGAGGTGGCAACGAAGTTTAATGCCGCCGGCGAGGCGACGCGCTGGGGCAAGAGTTACGAGCTGCTGGCGTTGCCGGTGCTCAATCTGCTGCTGAGCGTGGCGACGTACTTTACGGCGGGACGCCAGGCTAAAAACAATGATGACTCCGCCGCCATGGCGCGCATCGTGTGCGAGCGCTACCTGCGAAACGGCTGCATCACGGGTGTGTTTCTCAACGTAATCAACGTCTACTTTATGTATTCGGCGATTACCGGTATGGGCTTTGGCCTGGGCTTTTAGCTTGCGCCTTTAGGCAACGAGCCTGCAAGCATATTCGATGGCTGCTGCGAGGCCGCCGCTCGATCGTGGTTGAAAGACCATGTCGGCGGCGGCCTCGTTTTCGTATCCGGCGCCGCGAAGGGCGAGTGCGATACCGGCTTCCAAGAGAAGTGGCAGGCCACGCTGGCTGGTTGCAATTACTGCGGCCTGGTCAAGGGTGCAGCCGAACGCCTGACATTGAGCGGCGAGGTCGCCTTGCGCTGGGTCGGGGAGTAGTGCGGTCGCAACACGGCTCGATAGCAGTGTAAAGGCCGTGCGCTCATCTGGGGAAAGGTTTTCGGCCTCAACGATGACAAACTTGGGCTGCACACCGTCTGCGCAACGTGATTTCTGACGCATGCAAATCGAGCAAGCCGACATAGAAAACTCCTGTGTATTCGGCAAAACGTAAACTATAGTTTACGTTTATGTTCGGCTCCATTTCAAACTCGTCTGCATGGACGAACGTGCGAAACAGATTCTTGGCAGGCGGGTCGAAGAGACGCGCAAGGCCCTTGGTATCTCCAAGGTCGATTTTTGCGTGGCAGCAGGAATCAGCCGCCCCTATCTCGACCGAATCGAAGATGGGACGGCAAATTTCACGCTCAAGGTTCTATTTAAGATTGCGCCCGCGCTTGGCATGACGGTGTCAGAGCTTCTCGAGGGTATCGAGTAGCCTTTTTTGCTAGATTTGCCGCTTGTTGAACGGGTCCCCCCGACGGCGGCGTGCAAAAACGCGAGTATTCAGCATCCCTCAATAATTTAACGGCAGCCGGGGCCACAAATACGACGCGTAATGTTTTGGATTATCCACAAAATTCAATAATATGAGGAATAACAAGCGCGCGGAACGAGTCTTTCGAGTCGAAAGGCAATTTACAGCCAGCGGTTTTAACGTTCCCGGAAGGGGCGGATGCTGAAAACTCCGCTTTTTGCACGTTCCGAGGGGTATCACGTGCCCTACAAGGCCCAAAGAGGCGGATTTTGTTTTAGCTACGCCATCGGGATACGGTCGTGGTTGACTTGGCTGTAAAACAGGCGCTGAATCTCTGCTGCATCACGTGACTGGCCGAGCGCCCACATGGTTTTGGCCACGAGCGTCTCGGTGGTCATGTCGTCGCCGCGCAGAATGCCCGGATGATCCGCGTAAGCACGGCCGACCTCATAAACGCCCAAATCGAGGCCCTCTTCGGGGACCTGCGTGGTCATAACGACAGTACGGCCCGAATCGACCCAGCGGAAAATCGCCTCCTGGAATGACTCGCCCGACTCACCAAACTCGGGAATACCGCCAATGCCAAAGGTCTCAAGGATTACGGCGTCGTAGCTATCGGCCAGGGCGTCCAGGATACCCGGGTTCACGCCGGGCGTGAGCTTAAGGACAAACACGCGCGGGTCGATGCTGTCGTAGAAACGCACCGGGTTTTCGCCCTGATGCGTGCCGTGAAGCCCGTTGCGCACAATGCGGTCGTTGCGGATGTAGGCAATGGGCGGATAGTTGACACTAATGAACGCGTTAAAGCTCATGGTGCGCTGCTTGCGGGCGCGCGTGCCGGCAATGGCGACGCCGCCAAACACGATCGAGACGTCGTGTGAATGCTCGTCGAGCGCATAGAGCAGGCTCTGGTACAGGTTGAGCTTGGCATCGGTAAAGGGGTTACCCATGGGCTTTTGCGAGCCGGTGAGTACGATGGGCTTGGGACTGTCCTGAATCAGATAGGAAAGCGCTGCCGCGGTGTAGCTCATGGTGTCGGTGCCGTGCAGGACCACAAAGCCGTCGTGATCGGCATAGCCTTCGACGATGACATCGCGGATGCGCATCCAGTCGCTCGGGCGCATATTGGTGCTGTCGATGTTCATGGGCTGCACGACGTCGAGCTCGCAGAGGCCCGAGATCTCGGGGACGCTCTGGGCGAGTTCCTCACCGGTCAGGGCGGGGGAGAGGCCGTTACCGTCCTCGGTCGATGCGATGGTGCCGCCCGTGGCGATGAGAAGGATGCGCTTCATGCTGGTATTCCTATCGTATTTGCCGCCACAGAGGCGGAGTCGTTCGGCAGTATTGTGGCACAGGGCGTCCAATGTTCAAACGTATTACATCATCTGTAACGTTTGGTAACACTTCAATTGCCGTCAAATAGGGGCCCTGGTCGTGCGTTTGCCGTGCACTGATGGCTGCGAGGGACGAGAAACCCCATATAACGTGTACACTATGAAAGCAATTTTCGTTTATTCGCGCGGGTGGGCACCGGCTCCCCGCCAACAAGAGGGGGAAACCATGGATCAAAAGGCTTCCGCAAAGGTCCTCGTACTCGACTTTGGTGCGCAGTACGGTCAGCTCATTGCCCGTCGCGTCCGCGACCTCAACGTGTATTCCGAGATCGTTCCCTGCGACATCTCGGCCGACGAGATTCGCGAGATGAACGCCTCTGCGCTCATCCTTTCCGGCGGCCCGGCTTCTGTGTATGCCGAGGACGCTCCGTCCATCGACCCCGCCATCTTTGACCTGGGCCTTCCCGTCCTGGGCTTCTGCTACGGTCATCAGATCACGGCCGTGACGCTCGGCGGCAAGGTCGGCCACTCCGAGGTGGGCGAGTATGGCCGCGCCACCATCACGCGCACGGCAGGCGCCAAGCTCTTTAACTCCACGCCCATGGAGCAGACCGTGTGGATGAGCCACCGCGATGCCGTCTCCGAGGTGCCCGAGGGCTTTACCGTTACCGCCAGCACCGACGTGTGCCCGGTTGCCGCCATGGAGTGCGTCGAGCGCAAGATCTTCACCACGCAGTTCCACCCCGAGGTCAAGCATTCCGAGTACGGTCAGCAGCTGCTGAGCAACTTCCTGTTTGAGATCTGTGGCCTGGAGCCCAACTGGAGCATGGACAACCTGGTCGAGACCATGACGGCAGACTTCCGCGAGAAGGTCGGCGACGACCGCGTGATTCTGGCCCTGTCCGGCGGCGTCGACTCCTCCGTCGTGGCTGCGCTGGGCGCTCGCGCCGTGGGCAAGCAGATGACCTGCGTGTTCATCAACCACGGTCTGCTGCGCAAGGGCGAGCCCGAGCAGGTGGAGGAGGTCTTCACCAAGCAGTTTGACGTCGACTTTATCCACGTCCACGCCGAGGACCGTTATGCCGAGCTTCTGGCCGGTGTGACCGAGCCCGAGGAGAAGCGCCGCATCATCGGCACGCAGTTCTGGAAAGAGTTCTTCGCCGTGGCGCAGCAGCTCGAGACCGATGGCAAGCCGGTCAAGTACCTGGCTCAGGGCACCATCTACCCCGACATCATCGAGTCCGGCGCTCGCAAGACGGGCGGCAAGACGGCCACCATCAAGAGCCATCACAACCTGATCCCGTTCCCCGAGGGCGTACACTTCGACCTCATTGAGCCGCTCGACCACTTCTTTAAGGACGAGGTCCGCGCGCTTGGTCTGGCATTGGGCCTGCCGGGCCACATCGTGTTCCGCCAGCCCTTCCCGGGCCCGGGTCTGGCCATCCGCATCATCGGCGCGGTCGACAAGGAGAAGCTCGAGATCCTCAAGAACGCCGACGCTATCGTGCGCGAGGAGCTCGACGCCTACAACCAGCGTCTGTTTGAGCAGACCGGCGAGCGCAACTCCGAGCACAGCTGCTGGCAGTATTTCGCGGTCCTGCCCGACATTAAGTCCGTCGGCGTTATGGGCGACGAGCGCACCTACCAACGCCCGATCATCCTGCGCGCCGTCGAGTCCAGCGATGCCATGACCGCCGACTGGGCCAAGCTGCCCTACGACGTGCTGGCCCGCATCTCCGGCCGCATCGTGGCCGAGGTTCCCGGCGCCAACCGCGTGTGCTACGACATCACGTCCAAGCCGCCCGCGACCATCGAGTGGGAGTAGGCTGATAGGGTTCTGACCTGCATTTTTGAGTGCCGCACTGTGCCGCTGAGTTTCGTTTCGTACGAGAGTCATGGCAAAGCCGCCAGCGATGTTGGTGAGTAAATACGATAACCGAGCCTCCGTTCCCGCGTTGGGACGGAGGCTTTTTCTTTGTCGTTTTACTCCCTTTCACCTGCGATTTCGCAATTTACTCCCCCGTGTTTCAAGACGGCAAGGCACGGTGCGGCATTCGGAGGAACGGGAGTAAGGATTCATCCCAAGTGAGTAGACGCGCGATTTTTGTCTCCGAGAGCCAAACGGGGCCGTTTCGGGGCCTGTGAAACTCAAATCGAACTCAATAGGCTTTTCGGCGGTCTTCTCACAGCGTTTTCCCAGGTGGTTAATGGGGAGTAAAGAATCTCGCCGCCTCAATGAAAACGGGAGTAACCAGGGGAAATGCCGCGGCGTACTGCCGCGTGCCGCCGTGTAAGCCACCGCGTCATTTACTCCCCAGGTGCGCCGGAAATGCCTTGGCATGCAATGGGGAGTAAAAACTCAGCTTACGCAGGCCCGAGCGGCGCTCGCCGCCTGGTCCACCGTCCTGATTCGGTTGCGTTGATCGCGAAATGCGGAGAGCCGCTACAGCGAGGCTTTCCAGTCCTCGTATTCGTCGGCGTCGATCTTGCCGTTTTCGAGCTGCGCGCGCTTCTCTGCCCACAGTTCGATCGCCATCGCGGCTTTGGGCGCGTGCGGCGCCTTGGGGTTCAGGGAGAGGCCCGTGCCGTCGGCTGCGGGCACGATGCCGAAGGAGTCCTCGAGCCGCACGAGCAGCGACATGAGGTCGCCCGCAGTCTCGACGCCGTAATCCTTGAGGGCGTTGACGGACACGCCGAGCGCCGCGGAGATGGACTCGAGCAGCTCGGGCTTCACGGCGCGGATGCCGCTCTCGTAGTGGCGCACGGCCCCCTCGGTCAGGCCGACCGCCTCGGCGAGCTGCGCCTGCGTCATGCCGCGCGACTTGCGGTACCGCCTTATGTTCTCGCCTACGGACATGAGCCCTCCTCCTGGAATTACGTACCAGCACATCTTATCAGCGTACGCAAATGTACGCAATTCTATTGACAGTACAGATATGTACGTTTACTCTGAATCTGTGAACCGTACGTATCCGTACGCCATTGATTGGAGGAGCCATGGACGAGAAGGTGGCGAAGACGCCGAGGCCGCACATGCTGGACGCCGACGAGGTCGCGGAGCTGCTGAGGATCAAGAAAGGCAGCGCCTACGAGGTGATCAGGAAGATAAACGCCGAGCAGGAGGCGCGCGGGCGCGTGGTCATCCGCGGGCGCGTTCGAAGCGACGTCTTCGACGCCCTGTACTTCCCGGAGGTGGACTGACATGCCCGTGTACAAGGACGACGGCAACGGCACGTTCTACGTGCAGTGCTACTACCGCGACGCCCGCGGCTCGAAGCGCCACAAGACGAAGCGCGGCTTCTCCTCCGAGGTGGAGGCCGCAGTGTGGGAGAGCCAGTTCAAGAGCCTTAACGGCGGGGCCATGGACATGACGTTCTCCGAGTTCGTCGAGGTGTACGCCTCCGAGGTGAAGCCGCGCATACGCGAGCACACGTGGATCACCAAGGAGTACATCATCAACGACAAGCTCGTGCCGTTCTTCGGGGACATGCGCATGTGCGACGTGAGGCCGATCGACGTCATCAGGTGGCAAAACGAGCTCACCGAGCACCGGGACGCCGACGGGAAGCCCTGGGCACCGACGTACCTGCGCACAGTGAACAACCAGCTCAACGCCATCTTCAACCACGCCGAGCGCTACTACGGCCTCAGCGACAACCCGGTGCGCAGGGTCGACAAGATAGGCTCGAAGAAGGGCGGCGAGATGCAGTTCTGGACCAAGGACGAGTACCTGAGGTTCAGCGAGGCCGTCATGGACAAGCCTCTCTCATTCCACGCCTTCGAGCTGCTTTACTGGACGGGCATACGCTGCGGCGAGCTCCTGGCGCTCACGCCGTCCGACTTCATGCTGGAGAGCTCGCGGCTGCGCATCAACAAGTCGTACCAGAGCCTCAACGGCGTTGACACCGTGACCGACCCCAAGACGCCCAAGTCCGTGCGCACGATCGTCATGCCCGCCTTCCTGCGCGACGAGATGGCGGACTTCATCGAGATGCGCGACGACGTCGCCCCCGACGAGCGCCTGTTCGCCGTGACCAAGCACTTCCTGGCCCACGAGATGGAGCGCGGGTGCAAGGCGTCGGGCGTGAAGCGCATCCGCATACACGACATACGCCACAGCCATGTGAGCCTGCTGATAGAGATGGGCTTCTCCGCGCTGGCCATCGCCGAGCGCATGGGCCACGAGGCGGTGGACATCACCTACCGCTACGCGCACCTGTTCCCCACGAAGCAGGACGAGATGGCCGCCGCGCTCGACGGGGCGAGGGGGTAAGAAGGATGCCGTGCGAGAACAGCGCCCGCAAGCGCAGCAAGACGATGGCGTTCCGCTGCACGCCCGAGGAGCGCAAGCTCATATGCGAGATGGCAGCCTGGAGCGGCATGAACAGGCAGGACTACATCATCGCCAAGCTCACCGATACCCAGGTCGAGGTGAGGCCCTCCGTGAGCGTGCAGAAGGCACTGAGGGACTCGATGGCGGAATTGGCCAAGGAGGTGCGGCTGGCGGCCTCCTACGGCGAGCTGAGCGAGTCCCTGCAACAGAGAATTGAGCACGTGATGAGGTTCTTCCTAGCGCTCGGCGAGCCTCTTGACGCGCCGACGGAAGAGACATCGCCACGAACTACGTTTTTGGAAGAGCCGGTTCCATCCGTCATCGATGCGGGTTCCGACACCGCAAGCATCTTCGAGATGGGACGCAGGTAGGGCCTAGCGCCAGACCTCCAACGCCTTGTCCGCAAGCCATTCGGCGCGATCGGCGATATCGCCCTCGTTCCAAGACTCCTTCTCTAGGGCGCCGGCCATGGTCGCAAGGCCGGCGGCGCAGAGGGCAAGGCCGTCCTTGTATCCCTTTCCCTGCTTCTTGGTGGGCCAATCGGCATCGCGGATGGAGGCGTTGAGCGAATGCGTGATGATGGCGAGGTTGCCGAGCGTGAGGAGCTTCCGGTCCCTTCGCGTGGCAGCCTCATCGTCGAGGGCTCCCCATTTGTTGCGCCACTTCTTGGGCATCATGTGCTCGAGGGTGTACTGGTTGAACCCGAGCAGGGCCGTGCTGCTCATGCCCGGACGAATGGCGCTTTCCAGCAGATAGAGGACGCCCTTGGACTGGAGGTTGTACAGACACGATTCCTCGAATGCCGCTCGAACCTCGGCGTCGCCGGGCATGTACGTCGTCGCCTCGTCATTGGCTTCGAGAGCCTTCCTCAGCGCCTCCGCGTCCTTCACCTCGTTCAAGATCAGCGAGGTGAACAGCCTGTTGTAGTTCTTCGTGGTCGCCTGAACCAGCATTCGGCGGACGATGTAGCTCTCAAGCAGGGCGTAGATCTTAGATTCCTCGCTCGAAGACTCCGCGTTCTTTCGAACGTAGAGCACGTACGGGATGAGCGTCGAGTTCTTGAGGCCGAATATCAGCACGTTCAGGCGCTCGACGCCGGAAGCGGAGGGGATGTCCGCGTCGCAGTAGCCAGGGTCGAACGTGGACTCGAACGCCTCGGCATACGCCTTCATGTTGTCGAGAATCTCGACCTTGTCGCCGTTGCAGTACCTGCCGATGAAATCCTTGTAGGACTGGAAGAGGTTCGAAGTACGCGAATAGAAGAGCTTGTCCTCGGTCGTGACGCCACGCCTCTTGTCCTGGACCAGAATCTGGAGGAACGCGTCGAAGAAGAGGTCGACGAGCGTGCGCTTGATGCGCCCGGTAACGATCTCCTGCTCCCAATACTCCCTCTTCTCAGCCGTGGGCTCGAAGACGTCTTCCCAGCACTCCTTGAACGCCTGCTCGTTCTCGCGGTTGAAGAAGTAGTTCTTAAGGAGCTCCGCCGTCGTCAGGCGCACCCCGAGCGAGTTGATGGTGTCGAATATCTGCTGCTCGTCCTCGCCCTCGGTAAGATCGATGCAGACGAACTGGACGTTCGACTTGATCGTGTTCCTGTCGACCTTCTCCGGGTCGATATTCTTGAGGAAGTAGTTGTAGGCAAGGACGATGGCCGAGGAGCCCTCGAGGGGTTCGCAGCCCGTGGCGCTGACGACCTTTTCGAAATCCTGCCGGTCGTACTTGCCGTGCCGCAAGGCGACATCGCCGGTCTCCAGGACGAAATCTCGCTCAAACAAATTGTTGGTGCCGTTTTTTGCACAGAGTGCCTTGAAGAAGATGACCATGGTCGTGAGTCGCTGCTGGCCGTCGATGACGGTGCGAACCTCGGAGACCTCGGACCAGGTGTTGCCGGAGGAGGCCTGCTTCAGGATGATGGAGCCCAGGAAATAGGGCCGCTTCGAGGCCGTGACGAACTCCATGTCGCCGAGGAAACGCTCCCATTGCTCTTCTCCCCAGACGTACGCCCTTTGGTAAAAAGGTATTTCGAGCAGGCGCGATCCGTTGAACACGCCGCTTATCGTTGCTTTTCCTGCATCCATCCTTAAAGCCCTATCTATCCTTTGCGGTTATTGCTGGCGGGGTCAATTTTATCAATACGCTGCTTGACCCTTTAATGTTCCCGGTCCTTGCCGTCTTCTCCCCAGAAGGTGCTCGAAGATGATGCGCAGGTCCTCGTCATCAAGGCAGCCGCCCTCGAGGCAGCCACGGTCGATGGTATCGATCATCGTCTGCCCCTTCTTCTTCGAGCGGTCGTAGATCACTGTGTCGAGGGATAGCTCCCTGCCGTCGCGCGTGAACATCTCGTGCATGAATTCGGCACTGTTCGCTTGACTTCAATCGCGTACCGCGTGCTCGAGCGGGCCGCTTCCCCTCGATATGGCGACATCCCAATGCTCGCAGTTAAGCAGAAGAAGTCGGTTCATGAACTCGACGCCCGAAAAACCGAGTCTCGCAAACGGCGGAAATAGAGGGTCATCTGAAAAGACCGCAGCATACTCACTGCTCAACGGCATATACGCGAGATGAAAATCGTACGAGTCGTCCTCGGGCCCGATGATGAACATAGGCATCGACGTCGTAACGAACCCTGAGCCGACGGGTGCCCTAAGGATGGAGAAGCTCTTCTCAAAAAAAGCCTTTCGAATACGGTTAACTGGCACAATATCATCGTTGGAGAAGAGCATGGTTGCGGCGGCGGCAAGCTCGACCACCGCTTGGGAATCCCCGCGCCAATCCGACCAATCGAGCAAGCCGAGCTCATAGGGTGTCAGATGAACGTTTCTGAGCAGCTCTTCGGCAGTCTCGCGTGACCATTTCTTGTCGACGCGCATACTGATAGGGTGCCGGACGATGATATTTGCTGCCAGCTCGCAAACGGCGGCTTTCCCATCAGAATACCCTTCGTCTTCGCACTGGTCTTCTTTCTGGCGTTCCAAAAAGCGATCGTAAAGCGGCGCGATGCGGCTCTCGAGCTCAGATAGCTTAACCTCGATGAGGTTCTGCGCATAGAATCTGTCTGTCGCATCGCCTGTCGCATCGGCATGCTCGACCTCATAAAGATCGCGCATGCTGCAAAGGTTCTCGCAATTCGTGCGGAAGAAGGAGCCCTTCTGTCTGCTGTAGGCATGAAGCTGCCCGGAGGAATCCGCGAAATGGCGCAGGTAGAACCGCGGCACCCAGTGCTGCTTTCGCGTCATCTTTCCGGGCAGCTTCGACATCCTAAGCCTTCACCGCCTCGTATTGGTAGGTCGTGCGCACGTTGTAATGGAAGTCGTTTCCGAGGTCCAGCGCCTCGAAGTGCTTCTTGGCGCAGCCGATCTTGATCTTCTCCGCGTCGCGCAGGGCGGGCTCGCCGTTCTTGCCGCCCTTGGTCTCGGTCACGAAGTACACGCGGCGCTCGCCGTCGGCCTCCTCGACGTACGCCCAGTCGGGGTTGTAACTGCCGAGCGGCGTGTCGATCTTGAACGCCGAGGGCAATTTCGCGAACACGAGAACCTCCTCCTGCTTGTCTAGAGCCTCGGCAAAGGAGCGCTCGACCCCCGCCGAGTCGTAGACCACGTAGTTGTACAGGCTCTTGCTCGTCATGTCCGGCTTCCACGCGTTCTGCCCAAGGTAGGCCGTGTAGTCGTCAAGCTCGAGGTCGCGCATGGTGTACCACTCGTCCTCGGGAAGGCGCACGTACTTGATGCCCTGGGCGATGAGGTCGTTCTTCACGCGGTTGATCTTGTCGCCGACCTGCGCGAGGAAGGTCGCGGGGTCGATCTCGAACTCGTCGAGGCGGCTGCAGCCCTCGAGGATCGCCTTGATGGTGCCGCGGGTGAGCCCGACGGCGTCCTGAAGCTCCGCGATCGGGTCGGGAAGATCGTATTTCACTTTGCCGGCAACGGAAACCACGGAGGTGCCCGTGCCCTCGGCGCTAACGCCCACGTCGTCGATGCCCAACGAGGCGCGTTCGCTCGTCACCTGGGGCGGGCGCACGGCGAGCATGCCATCGACCGCCTCGGTGGCATGCTCGATGAGTTTTTCGGAATCGACCTCCACCTGGAAGCGCGTGCGCTGGCGGATGCGGTCCCACAGGGCCTGGAACGCAGGGTCGAGCGTGACGTCCTTCTGCAGCTCGACCGAGACCTCCTTGGCCTTGTCACGGATCTGGACCCTCTGGGACTTGTGGATGATGATCGCCTCGACCTGCTCCTTGGCAGGCTCGAGCTCGGCGGGGAGCTCGACCTTGCCCTCCTCGGCGGCCGCCTTCAGCTCGGGCGTCACCGCGCCCTTGTCGTCGACCATGCCGGTCGCGACGAGGTGGTCGTAGACCTGCTTGGACTTCTCGTAGCCCAGGCGCTCCTCGACGCCATCATCGCCCTTGACCGTGACCTTCGTGAAGCTCTCCGGAGTGATGACGCCGAACTTGAAGTCCTCAGCCTCAAGCTCCTTCTGCAGGCCGTTGGCGAAGTCGTCGTAGCTCTCGTTCGCGATGACGGTGAGCACGTTCGCCTCTGGGTCGTACAGGCGCTCGCCATCCTGGTTCACGCACAGGCGCAGACCGCGGCCGATCTTCTGGCGCTTGGTCAGGTTGTCCTTTGTCTCGACGAGCGTGCAGATCTGGAACACGTTGGGGTTGTCCCAGCCCTCCTTGAGCGCGGAGTGGCTGAAGACGAAAGAGACGTCCTTGTCCGCGTCCTTGCCGTCCGGGAAGGAGATGAGCGTCTCCTTCTTCTGCATGATGAGCTCGAAGGCCCCGGCGTCGTCGGCGGTGCCGGCGGCTCCCTTGGAGTCCTTGAACTTGCCCTTCTTGTCCTTGGCGAAGTATCCCTGGTGCACGGCGTGGGGGTCGCGCACCAGCGGGGCGCCGACGGCTTCGTAGCACTCGAGCCACGTGCCCTTGCCGATCCCCGCCGCCTTTGCGATGCGACGAGGCGCCTTCGAGTTCAGGGCACCTGCGTACTCCTCCTCAAACATCAGGGCGTACAGGCCGCCGTGGACTTCGGGCTCGTAGACGCGGTATCGGTCGACGCGGTCGATGAAGAAGAGCGAGAGCACCTTCACGCCGCGCGGCCACAGCTCGAACTGGCGGGCCAGGTGGTCCTCGATGGTGCGGCGGATCTGCGCGCGCTTGACGACCTCCTCGTTGACGTCGCCCAGCGCCTCGCCGAGCTCGAGCACCTCGCCGTTCTGGAACTCTATGAACTCGTCGCCCACTGCGGCGCCGATGTTGTTGACCACCCAGCCGCTCTCGTAGTCGCTGTTCTCGCCGCTCTTCTGGTAGAGGTCGTTGCCGGTCTTCACCGTGACGGCCTTGCGCTTCTGCGTGCCGTCGGCCTGGCGCACGTCGATGGACACCTTGGCGGAGAACGGGTCGGACTTGACGGACTCGAGCCTCACGTACGCGCCGTTGAGGTTCGCCTCGGCCTTGATCGAGTCCACGCAGATGCCCTTCACCAGGTGGCGCTCGAAGGCGTCGACCGGCGTGAGGCGGTAGATCATGTTGTAGGCCTGCTTGTGCGTGGCCGAGTAGCGCAGCACGAACAGCGGGTTCAGGCTCTTGATGGCGGCCTTGGCCTGCTTGGTGTTGTCGACGCTCTGGGGCTCGTCGATGATGACGACGGGCTTGCAGGCGCTCACGAGCTCGCGAGGGCTGAAGCCGCCGGTGAGCTTCTCGCTGGGACGGTGGAAGAGGTTGCCCTCCTTCGCGGTGCCATCCTTCTCGAGGCCCTTGTTGAACGCGTCGATGTTGATGACCATGACCTGGATGGAGCTCGACGTGGCGAAGTTACCCACCGGCCCCATGTCCTTCGAGTCGTACACGAAGTAGTCGAGCGGCGTGCGGTCGTAGAGCGTCTCGAAGTGCCTGCGGGTGGTCTGGAGGCTCTTGAGGACGCCCTCGCGGATGGCCACGCTCGGCACGACGATAACGAACTTGGTGATGCCGTAGCGGCGGTTTAGCTCGTAGATGGAGCGGATGTAGACGTAGGTCTTGCCGGTGCCGGTCTCCATCTCGACGGTGAAGTCTCGCAGGCGCCCATCGGTGAGGACGTCGGTTGCCGGGAGGCAGCCCTCCTCCTGCACGGCGTGCAGGTTGTCGAGGAGCTGGCCCGGCGCCACGCGAAGCTCGTTGCCGTGGCCGACCATGAGCTCGCCGATTGCCGTCTGGCCTTTGCGGCCGGAATCGGCGGAGAATACGCTGCCAATAAATTGTTGTCCGCGGAACAGGTCGCAGGTTGCTTCGATGGCCTCCAGCTGGTGCTGCTGGTCGGATGAGAACTTGAACTCGAGCGCCGCCATGCTAGACCGTCCTCAATTCGATCTCACAGCCCATGCGCTCGCCGGCGTGCTTGAAGATCTGCACGGCGTTGAGCTTGAGGGTGTCGTCGAGGACGGAATCGAGGATGAGAACGCGCCTGGGCTCCATGTCGGCGATGGCCTCGAGCGCCTCAATGGTGAGGCCTCGGGACATGCAGCAGACGAGCTCGTCGCAAGCGACGGACCAGATGGGATAGCCCGCGGCTTCAGACTTCTCGACGGGCAGCGTGAGCTCGAGGCCCCATTTGAGCATCATCTCGAAGACGATATCCATATCGGAGCGATCGGGCTTGACCACGTCGAAGAGGAGCTGACCGGGCTCGGGCTTCTCAATGCCGGACTCATCGAGCTCGAACACACGGAAGCCGATGTCGGGAAGCTGCTTGGGTCCCTCGCCAAGCTTGAGTTGACGGTTGGATTCCTCGAGCTCGGTTTTGATTTTGTCGCCTGCGCGGCGAATGCGTCCTTCGCCTATGTCGCAGAGAGTCTCATACCCGTCCTTGTAGGCGTCGCGTTTCGGGTCACAAGGCTCTGGAAGCTGGACAAGGATAAACTGATAGCGATCATCTTTTCCGAGCTCCTGCAGGAACATGGCATGGGCGGTCGATGCTGAGCCTGAGAAAAAATCAAGCACAATATCACCCGTGCTTAAATGCTCATGTACGGTAAAGAAGCAAGCAACCGAAAACAATAGATAGACCGCCAGCACTACACTATTCCGAACCAAAGACCAAAAGATAAGCATTTTGAGAAAATCTAAACTTTTGGATTTTCCTACAATGCCGACTACGGCGGAATCCCTCCCACTCCTTATATATTTCTTTCTGTATACATTGAATTTGTATTTAGTAAAATGCAGACAACACCACGGATCGGCTTTTGGCTGGACAATTCCAACCAAACACCGCAGCAGACAGTAGAAACCATTCTGAACGTTAGGAAGCCGGTATGATTGTTACATATAAGGGGTTGATTTTCAATCTCAACGCAACAGCCTGAACGGGCCCCGCGTTTCCGCA